>DATNHZ010000039.1:0-13445 GCA_035604655.1 Steroidobacteraceae bacterium | reverse complement strand
GTCGTCGACTCGCTGGAAGCATTCGCCGCCGCGCGCGGGCTCACCTCCTTTGCGCTCGCCGGCAACTCGCTCGGCGGCGGGGCTGCCTGGAACTACGCGCTCAAGCACCCCGAGCGACTGTCGGCGCTGATCCTGGTCGATGCGGCCGGCTGGCCGCAGCAGCCGGCGGCGCACCTGCCGCTGGCATTCCGGATCCTCCGGTACCGGGTCGGCCGCTGGTTCCTGAGCCACATCGACAACCGCCCGCTGATCGCGGATGGCCTGAAGGACGATGTCTACGATCCGGCCGTCATCACCCCGGCGTTCGTCGACCGCTGGGCCGAGTTCCAGCGAGCACCGGGCCATCGCGCGATCCTGATGTCGATCGCGCCCGGCGCGATGGGCGTGGCTTCGAGCGATGCGCTGGCTGCGATTCGCGTGCCGACGCTCGTGCTGCACGGCGAGAGCGACACGCTGATCGGCGTGGAGAGCGGGCGGAAGTTCGCGGCGGCCATTCCCGGCGCGACGCTGATCACTTACGCGCATGTCGGCCATCTGCCGCAGGTCGAGATCCCCGAGCGTTCGGCGCGCGACGTCGCCGCGTTCCTCGCGGCGCATCCCGCGGCGCCCTGACGAGGCCGGAAACCAGCTTTACGGGCGGCGGGCGCGCTCGGCCGCGCGCGCCGCCTCGGCCGGCAGCCCGAGATCCGCATACACCCGCGCGAGAACCCGGTTGAGCGGTACACCATCCGGCTCGAAGACGCGTCGCTCCTCGAGCAGCTGCTGGGCGGCGACCCGCCGGCCGTCCCGCAGCAGGCTGTCGAGGTAGATCTGTGCGAACAGATCGCGCTGCGCGTGGCTGCCGCCGACCTCGAGCATCCGCCCGAGGGTCGGGCCAAGCCGGCGCCGGGCGCTGCGGTAGTCACCGCGGGCGTGGGCCGCGAGGCCCTCGCAGGCCGGCAGCGCGACGTCCGCCCACGCCTCCTGCAGCGCCTGTGGCGCCACCTGCGCGTGCCGTCGCACGGCCTCGAGCAGCGCCTCTGCCTCCGGCCGTTCCGCGCGGGCGAGCCCGTACAGGTACTGCATCGTCAGGAACGGCTGGACCGTGTCGCCGCGCCGGACGGTCAGGTACTCGGCGAGCGCCTGCCAGCGTCCGCCAACGCTGGCGCCGGCGAGCTCGAGGCGCGCGAGCAGCGAGACCGCTCCGATCTGGTCCTGGGAGTACGTCTTATCCCGCGCCCAGCAGTGCTGGTCGTAGATCGCGAGTGCATCTTCGATACGTCCCTCGCTGATGTAGAACAGCGCCAGGTGCCACCAGTTGTGCGTGTACATGAATGAGGTCAGTCCCGTCCACGTTCCGCTGACGCTCTCCAGAAATCCGATGCCCTCGCGGACCCGACCCTGCGTGAGCATCACGTGCGCAAGCGCGTGCTGGGCCCATGGCTCGCGCGGCTGCATCCTCAGGGCCGCCCGGGCTGCCGCTTCGGCGTCGCCGAGCAGGTGGCACTGCTCGTAGGCGAATGCCAGCATGCCGTGCAGCTGCGGGACGTCGCCGGCGTGGGGCAGGCTCGCGAGCGCGACGCGCAGCATCTCCGGGCACAGGCCGCGATTGAAGTCAAAGTAATGGTGCAGCTTCAGCGCCGCGAGATCGCGCGGCGCTGCGGCGAGAATCTCATCGGCGATGCCCGCGGCCGTGACGACGTCATCCGCGCACCAGGCGCGGAGCAGCTCGGTCGCAAGACGCTCGCGCCGGCTGGCGAGCGGGGCGGCGCGCTCGGCGCGCTCGAGGTAGGTTGCGGCGCGCGCCGCCGCCTCTGGCGCCTCGAGGAACATCCAGATCCAGCCGGCATAGGCATTGGCGAGGCAGCAGCCGGGATCGGCGTCCGCGACCGCGAGCACATTCAGCATGCGCTCCTCGTAGGAGAGGAAGCCGCCGACGAAGTCGTCGATGCCGGCCAGCGTCGCATCGCGACCGCCGGTGACGGGATTTCCGAGGTAATCGTGACTCACCCGCGGCTCCTCCGGGCGCCAGCACGCCGGACCAGGCCCTGGCCGCAATGATGTCGCGCTTTTCCCGGAAACGCACGGTCGTACCGCGCCGACGTCGTTCTCACGCGCAATAGCGCAGTGCCGCGGGCGGTTGCGAGCCCGCGCAGCTGACCCGTCGCGAAGAGCTCTAGTGGATGCTCAGAACGCCGCGTAGCCGTTCGGCGTGCCGAGTCCGGTGGGCCCGTCGTAGCCCTTGCCCGCATCGCACAGATAGTAAGTGCTCGATGTCGGCGATCCGCAGGCCGACCTGCGCCTGGCATCGGTGCCCGAGGTCACGTCGTTCAGCGCACCGGCATTGCCCGCATCGGCGTATGGGTTACTGCCATACGTCGGCACGTGGCCGGTGACTCCAAAGTTGATCGCGTAGATGCCGGCGACAATCGGCGCGGCGGTACTCGTGCCGCCGAAAACCATCCAGCCGGACGGGTTGGGCTTGCCCTTGGAGTTCGGCGCGGTCGGTCCGTAGACGGCGACGCCGGTGGCCGGGTCGGCGACGGCCGCGACGTCCGACACGACGCGCCTCCGACAGCCCGATCTTTCTTTGCTCGTGAGGACGGCGGTTTGCCACGATTGCTGGGCGTAGACCGCGCTACAGCCGCCGCCGGTTGCCCCGTACGAGTCGTTCCACACGGTTTCTGTCCATCCCCGCGCGTTGCTCGCAGCGGTCAGCGTCGTGCCTCCAACCGCCGTGACGAACGGCGATGACGCCGGAAACTGGACTCCGTAGCCGCCGTCGCCGGCGCTGGCCGTGACCGCGACGCCCGCATGCTGGTAGTACCCTGCGTAGGCCGCTGTCCCGCTCTCGCCACCGCCGTAGCTATTGTTGATGACGTTGACCCGCAGCGTCACCGCAGCCGTGTTGGCGGCGGTTCCGAGATCGCTATCGTCAGCGGAATTCGCCTCGACCAGAATCAGCGTGCAACCGGGGCACATCGCACTCGCCATGTCGAGATCGAGCGCGGCTTCCTGGGACCAGCCGCTGGTATCGGCCGCCGGATACGGGGTGGACCCCATCTGGTTCACCTTCTCGAAACACGGGCTCGCGCCCGGCCCCGTGCCCGGGCAGGGGGGCAGCGCCGGCAGACCGTACTGGGCGCGATAGACGGCGAGATCGGACGCGGCGTTCGGGTAATCGTACGCATCCACGATCGCAATCACCGGTGTCGCCTGAAATCCGGGGACGCTCGCCACGTTGTAAGCGCTTTGCAGGCTCTGCGGCGAGTAACCGGCGGGGGTCGTCGCACTGCCGGTGGTCCGGGGCTTGCCGGACGCATCGACGACCACGTGCGCATGACAGCGCGCGGTGCCCGGCGCTGCGGGACCGGGACACACCTCCTTGTGGACGACCGGTCTTTGCGTGGCTGCCGCCGGTCCCTGCGCTGACCGCGGTTCCTGGGCTTGAGCGCTGAGCGCGGCGAACGCGCCCAGCAGTGCTGCGGCAGCCGGGATCCCCATCGTCCTTCTAAAGTTCACTGTCGTATCCCTGTTTCATGCGACGAGGACGGCCATGCGAACGTCACTACGCAGCTACCCGGAGAACACTGCGCGAGCGGCGGGTGGCGTTCGATCAGTGCACCTTCAGCCTTATACCGGAGGCACCCTGTCGCCCGATGCCGACAGGCTCGCGAAGGCCGGTATTTCCCGCAAACTAGACGCGCGTCTCACCCGTTATGTCGCATGCGGAGTCACGCCCGGGGCTGCGACTCCGGGCCCGGGCTCGCGCGTTGCGACGCCGATCGCCACCGAGGGCGAGAGCGGCGATCGCCGGCCGCCGGGACGCGACGGCGACAGCCACCGCGCCGGGGGATCGTTCGAGCCGCGCTTTGCGCCGCGTCGCGAGCGCTACCGCGACCCACGCGACCTGCGGCATGATTCCGCTGCGACACGCAGGCGCGGCGAGGCATCCGTGAAACCTGTCCTGATCAGCGGTCGGCGAACGGGCGCGCCCGGCGTCGGCGCGCGTGCGTCGATCAATTCCGCACTGCGGGCCCGGCGCCGCCGAGTCCACCGCGACCGTCGCCCGTGAGTTTCGCGCCCGACTACGCCGCGACTGCGTTCTGGAACGAGGATTCCGGGTTTCCGCGCTCCTCTGAGGCCCCTCTCCCTGCGAGCGCCGATGTCGTCATCGTCGGTGCCGGCTATACCGGGCTTGCGGCGGCCCGCGAGACCGGGCTGGCCGGGAAGTCGACAATCGTGTTCGATGCCGGTCCGATCGGCGGTGGCTGTTCCTCGCGCAACGGCGGCCAGGTCGGGTTCAGCATCAGGCCGGAATTCGAGGCGCTGGCACGGCGCCACGGGCAGGGCATTGCGACCGCGATTTACCGCGAGGGGCTCGCGGCGGTCGCGGATCTGCGGGCGCTGGCCCGGACGCCCGGCTTCGACTGCGACTGGCGCGGCGTCGGCTGCTTCTACGGTGCGCACACGCGCCACCACTTCGAGCTGCTGCGCCGGTCGGTCGAATCGCAGCCCGCCGGACTCGAGCAACGGATCTTAGTCGTGCCGCCCGAGGAACAGGCGGCGGAGATCGGCAGCAGCTTCTACCACGGCGGTCTCGTCTACCCCGACGATGCGGCGATCCATCCGCTGCGGTTGCTGAATGCGCTGTATGCCCGCGCCTGCAGCGCCGGTGCCGTCGCCCACGCCGACTGCCCGGTACTCGCGCTCGAGCGGACGCGCGAGGGCTTCACCGTGCACACGCCGCGCGGCACAGTACGCGGGCGCCAGGTGCTGATTGCGACCAATGGCTATACGGGTGCGCTGTCGCCGTGGCATCGCCGCCGCGTGGTGCCGATCGGCAGCTACATCATCGCCACCGAGCCGCTCGATCCAGCGCTCGTCGCCCGCCTGATTCCCCACGGACGGAACCTCGTCGACACGCGGCACGTCGTCGTGTACGTGCGGCCCTCGCCCGACGGCCGGCGGATCCTGTTCGGCGGCCGCGCGGCGGCCAAGGAGCAGGACGTCTCGCGCTGCGTCCCGCGGCTCGCCGCGATGATGACGGAGGTGTTCCCGGAGCTCGGGCAGGCACGGATCAGCCGCGCCTGGATGGGCTTCGTCGCCTTCACCTTCGATTCGCTGCCGCACCTCGGCAGCCGCGACGGCCTGTTCTACTGCATGGGCTACTGCGGCGCCGGCATTCCCCTCGCAACGTACTATGGCCGCAAGATCGGGCTGCAGATGGCCGGCGCTGCCGGCGGCGATACGGCGCTTGACGGGCTGCCGTTTCCAGCGCGACCGCTGTACTTCGGCCGCCCGTGGTTCATGCCGGCGGCAATTCTGGGATACCGGATGCGCGACCGGCTCGGTTGGTGAGCGAGGCCCGATGGAGAAGGCGCATGCGGCTGTGCGGCGGGCGGTGGTGCGACACGCGGATGGACAATGGCGCTGCGCGTGGTGCGGAGATGATCCGCTGTACGTGCAGTACCACGACACGGAATGGGGCGTGCCCCGGCGCGACGACGCCCACCTGTTCGAGATGTTGTGCCTCGAGGGCGCGCAGGCCGGCCTCAGCTGGATCACCGTGCTGAAAAAGCGCGCCAACTACCGGCGCGCATTCGATGACTTCGACGCGCGCAAGATGGCGCGCTACACGCCGCGCCGGATCGAGCGGCTGCTCGCTGACCCGGGCATCGTCCGCAACCGGCTCAAGGTGCAAGCGTTCGTGCTGAATGCGCGCGCCTACCTCGATCTGCTGGAGCGTGATGGGAGTTTCGCCGGGTACCTGTGGCGCTACGCGCCCAGAGCTCGCCGGCATCGCCCCCGGTATCTGAGCGAGATCCCGGCGATGACGGTCGAAAGCGACGCCATGAGCCGCGACCTCAAGCGGCGTGGTTTCAAGTTCGTCGGCTCCACGATCTGCTATGCCTTCATGCAGGCGGTCGGAATCGTCGACGATCACCAACAGGGATGTCTGCGCGCGTCCCGTCGTCAAGCGTCGCATCCGTGATCCGCTGGTCCCGGATCTGGGCGGGCTCCCGGTCGCGATGCGAGTCATCGTGACCGCCGGTGCGTGCGGGAGCGCGGCTTTCCGAAACAGGTGTGCAACAAACCGTGACAGCTGCTCCAGAGGTGCCGCCAGCCGCTAGAATTGATCGTGGCAGTTGCATCTCGCCCGCGGCGCACGCCCCGATCGCCCGCCGGCCGGGACCGGAGGTTGTCATGCGACTCTGCATCGCGTTGCTCGCCTCGATGACCGTCTTGCAGGCGTGTACGCCGGACGCGGCGAACTCGCCGGCCGGCTTTCGGCTTCCGAGCGGAGACGCGGCGGCGGGACGCCAGGCCTTCGTCGACCTGCGGTGCTTCGTGTGCCATCAGGTCAAAGGGGTCGACGTCGCTTACGAGGGCACGGGAGCCGCCTCGGTCGCTCTCGGCGGCAGCGTCACCCGGGTCAAGACCTACGGGGAGCTGGTCACCGCGATCATCAATCCAACGCACCGGGTCGCGCCAGGCTTTCCGGCCAAAGGCGTGGCTCCGGGAGGTGAGTCAGTGATGGCGGTCGCCGGATTGAACGACGTGATGACCGTCCGGCAGCTGGTTGACCTCGTCGCGTTCTTGCAGCCGCAGTACAAGGTTCTGCCGCCTGCCTACAATCCCTACACCTACCGCTACCAGTACCACTGAGCCCGGGCAATCGCGGTGAAGCGGTCGCGACGCTCACCGCCCAGTCGCCGGGGCCCGTATGGCGGCACGGCCGGTCGCGGCCCGCGCACGGCGCCGCGATTGCTATAGCCGGACGCGCAATCCCGCGGTGACCGACAACGGCGCCGCGGGGCTCGCGAAGCGGTGGTCGACGCGCGGATCGCTGCTGGTGGCTCCGGGCGGTATTCCCGGTGCACCGACACCGGTCGGGTCGGCGTACAGGCCGAAGGTGGCGTACTTGCTGTTGGTCGCGTTGTCGATGCGGGCGAACAGCTCGACCTGCGCCCGGACCCGGTACTCCCCGTGCAGGCTCAGGACCTGATAGCCGGGCAGCCGCGGGCCGAGGTTGGCCTCGTCGCCCTGGTAGACGGAGTTGCTGACTGCCGTGAGTGCGGCCCCCACCGTCCAGTACCCGGACGGGCGATAGTCGATCCCCGCTTTCAACCGGTAGCGCGGGATGCCGGGCAGGGTATCGCCGGGCTTCACCGTGATGTTGCCATTGGCGTCGCGGTACGGGTTCGACGGAGACGGAACGCTCAGGACCGCCTGGTATGTCGCCGCGATCGCCGCGACGCTCGCGAAGCAGAAATACTTCCCGGAGCGGAAGTCGATCCCCGCCTCGGCGCCCTCCCGGCGCGTCGCGCCGATGTTGCGGTAGTAGCCGCTCGACAGCGAGCTCGCGATCTCCTCGATATCGTCGCGAAGATCCGTCCGGAACACGCCGGCATGCCAGTCGATCCGGTCGGTGGGCTCCCGCCCAGGCAGCGCTGACCGGCGCAGACCCAGCTCCACAGTTCCGGCCACGACCTGCCGCAGCGTCGGGGGATCGCCGGCCACGCTCGACGGCAACAGGCACGGCCGCGCGGGATCGGAGCACTCGATCTCGCTGGCAGTCGGCGTGCGATTGGTCTCTGCGTAGCCGGCGTAGGCGGTGATGCCGCCGCGCAGGCGATAGGTGCCGCCGAGCGCCGGATTGAGGCGGTCGAACCGGCTGCGGCCGCTCAAGTCCGTGCCGCGCTGGTCATCGAGGGCGATCTCGGCCGCGTTGAACCGCGCGCTGAAGGTCGCGGATGCTCGCGAGCCTAGATCGACGGTATCGGTTGCGTACGCGCCGAAGTAGCGGTTGTGGGCAACGAGGTCGACCGGTGTGGCGCTGAACGGCGTGCCTTCCGGCGTATCGATGGCGAAACCCGAGGAGTGGACGAGCAGCGCAGGATCGATCGCGCCGATCTCGGCGCCAGTTCCGAACTCGACCCGCGCCTCGTCGAACGCCGCACCGAGCGCGACCTGATTGGGCTCGCCGAGCACGACTCCCCTCGAGCTCACCTGCAGGGCCGCGCCCTCGCCGTGGGCGCGCAGCGACTCGACATCGTTCTCGCCGATCGGCGCGCTGCTGGCGCTCGCGGGATCGGGCACCGGGAGGCCGCGCGTGTCGACCAGCGCGGTCGCGCCGTCTGGCTCGCACATCAGCCCCGCGTTCGCAAGGCCCACGCACGGCAGGTAACTGGTGGTATTGCCGTTGACGACCTGCTGGCGAAAGTCTCGGTAGTAGAGGGACGCCTCGAGCGAGAGCGCCGGGGTCTCGCTCCAGGCGGCCGTCAGCGTGACGAATCCAAGCTGGTTCTGGTTGCGCTGCGGTCCCGTGAAGCTGAGCGAGCGGTCGATCGCGAGTTCCTGCAGCGGCGCCGCTCCCTGCCCCCGCAGGTCGTTGCGGGCGGCGCTCACGCTGAGGTCAGCGGTGGTATTGGCCCCCTTGAGGCTGAAATCGGCATACAGCTGACGCACACCGTCGCTGCCGAACCGCCGCCAGCCGTCGGAGTCGAGCAGCTCGGTCGCGACATACACACCGAACTGGCCGCGGTGCGCGCCATACTCGAGCGCCGCGGAGCGCTGTCCGAAGGATCCGCCTGCCAGCGCTGCATCGGTCCCGGAATACGAAAAGCCGTTTTTCATGCTGAGCACGAGCGCCGCGCCGAGCGCGTTCAACCCGTAGACGGGGTTGGCGCCGACGACGTCGAGGCGGTCGATCGCGAGCGCGGGGATCAGGTCCCAGTTGACCGCATCGCCAAATGCCTCATTGATGCGCGCGCCGTTCTGGTAAACGGCGAGCCCCTGCGCCATGCCGAGCACCGGCGAGGCGGTGAAGCCGCGGTAGCTGAGCGTGGGCTGGAATGCATCGTCGAGGGTATCGTCGATGGCGACGCTGCCGAACCGGGCGGCCAGCGCATCAGCGACCGTCACCGCGGCCGGAGCATCGGCCTCGCCGAGCTTCAGCGTCTCGATGTGCGCCGGAATCTTGTCGACATCCACGGTGGTTCCCGGCAGGGGCGTCGTGCCTATCACGACCTCGGGCAAGGTGGGCACCGTCTGCGACGGCTCGGCCGCCCGCGCTGCCGATGTCGCGATGGCCGCCGTCGCCGCAAGGCGCGCGAATGCGCCGCCAAACACCCGAAGCCGCCGCTGGATCTCGCCGTCGCGCATGCTGACCGTGACCTTCGAAGCGACGCGCCCCGACCTCCCCGGGCGGCTGGATACGAATCCGAGCCGCTGGTCGGTGGAATATTCTCGTAAGTGGTGCGCCGGCGGGCCTGGAATTCTATCGCGTCGGCCGGTCGCCGCCGTGCGGCCGGCCGTGGGTCAGCCGGTCGGGGTGGCGGGGCCGGACCCTCCCGACATCTCGACCGCCACGGTGAACGTTCGTCGCTCCTGCGGTTCGAGCGCGCCGACGTTCACGACCTGCCGGCGGACCTCCTCGCCGCGCTCATTGCGGATCGTCACGACGACCGCGTACTCCCAGTGGCGGGCCGGCTCGTGGTTTCTGATGACGCCCTCGACGCGAAACGCCTGTACGCTCGGCGCCCCGGCCGGCTGCGAGGCCGCATCGAAGCGCAGGTAATGCCGGCAGGCCGGGCAGACGCTGGAGCTCTCGAGGATCGTCGCCTTGCAGTGGGGACAGGCGCGCGTCTTGCCCGCGACCGACGGGCGCGGTGAGCTCATGCGCCGGATCCGTTGCCTTTGATGAGCTCCGGACGTGCGGCGCCCTTGTCGTCCCAGCCGAACTCCACTTGACCGCGCATGCGCGAGCCAGCCGCGACCGTGAGCGACCCCGCCTTCACATCGCCCACGAGTACACCGCCGTCGAGCAGCTCAACGCGCTGGGCGCCGTCGATGTTCCCGTGCAGCTCGCCGCTGACGGTCACGTGCCGTGCCTTGACCTGCCCGGTCAGGTGCGCGCCGGAGTCGAGCGTCAGGTTGCCTTGCACCTGCACGTCGCCCTTGAAGCGGCCTGCGATCCGCACGCTGCCGAGGCCCTCGATCTTGCCGTCGATCGTAAGCTCCGCAGCGATGAACGATTCCTTCCCGTCGGCGCGCGGCTCGGCGCGTTCGGCCGCGCGACGCGGCGTGTCGAGTACCGGGACCGCGGCCGGAGCACGTTCCGGCTCACGATGCGGCAGGTCGCGGGCGGGTGCACCGCTGTCCTTGGGTCCGATAGCTGTGTCCTTGAAAAATGCCATGGCAAGTACCCCTTGAGCGGCCGTAAGACGACCAGACGGTACTGGCGCCGGCGGGCGGGGTCAAACAGCGTCGTCAACCGGAGACAGTCCGGGCACGGGGGGATGGGAGGGCCGCGCGGGACCGGTGGAAGTGGCGGTGGCTTTCGCCCGATGAACAGCGTGCATTTCGAGCGCGGCGGGTGTTGTGCTGCGACGCACAACAGAAAGTCGCTGCCAGTGGGCGACGATCGGTCAGTGGTCGGCCGCCGCGCGCGCCGTAAGGTTCGCCTCGTAGACGCCACGGGCGATCGCCCGCGCCATGCAGTCGGCCGCCGCGGAGCCGAGACGCGCGAGGTGGGCCGCTCGCAGCCGGTCCTCGGCCAGCGGCGTGATCCCGGTCGAGACCGCAAAAATGACGTCGCCGTCGAACGGCGTATGCGACGGGCGCACGCCGCGCGCAATGCCATCGTGAGCCATGACGGCGAGGCGGTGGCACTCGGCGCCGGTCAGCGGCGCCGAGGTGGCGACGATGCCGATCACGGTGCTGGTGCCGGCGCGGAGCTGTCCGATCAGCGCAAGGCGCGATCCCGCGGGTGCCGGATCCACGGCCGACACGCTCGGGCGTGGCCGCTCGCCGCCGAACTCCGCGCCGATCTCGAACGGCCAGGCCCAGAATGTCCGGCCGTCGGGCATCAACGCGCTGCCGATCGAATTGACCGCGACCAGCGCGCCGACGACGAGGCCGTCACCGAGTTCGAGCGATGCCGAGCCGATGCCCCCGGCGACCTGCCCGGCGCGCGCGCCGCGGCCGGCACCGACCGCGCCCAGCGCGAAGCCGGCGCCCGCGCGCGTCAGCGACTCGCGGCCGAGCTCCCGGTAGGGCGGCTCCGCCCAGTTCTTGTCGCCGCCGTGACCGAGGTCGTGCAGCACGGCCGTCGGGACGATCGGGGTTGAGTGTGTGTGCTCGGTGAGCCGAAAGCCGATGCCCGCTCGGGACAGCTCCGTCGCCACGCCGTCGGCCGCGGCGAGCCCAAACACCGAGCCGCCGGCCAGCACGATCGCGTGAGCGTGGCCGACGAGCGCATCCGCGGCGAGGGCGTCCGTCTCGCGCGTGCCGGGTGCGCCGCCGCGGACGTCGACGGCGGCGGCGAGCGGCTTGGTTCCGACCAGCGTCGTAACGCCGGTCGCGGCCGGTTCATCGGTCGCGTGCCCGACCGCGAGTCCCGCAACGTCGGTGATCAGGTTCAAGGGTCCCGGACCCACGGGCGTCTCCTCAGGTGCTAGATGCAGCGTCCGCCGTCGACCTCGAGCGCGACGCCCGTGACCATGCTCGCCTCGTCGGAGCACAGGTAGGCCGCGGCGTAGCCCATGTCCTCGGGCGTGGCGAAGCGCCCGAGCGGAATCGTCGCCAGGAACCGGGCGCGGGTCTCGGGCGTATCCGCTCCCATGAATGTCTTGAGCAGCGGCGTATCGCTGGCTACCGGATTCAGCGCATTGACGCGGATGCCGAACGGCGCGAGTTCGACCGCCATCGACCGCGTGGCGGTGATGACCCAGCCTTTCGAGGCGTTGTACCAGGTCAGCCGCGGCCGCGGGCTCACGCCGGCGGTCGAGGCGATGTTGAGGATCGCGCCGCGTCGCCGGCTCTTCATTGCGGGCACGAACGCGCGCGCGGTCAGGTAGACGGAGCGGGCGTTCACCGCGAAGATCCGCTCGAAGTCCGCCTCGCCGAGGTCCTCGAGTGGTTGCGGCACGTGGCCGATTCCGGCGTTGTTGACGAGCACGTCGATGGCGCCGAACGCCCGGTCCGTCTCGCGGGCGAGCGCGGCGACGCTGTCCGCATCGGCGACGTCGACCGCGAGCGCGACGGCGCTGGAGCCGAGCTCGTCGGCCACTTGCCGCGCGGCGTCCATGCGGATGTCGGCAATTACGACCCGCGCCCCCTCGGCGACGAAACGCCGCGCGATCCCCGCGCCGAGACCCGAACCCGCGCCGGTGATGATCGCAGTCTTGCCTGTGAGTCGCACGTTGGCTCCCCGTGTGCCTGGTCAGTTCCGTCGGCCTGCGCTCAGCGATGCCGTGCGGCGACAGTCTTGACCGTCGTCAGTCCGTAGAGTGCTTCCATGCCCTTCTCGCGACCATGACCGGACCAGCCGACGCCGCCGAACGGCAGCTCGACGCCGCCCGCTGCGCCGTAGTCGTTGAGAAACACCTGGCCGGCGCGCAGCGCCCGCGCGAGCCGCAGCTGTCGCCCCGCGTCGCGCGTCCAAGCACCGGCAACGAGGCCATAGGGGGTGCCGTTCGCGATCGCGATTGCTTCCTCCTCGGTGTCGAACACGAGCACTACCTGCACCGGGCCGAAGATCTCCTGCTGTGCGAGGCGATCGTCCGGCGCGACCGGCCCGAGCAGCAGAGGTGCGAGGTAATGGCCTCCCGAAGGCGCATCAGCACTCACCTCGCCGCGCGCGAGCGCGGCGACCCCGGCCGTGAGCCCGGCGTCGACGAAGCCCGTGACGCGTGCTTTCTGCGCGGCTGAGATCAGCGGCCCGAGGTCGAGGTCGCGAGTCGCGGGCCCGGCGCGCAGCGCGCGATAGCGCGCCGCGAGCGCTTCGACGAGGCGCTCGTACACGCCGCGCTGGATCAGCAGGCGCGAGCTCGCCGAGCAGGTCTGGCCTGCGTTCTGCAGGCCGGCGCGGACCAGCACCGGCAGCGCTGCCTCGAGATCGGCGTCGTCGAACACGAGCTGCGGCGACTTGCCGCCAAGCTCGAGCGTGACCGGCGCCACGTGGCTGGCCGCCGCGGTCTGCACGGCGATCCCGACTTCGACGGAGCCGGTGAAGGAGACGTGGTTGACGCCCGGATGCGCGGCGAGCGCGGCCCCGGCCTCGGTCCCGAGTCCCGGCACGACGTTGATCGCGCCGGCCGGGAAGCCGCTCTCGGTGGCCAGGCGCGCGAAGGCAAGTGCAGTGAGCGAGGCTTCCTCCGCCGGCTTGATCACCACCGCGTTGCCGGCAGCCAGCGCCGCGCCGACCGAGCGCCCGATGATCTGCATCGGGTAGTTCCACGGAATGATGTGTGCCGTGACACCGTGCGGCTCGCGCAGCGTGTAGACGGTGTAGTCCGCAAGATACGGAATCGTCGTGCCGTGCAGCTTGTCGGCTGCACCGCCGTAGAATTCGAGATAGCGCGCGAGCGCGAGTGCATCGGCACGCGCCTGGGTCAGCGGCTTGCCGACGTCGAGCGCCTCGAGCACGGTGAGCATCTCGGCGCGTTCGCGGACCAGCC
>DATNHZ010000038.1:0-2213 GCA_035604655.1 Steroidobacteraceae bacterium | reverse complement strand
CGGCGAGCACGGTCCTTGCCCAACGCAGCGCTTCGATCACCTCGTGCCGCGCCGTCGCACAACTCTGTGTCTCGACGGACGGAGCGGCGGGCGGGCCACTTCGGACGGTGATATCGATGCTGGTCAGCCAAGCTGGCGCCTCGCGCGGGCCGGCGTTCCAGATGACTGGTACGTGCTCGGCAACGTCAACGAGTAGCGCCTGCCAGACGGGCTCAAGCGCTGTCATGCCCCGCACCTCGACCGCGCCAAGAACAGCGGGCGCATGCCGCAGCCGCGCGCGGGCCGCAGCGGCAAGGTCTGTCGGGCGCAGCATCCCGGGTGGCAGATGGCCACGCACCGCCGCCTCGATTGCGGCAAGAGTGGCAAAGCGCGGATGCTCGGGCGTTCGGGCAGCGAGGTCGAGCCCGGCTCGCCACGCCCTGCCCAGCGTACGCGTGAGGGCAAGCTGCAGCCCCGGCAGGCCGCGAATCGCCTCAAGATCGCCGAGCGTCTCCGGCGGGGCCTCACGCAACACGGTGCCGACCGCGATCGACAGCGTGTCTCCGTCGACGCCACGGAGGAACCCGCCGGCAAGCCGGGCGGCCAGGCCGACCACGCTCGTTACCTGGACGCCATGGTGGCCGTTTCGGGCGGCCTCAAGGCGAGCCTGGTCCGCCACGAGGCGGCCGTGAACGACAACTGTTTGTCGCTGTGTCATGGTCCTGTCACATTGCACCTGATCGGCACACCCGCCCGGGCGCCGTCCCGGTTGAGGGCCGCCTTGAAGATCGCGGGTGCGCGTTTGTCGCTCATCGCGGCGGCGGTGTGCACGACCGCCTCTGCGTGTGGCCAGTGTTCCTGGTGGACCAGGGCACGTCCGGCCAAGAGCGGATGCGCTTTGCGACCGGTTTCCTGGCCGGCGTCGAGCGCGCAACTGAAACTTTGTTCCTCGTCGGGCAGCGGCGGTTCACGCACGAGCCGCCACAGGCCGCCCTGACCCTGCTGGCAGACGATGTAGCGCGACTCGGTGGGGTGCTGACTGGCCATTAGCGCAACCGGAGCTGACACGCTCGTATTGGTCCCCCGTCGCCGCCGTCGCAACTGGAAGATGCTGTAGCCTACGAGGCGCCGAGAACAGCCGGCTCGAGGACGAGCGCCAGTTGTGCCCGGGTCCGTGGCTCGGCCGTCTCCAAATTCGAAATCGTCACCCCGAGAAGCCGCACGCCGAGTGGTGGCGGGAAATGTGTCTTCAACAACTCGAGGCCGATGTCTTCCAGCGCCTTCTGCGAGCCGACCGGCTCAACACAGGACCGGCTTCGGGTGATCTGGCGGAAATCTGCGTACTTGATCTTCACCGTCACCGTGCGCCCGGCATGACCGCCGCGGCTGCACGCCGCCCAGACTTTGGCGAAGACCGGTTCCAGGGCCGGCACGACCTCCTCCCAGTGCTTGAGATCGCGCTCGAACGTGGTTTCGGCGCCGACGGACTTCCGCACACGGTCGGCCTCCACGGGACGATCGTCCTGGCCGCGGGCCACGCCGTAGTAGTAGCCCCCCGCCCTGCCGAAGTGCTCGGACAGGAACGCCAGTGATTGGCCGCGAAGATCCAGGCCGGTGTGGATGTCGAGCGCGTTCATCTTGGCGACCGTCGCGGGTCCCACGCCATGGAACTTGCCCACCGGCAAGTTCTCCACGAAGGCCGGGCCCATCTTCGGTGTGATAACGAACAGCCCATCTGGCTTGCGATGGTCCGAAGCGAGCTTGGCCAGGAATTTGTTGTAGGACACGCCGGCAGACGCCGTCAGGCTAGTTTCCGCCCGGATCGCCGCCCGAATCTCCTCGGCGATGGCCGTCGCCGAGCCTCGGTCCACAAGCGGCATGGTCACGTCGAGATAGGCCTCGTCGAGCGACAGCGGCTGCACCAGAGAGGTGTAGCGGGCGAAGATGCCTTGGATCTGCTGCGACACCGCTTTGTAAACGTCGAAGCGCGGCGGGACGAATACCAATTCGGGGCATTTCCGGCGGGCGGTGACCGACGGCATGGCTGAGTGCACACCGAACTTCCGCGCCTCGTAGCTCGCCGCCGCGACCACGCCGCGCTCGCGCGATCCCCCGACCGCCACGGGTGCGCTGCGCAGGCTCGGATTGTCGCGCTGTTCCACGGACGCGTAGAACGCGTCCATGTCGATGTGGATGATTCGCCGATAGACCGGCGGCTGGCCGGACGGGGACAT
>DATNHZ010000037.1:0-5573 GCA_035604655.1 Steroidobacteraceae bacterium | reverse complement strand
CGAGGAGCATCCCGGCACCTTTGGCCTGCAGTGATCTTTTGAACGGGGTGTCCGGTTGCCGGTCCTGAGAGAGCCCGGTGCCCGCTATGCTCCGCCGCGCGTCTCGACGCTCGGCCTGCGGGCGCTCGTACTGATCGCGGTCTCGATCGGCGTCATGGTCGTCGACCATCGCCAGCACGAGCTGACCGTGATCCGCGCCGGACTGTCGGCGGCCGCGTGGCCATTGCAGATGCTCGTGCATTCGCCCGGGGCCGCATGGGACTGGTTGACCTCATCGTTTGCGACGCGTTCGACGCTGCTTTTCGAAAACGAGTCGTTGCGGTCGGCGGCGCGGGAAAACGACCTGCGGCTGCTCCGGCTCGACGCCATCCAGCAGGAGAACCTCAGGCTGCGCGCGCTGCTGAACGCCGTGCCGCGCGACGCCGAGAAGGCCCAGGTGGCGAGCGTGCTGCGCGTCGATCTCGATCCGCTGCGCCACCGCGTGCTGGTTGATCGCGGTTCGCGCGACGGCGTCACGCGTGGCCAGCCGGTGATCGACGGCACCGGCGTTTTCGGTCAGACCAGCAACGTCGGGCCGATGGCCGCCGAGGTCATCCTGCTGTCCGATCCCACGCACGCCGTGCCGGTGCAGATCGAGCGCAACGGCCTGCGGACCATTGCGGTGGGGACCGGTGACTTCCGGCGGCTGTCGCTGCCGTACCTGCCGCGCAATGCCGACGTCAAGGTCGACGATCTGCTGGTGTCGTCCGGTCTCGGCGGCGTGTTCCCGGCAGGCTTTCCGGTCGGTCGCGTCGCGGAGGTCAAGCGAGACTCGAGCCAGCCACTGGCGACCGTCACCGCCGAGCCCGCCGCGACGCTGGATCGCGACCGCGAGGTACTGCTGCTCTGGGTCCGTCCGCAGGTTGCGCTGCCGGCCCCGGAGCCGCCGCCGAGTGCTGCGCGGCAGGCCGAGCCGCACGGCAAGGCCCGCAACCGATGATTCCCGAGATCCGCCGGACGCGCTGGACTCTGTACGCCTCCGCGCTCGTGGCACTGCTGCTGTCGGCGGTGCCGCTACCGCGCGCGCTCGACGTGCTGCGGCCGGATTTCCTGCTGCTGCTCGTCGTCTGGTTCGCGGTGATGCTGCCCCGCGACGGTGGCCTGCTGTTTGCATGGGTCGCGGGTCTCGCGCTCGACGCGTTCCGTGGCGTCGTTCTCGGCGAGAACGCACTGGCCTTCGTGGTCGTCGCCTACCTCGCGCACCGGTTCTATCTGCGGATCCGCATGTTCCCGCTGCTGCAGCAATCGCTGGTCGTGCTGTCGCTGCTCTTCACGTACCAGTTCCTGCTGTTCTGGGTTGACGGCGTGACGGGCCACCCGCTGACCGACTGGGCACGCTGGTTGCCGGTGCTGACGGGAGCGCTGCTGTGGCCGCTGCTGACTGGGCTTCTCGGCCGGCTGACGAGCCGCACATAGTCCGATGCCGCGATCCGTTCGAATCAAGGATCACTGGGGCGAACAGCGGCTGTTCATCGGTCGCACGCTGTTCGCTGCGATCGCGGCCGTCGTGCTCCTGGCGGTCGTCGGTGGGCGCCTGTTCTGGCTGCAGGTCGTGCGCCACGACTACTTCGTCGACCTGTCGCAGGGCAACCGCGTGCGCCTCGAGGCGCTGCCCCCGGATCGCGGGCTGATCTACGATCGCAACGGCACGGTGATCGCGGAGAACACGCCGGCGTTCCAGCTCGAGCTCACCCCCGAGCAGGTCGCCGATGTTCCCGGTACCCTGCGGCGCCTGGCCGACCTCGGGCTCATCGAGGCTGACCAGGTCCCCGCGCTCGGGCGCCTGATCCGCGCGGGTCGCAAGTTCGAGGCGGTGCCGCTGCGCCTGTCGTTGTCCGACACTGACATCGCCACTTTCGCGGTCCGCCAGTTCGAGTTTCCGGGCGTCGAGATCCAGACTCGCCTGGCGCGGTGGTATCCGTTCGGGCCGGCCGGCGCGCATGCGCTCGGCTACGTGGCGGCGATCTCGGAAGAGGACCTCGCGCAGATCAATGCCGACGAATACGCAGGCTCCTCCGTCATCGGCAAGATCGGCCTCGAGAGCACCTACGAGCAGCAGCTGCACGGCGCCGCTGGCTTTCGCCAGGTGCTGGTCAACGCTCAGGGCCGCCACGTCGACCGTCTCGGCACTGTCCCGGTCAAGCTCAGCACCCGACCATCGCGCGCCGGCAACGACTTGTTCCTGGGTCTCGACATGCGGGTGCAGCGGGTGGCGGAAGAGGCGCTGGCCGGGCGCCGCGGGGCGGTGATCGCGATCGATCCGACGAACGGCGATGTCATTGCGCTCGCCTCCGTGCCGAGCTTCGACCCGAACAAGTTCACGCGCGGCATCTCCAACCACGAATACGTCGCGCTGCGCGACGACCTCGACCGGCCGCTGTTCAACCGGGCGCTGCGCGGCACCTACCCGCCGGGCTCGACCGTCAAGCCGCTGATGGCGCTCGCGGGCCTCGAGTATGGCGCGATCGACCCCAAGGCCACGCGCTTCTGTCATGGCTACTTCATGCTGCCGGGATCTTCGCGCCATTACCGCGACTGGAAGAAGGAAGGTCACGGCACCGTCGACATGCGCCGCGCGATCGCCGTGTCGTGCGACGTGTATTTCTACGGGCTCGCCGAGCTGCTCGGCATCGAGCGCGTACATGAGGCGATGACGGGACTCGGCTTCGGCAAGCCGACGGGTATCGACATCACCGGCGAGCGCGCAGGACTGATGCCGTCCGAGGAGTGGAAGCGCCAGACCTACAAGCAGGCGTGGTTCCCGGGCGATACGGTGATCATCGGCATCGGCCAGGGCTACATGCTGGCGACCCCGCTGCAACTCGCGCACGCCGCGGCGGTCGTAGCGGGGCGCGGCCGGAGCTTTCGGCCGCGACTGGTGACGGGGGTTCGCGACGCGACCACTCGGGTGGTCAAGACCTTCGCGCCGGTGGCGGACCCGCCGGTCGAGCTCAAGGACCCTTCGAACTGGGACGTCATTATCGAGGGAATGGAAATGGTTACGGAGGCGGGCGGCACGGCGGCGGCGGCGGCGCGGGGCGCGAGCTACAAGATTGCCGGCAAGACCGGCACCGCCCAGGTGTTCGGGATCGGCCAGAACGAGAAGTACAACGCGAGCACGATCAGCGAGCGACTGCGGGACCACGCACTGTTCATCGCCTTCGCGCCGGCCGACGCACCGAAGCTCGCGGTCGCCGTGCTGGTCGAGAACGGTGGCCACGGCAGCAGCGCCGCCGCGCCGATCGCGCGCCGCCTGTTCGACGCCTACCTGCTCGGCAAGTACGACGCGCCGCCCGTGGCGGTGCCCGCCGTCGAGTAACGATGCTGTACGAAGACGGCGAGGCCTCCACCGCACGGCGCACTCTGTCGGCGTCGGCGCGCCTGCTGCGGCGCCTGCACCTCGACGGCCCGCTGCTCGCGGCGCTCGCCGCGGTGGTCGGGTACGGACTGTTCGTGCTGTGGAGCGCCGGCGGCGAGAACCTGGCGATGTGGATCAACCAGCTCGAGCGCCTGGCCCTCGCGGTCGCGGCGCTGGTGCTGCTGGCGCAGGTGCCGCCGGCGTGGCTGCGGCGCCTGTCGCCGGTGCTGTACGGGATCGGCATCCTGTTGCTGATCGCGGTGATGGTGCACGGCGACGTCGGCAAGGGCGCGCAGCGCTGGCTCGTGATCGGCCCGCTCCGCTTCCAGCCGTCGGAGCTGATGAAGCTCGGCGTGCCCATGATGTGCGGCTGGTACCTTTACGATCGGCCGCTGCCGCCGTCGCTGCGCGACGTGCTGGTCGTGCTGGTGATCATCGCCGTGCCATCGTTCATCATTGCCAAGCAGCCGGATCTTGGCACGGCGCTGCTGATCGCCTCGGCGGGCCTGCTGGTCGTGTTTCTGGCGGGGCTGTCGATCATCGTGCTGCTGGCGGGACTTGCGGCGCTCGGCGCGGCCGTCCCGGTCGCCTGGCACTTCATGCACGACTACCAGCGGCAGCGGGTGCTGATGTTCCTCGACCCGTCGCAGGATCCGCTGGGGGCCGGCTACCACAGCATCCAGTCGCAGATCGCGATCGGCTCCGGCGGCGTGTTCGGCAAGGGATGGATGAACGGCAGTCAGGCGCAGCTCGAGTTCCTGCCGGAACGCTCGACGGATTTCATCTTCGCCGTGATCGGCGAGGAGCTCGGATTGCTGGGCCAGATGTTCCTGATCGGGCTCTATCTGGCGGTGATCGGCCGCGCGCTGTACATGGCCTCGGAGGCACAGGACACTTACGCCCGCCTCGTCTGTGGCAGCTTCGCGCTGACCTTCTTCGTCTACGTGTTCGTCAACACCGGCATGGTCAGCGGGATATTGCCGGTGGTCGGCGTACCGCTGCCGCTCGTCAGCTACGGCGGCACCGCGATGGTCACGCTGCTGGCCAGCTTCGGCGTGTTGATGTCGCTCAACCGGCATCGCAAGCTGGTGGGATCCTGAACGTGAGGGCCGGCAGAACCGCGACTCTGCTGGCCTCGTTGGCGCTGCTCGCACCGGGCATCGGGCGCGCGGTCGATCTGAAACGCCCCGAGGTCAAGGCCTTCGTCGACGAGGTCGTGCTGCACCATCACCTGAAGCGTGCCTGGGTGCTGAAGGTGCTGGCTGCCGCGCAGCTGCGCCCGGCAGTCATCGAGGCGATCACCCGGCCGGCGGAGCACGTGCGCCCCTGGTTCGAATACCGGGCGCTGTTCCTGACCGAACAGCGGATTCGCGAGGGTCGCGAATTCTACGCGACGCACCAGGCCGAGCTCGAGGACGCGGCGCGGCGCACCGGCGTACCCGGCGAGTTCATCGCCGCCGTCGTCGGCATCGAGACCTCCTACGGGCGCATCACGGGTGCGTACCGCGTGCTCGACGCGCTCGCGACCCTCGCCTTCGACTACCCGCCGCGCGCCGGCTATTTTCGCGGCGAACTCGAACAGTTCCTGCTGCTTGCGCGCGAAGCCAAATTCGATCCGCTGACCGCGATGGGCTCGTACGCCGGTGCGATGGGTGCCCCGCAGTTCATGCCGCGCAGTTACCGCGCGTATGCCGTCGATGGCGATGGCGACGGTCGCATCGACCTCTGGAACAGCTGGCCGGACATCATCGAGAGCGTTGCACACTATTTCGTGGTGCACGGCTGGCACGCCGGAGAGCCGGTCGCCGCGGTTGCGGACCTGTGGTATCCGGACGTCGAGGACCTGCCGGCCGGCCACCTCGAGCTGAGCGAGCAGATCGGCTCGCTGCGGTCGAAGGGCGTGCTCCTCGACAGTACCCTGCCCGACGACGCCCCCGCCGTGTTCGTCGCGCTGCGTGACGCCGCTGGCCCGACGTACCGCGTCGGGTTCCACAATTTCTGGGTGATTACGCGCTACAACCGCAGCAGCATGTATGCGCTTGCCGTCTGCGAGCTCGCGGCCGCGATCGCGCCGGCCGCCACGCCCTCCGCTGGAACTCCGGCGCCGGCGGTTCCCGCGCCGGCGACTGAGCCGGCCGCCGGCCACGGACCCGCTATGGCGCGCGGTGCGACCCGG
>DATNHZ010000036.1:0-5751 GCA_035604655.1 Steroidobacteraceae bacterium | reverse complement strand
TGAGTGCCGCAGCCAAACTGAACAACGATTTCCACGTCGCCGACCTCAAGCTCGCCGCCTGGGGCCGCAAGGAAATCGCAATCGCCGAGACCGAGATGCCGGGCCTGATGGCGCTGCGCGAGGAATACGCCGGACGCCAGCCGCTGAAGGGCGCCCGCATCGCGGGCTCCCTGCACATGACGATCCAGACGGCCGTGCTGATCGAGACGCTGAAGGCGCTCGGCGCCGACGTGCGCTGGGCCTCGTGCAACATCTACTCAACCCAGGATCATGCCGCCGCCGCGATCGTCGAGGCCGGCACCCCGGTGTTCGCCTACAAGGGCGAGTCGCTGCCGGACTACTGGGAGTTCACCCACCGGATCTTCGAGTGGGGTGACGGCGGCACACCGAACATGATCCTGGACGATGGCGGGGACGCAACACTGCTCGTGCACCTCGGGCTCGCGGCCGAGTCGGACCGCAGCGTCATTGCAAGTCCCGCCAATGAGGAGGAGCAGGCGCTCTACGGCGCGATCTCCCAGCGCCTCAAGGCAAAGCCCGGCTGCTACGCAGCCGTCGCCAGCAGCGTTCGCGGCGTGACCGAAGAGACCACCACCGGCGTCCATCGCCTGTACCAGCTGCAGCGGGAGGGCCGACTGCTGTTTCCGGCGATCAATGTCAACGACTCGGTGACGAAGTCGAAGTTCGACAACCTGTACGGCTGCCGTGAGTCGCTCGTCGATGCGATCAAGCGCGCGACTGACGTCATGATCGCCGGCAAGGTCGCGGTGGTCGCGGGCTACGGCGACGTCGGCAAGGGTTGCGCCGAGGCGCTCAAGGCGCTGTCGGCGCAGGTCTGGGTCACCGAGATCGACCCCATCTGCGCGCTGCAGGCGGCGATGGACGGCTACCGGGTCGTGACGATGGACTACGCGGCCGACAAAGCCGACATCTTCGTGACGGCCACCGGCAACGTGCGAGTCATCGCGCACGGGCACATGCAGCGAATGAAGCACAATGCGATCGTCTGCAACATTGGCCATTTCGACTCGGAGATCGACATCGCGAGCCTCGGCCGGTACCGCTGGGAGGAGATCAAGCCGCAGGTCGATCACGTGGTCTTCCCGGACGGCAAGCGCATCATCGTGCTCGCCAGGGGCCGGCTCGTGAACCTCGGCTGCGGCACGGGACACCCGTCGTTCGTGATGTCGAACTCGTTCTCGAACCAGACACTGGCGCAGATCGAGCTCTTTACCGGCGGCGGCAAGTACTCGAAGGCGGTCTACACGCTGCCCAAGCACCTCGACGAGCACGTCGCGCGGCTGCACCTGCGTAAGATCGGAGCCGAGCTGACGCGCCTCACGGCGGAGCAGTCCGCCTACATCGGCGTGCCGGTCCAGGGACCCTACAAGCCGGAGCAGTACCGCTATTAGGAGGTGCCCCGGAATAGGTAAAGAGCGGGATCGGCCGGCCACGGCCGATCCCCGGGTGTGACGGGAACCCGGTCGCGCGCCCGGACTCGAATCGGTAATCGTGCGCCGCATCATCCGGGCCTCTGGCCCGGCTTGATGTAGATCACCGTCGCACGGGCGACCGATTGTTATGCTGAGCCGATCCGGCGTCAGTGCGCCGGCGGACATAGGTCACAGATTGCAGTGAGGCCCGCCCCGGTCCAGCTCGTCCAGTTCACCGATCTGCACCTCTACGGGGCAGCGGACGGGCGGTTGCGTGGCATCGCCACGCGGCCCGCGCTCGAGGCGGCGCTGACGCTGGCGCGGCGGCGCGAGGCGCCGTGGGAGGCGATGCTGCTGACCGGTGATCTCGTGCAGGACGATGCGGCCGGCTACGCGCAGGTGCGCGAGGTGTTCGGCACCTCGACGGTGCCCGTCTACTGTATCCCGGGCAACCACGACGAGATCAGGGCGATGCGCTCGGCGCTCGCCGCGCCGCCGTTCCAGATCGGCGGCACCGCCTGTCACGGCGAGTGGCTGCTCGTGATGCTCGACTCCTACCTGCACGGCATGGCCGCGGGCCGGGTCGGCGAGCCGGAGCTCGCGCGCCTCGATGCGGCCCTCGCGGAAAACGCAAACCGGCACGCGCTCGTGTGCCTGCACCATCACCCGGTTCCGATGGGAAGCCGCTGGCTCGACGCCGTCGGCCTGCAAAACCCTGATGCCCTGTTCGATGTGCTCGACCGGCACTCGAACGTGCGGTTGCTCGTCTGGGGGCACGTGCACCAGGCGTGGGAAGGCACGCGCAACGGCGTACGGCTGTTGTGCACGCCCTCGACCTGTGCGCAGTTCAAGCCCGGGTCCGACGGTTTCGCGATCGACCAGCGTCCACCGGGCTACCGCTGGTTTCGTCTGCACGCCGACGGCTGGGCCGAGACCGGGGTCGAGTGGGCCGATGCCGAAAGTCTCGCCGCCGACCCGCCGCACGCCCGCAGCTCGGTGGCCTAGAGCTCGATCATCTCGAAGTCGTCCTTGCTGGCCCCGCAGTCGGGGCAGCTCCAGTCTGCGGGCACGTCGGCCCAGCGTGTCCCCGGCGCGACTCCGCGGTCGGGGTCACCGTGCGCTTCCTCATACACGTGGCCACAGATCACGCAGATCCAGCTTTTCAGCCCGTCGTTCATTCGATCGTTCATTCGCATGTCCACCGTTCGGGCCGTACCAGAGGCGCGCGATGCGCCGTACACTGCGTGCCGGAGGTACCCGTGCCCAGCTCCCACGAACTTTATCAGGAAGCCTGCCGCTTCATCCCCGGCGGCGTGAATTCGCCGGTGCGCGCATTTCGCGCCGTCGGCGGCGATCCGGTATTCCTGACCAAGGCCTCGGGCGCCCACGTCTGGTCCGCGGACGGCACTCGCTATCTGGACTACGTCGGCTCGTGGGGCCCGGCGATCCTCGGCCATGCCCACCCCGATGTCATTCGCGCAGTGCAGGCGACCGCCGCCGACGGCCTGTCGTTCGGTGCCCCGACGCCAATCGAGACCGAGGTGGCGCGATTGATCTGTCGCCTGGTCCCGTCGATCGAGCTCGTGCGCATGGTGAGCTCGGGCACCGAGGCGACGATGAGCGCGATCCGCCTGGCCCGCGGTTTCACGGGCCGCGACAAGATCATCAAGTTCGAAGGCTGCTACCACGGCCACTCGGACTCGCTGCTCGTGAAAGCCGGGTCCGGCGCGCTGACTTTCGGCGTTCCGACCTCGCCCGGCGTGCCGGCCGCCCTCGCCGCTTATACGCTGACCCTCAGCTACAACGACATCGCCCAGGCGCGCGAGGCGTTTCGCACGCTCGGGTCCGAGATCGCCTGCGTCATCGTCGAGCCCGTCGCCGGCAACATGAACTGCATTCCGCCGGCGCCCGGGTTTCTGGAGTGCCTGCGCGAGGAGTGCACGCGCCACGGAGCGGTGCTGATCTTCGACGAGGTAATGACGGGTTTTCGGGTGGCGCTTGGCGGCGCGCAGGGCGCCTACGGCATCCGGCCCGACCTGACGACGCTCGGCAAGATCGTCGGCGGCGGCATGCCGGTCGGCGCCTTCGGCGGACGCCGCGAGATCATGGAGCGCATCTCGCCGCTCGGCCCCGTGTACCAGGCGGGCACGCTGTCCGGCAATCCGGTGGCGATGGCGGCCGGGCTTGCGACGCTGCGCGCGCTCGAGGCACCCGGGTTCCACGCGCGCCTCGCGGCTGCGACCGACTCGCTGGTCGCCGGACTTGCGGCTGCCGCACGCGCCGCGGGCGTGCCGCTCGCCACCAATCACGTGTGCGGAATGTTCGGGCTGTTCTTCACGGACCGCCCGACGGTCACGAGCTATGTTGACGCGATGGGCTGCGACGTCGGGCGCTTCAAGCGATTCTTCCACGCAATGCTGAAGGAAGGCGTGTATCTGGCGCCGTCACCGTTCGAAGCCGGCTTCGTCTCGGCCGCGCACGGCCCGGCCGAGATCGACGCGACGCTGGCGGCGGCGCGCCGCGCGTTCGCCGCGAGCGGCTGAGGAGCCGACCGGCGTGCCGCGAGCGTCGAGGCCGCTCGTCATGCGCTGCGGCGCGTTCGGCGACATGGTGCTGCTCACGCCGCTGATCCGTGCGCTCGCCGCCCGCTTCGACATGCCGGTCGACATCGTCTCCTCCGGCAGCTGGACCGCGCCGCTGTTGGCCGGCCAGCCCGGGATCGGCGAACTGTTCCTCGTCAGCAGCAGGCGGCGGCCCTACCTGATCAGTCCCGACCAGTGGCAGCTGGTCCGGCGCCTGAAGCAGCGGGGGGTCGGGCCCACCTGGTTCCTGGACCCGGAGGGCCTCGGCAAGTCATTACTCCGGCGGGCCGGCATCGGCGAGGAGTGGATCGTCGACGGGGCCGACCTGCCGCGCCTCTCCGGCGAGCACTACGTCGAGCGCTTTGCGCGCATCGCGGCGGTCTGTCCGCGCGCGCTCGCCGACCCGCCCGCCGCGCTCGCCTCGGCTGCGCCCGGTGGAGCGGTGCTCGACGTGCCGCCGGCGGCGGGCGCCGAACTCGTCGCCTGGCTCGGGACCCTGGGGCTCGCGCAGCGCCGACTGCTGCTCGTGCAGGCCGGAAACAAGCGGACGATGCGCCGTGGCGACCGCCGCCGCACCAGCAACACCAAGTACTGGCCCGAACAGCGCTGGGCCGCGGTCGTCGCGGGGATGCGCGCGCGCTGCCCGGGCCACACGGTGCTGCTGCTCGGCGTGCCGAGCGAGCATGCGCTCAACGAGGACATCAGGCGACTGCTAGCGGACGAGGCCGTCATCAATGTGGCGCACGACCTGCCGATCCCGCGGCTGCTGGCGCTGCTCGAGCGGGCCGATGCCATGGTCAGCGTCGACACCGGTCCCGCGCACGCAGCGGCCGCGCTCGGCCTGCCCGAGGTCGTATTGTTCGGCGCGGTGGACCCGGCGCTGTACCGGCCGCGGGGCGCGCCAGGCGCGCCGGTCGTGTGTGTGCAGGCGGATCCGCCGGGGCCGCTCGAGGCGCTGGCCGCGGGGCCGGTGATCGAGGCGTTCGCGACCCTGCCGCTGCGTGCGCCGCGCTGAGGTGCAATTACAGAGCGGCGAAAGACGATCGCCCGCAGTCAACGACCTGTGGCGCTTAGCAGTCCGCGCTCGGGCGTCGACTCGAGCCGCAAGGACACCCATACAGTCGCGTGAAAACGAACGCGCGCGCATTCGTCGGGCCGGCGACGGGTGCCGGAGCGCGGCTGCGAACACCGCATCCGCGGCGTGCTGGAACGGGCGCCCGCACTCAGACCGTTATCCGGCCTGGGGATCCGGGCTTCGGCCCGTGCCGTGCAGATCCGATCAGGCACAACAACCTCGAATTCACGAGGCGCGGTCGACGCGCGCGGCGAAGCAGCCCGGCTTCGCGTTGTGGACATGCAAGAATGCGACCGATCGATTAGCAAGCATGGTCGCCACCGTGCCCGCGAGCTCAGACCCCGGAACGACCTCGGCATCGGTCATCATCCCCTCGGCATCGAACGCTCGAACGGAAAGTAAGCGAATCTTCAGCACGCTCGGCACTTCATTCACGGCAAGTTGCGCTTCTATCGCGTTCCGGCGTACGTAGATGGCATGGCGTGATCGGTAGGGGCTTGCAACCGGCAGATGCTCATAATTCACCAGCAGCACGGTCTCCCCGGGCTCGGCGTCTCGCAGACTGACGCGGCAAGGAAATCCTGGCGAACGGTCAGCCGTCTTGCGAACGACGTGGCGCGCAACAAGTTCTTCGTCCGACAGTTCGAACAGGTGGCTGAAG
>DATNHZ010000035.1:0-12419 GCA_035604655.1 Steroidobacteraceae bacterium | reverse complement strand
TTCCCGTCAGTTCAACTTCCGCCGACAGCCGTGTGGTCGCGCTTCCTGCGACAGTCGCGACCAGCGCCCAGCGCGTTCTCCGAAATACCTACCTGCTGCTGTCGACGACGCTGATATTCAGCGCCGCGTGCGCCGGCGTGTCCATGCAGCTGAAGCTCCCCTACCCCGGCATTCTGCTGACGCTGGTCGGCTACTACGGTCTGTTCTTCGCAATCATGAGGCTGCGCGCGAGCGCCTGGAGTGTCGCGCTGGTGTTCGCGCTGACCGGCTTCATGGGCTACACCCTCGGCCCGATCCTGAACCTGTACATGAAGGCGATCCCGAACGGCGGCTCGGTGATCATGAGTGCGGTCGGGATCACCGGGCTGACATTTCTCGGGCTATCGGCGTACGCGGTGACCACCCGCAGGAACTTCCGGTTCATGACCAGCTTCCTGTTCATCGGGGTGCTGACGGCTTTGCTGCTCGGACTCGCCGCCATTCTGTTCCACCTGCCGGGGCTGTCGCTCGCGGTCGCCGGACTGTTCGTACTGCTGTCGAGCGGGCTGATTCTCTGGCAAACGAGCGAAATCGTGAACGGTGGCGAGACGAACTACGTGCTCGCGACGGTCGGGCTCTACGTGCAGATCTTCAACCTCTTCACGAGCCTCCTGCAGCTGCTCGGCTATTCGTCGCGCAACTGATCGCGCACGCCAATGACGCCAAACGCCCGGGCCGGTCCCGGGCGTTTTCGTGTGGGACTCGCCCGCCTGCCTCTCAGGACGGCCGCGCCGCGATTACGTCGATGCCGCCCATATAGGGCCGCAGTACCGCGGGCACCGTGACACTGCCGTCTGCCTGCTGGTAGTTCTCCAGCACTGCCACCAGCGCCCGTCCGACCGCGACGCCCGAGCCGTTCAGCGTATGCACGAGTTCCGGCTTGCCGGTCACCGGGTTCCGCCAGCGAGCCTGCATGCGCCGTGCCTGGAAGCTCTCGCAGTTCGACACCGACGAGATTTCCCGGTAGCGGCCCTGCCCCGGCAGCCATACCTCCAGATCGTAGGTCTTCGCGCTGCTGAACCCGATATCGCCGGCGCACAGCGCGACCACCCGGTACGGAACCCCGAGGCGCTCGAGCACGCGGCCCGCGTGTCGGGCCATCTCCTCGAGCGCGGCATAGGAGTCCTCGGGTCGGACGATCTGCACCATCTCGACCTTGTCGAACTGGTGCTGGCGGATCATGCCGCGCGTGTCCTTGCCGTATGAGCCGGCCTCGGAACGGAAGCATGGCGTGTGGGCGACGAACTTGAGCGGCAGGTCGGTCGCGGCCAGGATTGCGTCGCGCGCGAGATTCGTGACCGGCACCTCGGCGGTCGGAATCAGGAAGTACTCGTTCTCGCCGCGCACGGCGAACAGGTCCTGCTCGAACTTTGGCAGCTGGCCGGTGCCGGTCAGGGTCTGCCGCGAGACCAGGTACGGCACGTACAGCTCCCGGTAGCCGTGCTCGCGGGTGTGCAGGTCGAGCATGAATTGAGCGAGCGCACGGTGCAGCCGCGCGACGCCATCCTTGAGCACCACAAAGCGGGCGCCGGAGATCCGGCCGGCGGCCTCGAAGTCGAGCCCGCCGTTCAGTTCACCGAGGGCGACGTGATCGCGTGGCTGGAAGTCGAACGCGCGGGGCTCCCCATGGCGCGACACCTCGACATTGGCCGCATCGTCCGCTCCGTCCGGCACCGACGCGTGCAGCAGATTCGGCAGTCCGAGCGCGAGGCGCTCGACCTCGGCCTGGACGGCCGCGAACGCAGCCTCGGCCGAGGCCAGCTCGCTGCCGAGCGACTCGACTTCCTTCAGCAGCGGGCCGACATCGGCACCCTGGCCCTTCGCCTGGCCGATCGCCCGCGAGCGCGTATTGCGCTCGCTGCGGAGCGAGTCGGCGCGAATCTGTGCCGCCTTGCGCCGCTCCTCGAGCGCGACGAATGCCGTGACGTCGAGCGCGAAGCCGCGGCGGGCGAGATTTTCCGCCACGCGCCCCGGTTCGGTTCTCAGAATCTTCGGATCAAGCACCGTGTGTCCCCACAATGCCGGGCGGTGCGGCTTCAGCCGCCGCCGCGCCGTCGCGCCAGCGCCTCGCGGATCTTGATCTCGAGGCCACGAGGTACCGGATCATAATAGGTCCGTGCCGGCAGGTCGTCCGGGAAATACCGCTGGCCTGCGGCCAGCGCGTCCGGCTCATCGTGGTCGTAGCGATAGCCCTTGCCCCAGCCCATTTCCTTCATCATCCGCGTCGGCGCATTGCGGATGTGGAGCGGCACGTCGAGCGAGCCGGACGCCTGCGCGTCGGCCAGCGCGGCGCTGAACGCCGTGTAGACCGCATTGCTCTTGGGAGCGACCGCCAGGTACACGATCGCCTGCGCGATCGCGAGCTCGCCCTCGGGGCTGCCCAGCCGGTCGTAGGTTTCCCAGGCCTCCAGCGCGAGAGTCAGCGCCCGCGGGTCGGCATTGCCGATATCCTCGCTCGCCATCCGCAACGCGCGGCGCGCCACGTACAGCGGATCGCACCCGCCGTCCAGCATCCGGCAAAGCCAGTAGAGCGCCGCGTCTGGATCGCTCCCTCGCACCGCCTTGTGCAATGCCGATATCTGGTCGTAGAACTGCTCGCCGCGCTTGTCGAACCGGCGATGGCCGCCGGCGGCGACCTCGATCGCGACGGCCTCGGTGATGGTGTTCAGCGTTCCCGCCGGCACCGCGAGGTCGGCCGCGACCTCGAGCATGTTCAGACCGCGGCGTGCATCGCCGTCGGCAGCGCGGCCGAGCAGCGCGAGCGCGGCCGGCGCGATCGCGAGGCCCAGAGCGCCAAGGCCGCGCTCGGTGTCGGCGAGCGCCCGCGACAGCAGTGCTTCGATCTCGGCCGCCGCCAGCGGCTTCAGCAGGTAGATTCTGGCACGCGATAGTAGCGCTCCGTTGACCTCGAACGACGGGTTCTCGGTGGTCGCGCCGATGAACACGAGGGTCCCGTCCTCGACGTACGGAAGGAACGTGTCCTGCTGTGTCCGATTGAAGCGATGCACCTCGTCGAGGAACAGCACCGTCGGGGCGCCGCTCGAGGCACGCACGGCGCGCGCCCGCTCGACGACCTCGCGGATGTCCTTGACTCCGGCGAACACGGCCGACAGCGCGTGGAACTCGGCTTGGCAGGAGCCGGCGACCAGCCTCGCGAGCGTGGTCTTCCCGGTGCCTGGCGGGCCCCACAGGATCATCGAATGCAACGTCGTCCCCGCGACGAGCCGTGTCAGAGGCTTACCGGCACCCAGCAGGTGCGCCTGGCCGACGAACTCGTCGAGCGAGCGTGGGCGCATTCGGTCAGCGAGCGGACGGTAGGGATCTTGTGCCACCCGCGCATTGTACTTTCCGGGGTGCGGCCCCTGCTCGGCTGTCAGCGTGGCCCGACCCCGAGAAGCCTTTCGACGCGCACCGCCCAGCCACCGGCGCCGGCGTAGGCGAGTGCGAGCGCCGCGACGATGCTGACGCCGTTCGTCAGCGCATCCTGTAGTGCCGGGTGCCGGGTAGGGCTCAGGTTCTGCAACAGTTCCATCGCGCCGCCGTACAGGAAGAAACCGAGCCCAATCTGCAGGTAGCGCGCGCGAGGGTAGATGCCCAGGAACCACGAGGTCAGCACGAAGTAGCCCGCCAGGTGCTGCGTCGTGCCGCCAAGCGGCACCGGCGTCGTTCCTGCCGGAAGTAGGCTGAGCACGATTCCGAGCCCGACGCCAAACCAGGCGACCGCGCCCCAGAGCCACGCGAATCGCAAAGGCAGCACCTCAGCGCCCGGCCGGGCCGATGACGTCGACGCCGGGCGGCGCCACAAAGTGGAACAGCGACTCGGGAAGCCGGGCATTGCGCTCGACCTTGGTCAGCTCGACCCGCGTGAGTCCGTTCAGCTTGTCCGCAAACTCCATGCGCTTCAGGACCTCTCCCGCAAAGCCGAGCCTCAATTGCTTGAAGTCGCTGTCGGCCTGGCGCGGCACGAGCTGCACCCAGTCGAGGCCGTCGGAGTGGCCGGCGGCGGTGACGAGGTAGCCCGCGCTCACCCGCGCCTCTCCGGACAGCAGCATGGCCGGGGTCTGGGACAGCGTGTCCCGCACCTTGCGCACCGTTGCCTGCTCGAGCTCCGGATCGTAGAGCCACAGCCACTCGCCGTCCGACACGATCAGCTGCCGCGGCTCGGTATAGTCCCAGCGGAAACGGCCGGGTTTCTTGAGGTAGAGCGTCCCGACGGCGCGTTCGCCCGGCGAGCCGTCGCGTCCGACGAGCTGCTGCACGAACTCCGCGCGCACCGAATCGAGGGCCGCGAGCGCGTGCTCGACGGTTGCGAGCGCCGCAGCATCGGCGGGGCCGTCGGCGGCGGCGCGCCCTGTGGCGAGCAGCACGCCGAGCACGAGCCCGCACGCCGCGCGTCGCACCGAGTTCAGGCCCATCGCCTCAGGCCTCGGGCAGAGGCGGCGCCAGCACTTCGCGTGAGCCGTTCGGTTGCAATGGCCCAACGAGGCCCGCCGCTTCCATCGTCTCGACCAGGCGGGCGGCGCGGTTGTAGCCGATCTTGAGCCGCCGCTGGATGCCCGACACGGAAGCCTTGCGGGATTCGCAGACGATCCGGACCGCCTCGTCGTAGAGCACATCCTGCTCGCCGTCCGCAACCAGCCCCGGCTCGACCTCCTCGATCGCCCAGCCGGGAAGCGAGCCGCGTGTGCCGTCAAGAATCTCATCGAGGTAGTCCGGCGCCGCGCCCCTGAGCGCGCTCACCACCCGGTGCACTTCCTGGTCGGACACGAAGGCACCATGGACGCGGTTCGGCACGGACGTGCCCGGCGGCAGGTACAGCATGTCGCCGTGCCCGAGCAGCGACTCCGCCCCGCCCTGGTCGAGGATCGTCCGCGAGTCGACTTTCGCCGACACCTGGAACGCGATCCGTGTTGGGATGTTGGCCTTGATGAGCCCCGTGATCACGTCGACCGACGGCCGCTGGGTCGCTAGCACGAGGTGGATCCCCGAGGCCCGCGCCTTCTGCGCGAGGCGCGCGATCAGCTCCTCGACCTTCTTGCCCACGATCATCATCAGATCGGCGAGTTCGTCGATCACGACCACGATGTAGGGCAGCGGCTCGCAGCTCGGCACGTTGCCGCTCGCATCGAGGAGGTTCGGCTCCCCGGCCTGCAGCCTTTGCTGCAGGATCGGATTCGGAATCGGCCGGCCGGCGTCGGTGGCTTCCTTGATCTTGCGGTTGTAGCCGCCGATGTTGCGCACTCCGAGCGCGGCCATCAGCTGGTAGCGCTGCTCCATCTCGGCGACGCACCACCTGAGCGCGTTCGCCGCCTGCTTCATGTCGGTGACGACCGGCGCGAGCAGGTGCGGAATTCCCTCGTAGACGGAGAGCTCCAGCATCTTCGGGTCGATCATGATGAGCCGCACGTGCTCCGCGGTCGCCTTGTAGAGCAGCGACAGCACCATCGCGTTGATGCCGACGCTCTTGCCGGACCCCGTCGTTCCGGCGATCAGCAGGTGCGGCATCCGCTGCAGATCCGCGACCACCGGGTGCCCGCCGATGTCCTTGCCGAGCGCGAGCGCAAGTGGTGAGGCCATCTCATCGTAGGCCTTCGACTTCAGGATCTCCCCCAGCGTCACGAGCTCGCGCTTCTCGTTCGGGATCTCGAGCCCGACGACGCTCTTGCCAGGGATGACCTCCACGACGCGCACGCTGATCGCCGACAGCGCGCGGGCGATGTCCTTCGCGAGTCCGGAGATCTGGCTGACCTTGACGCCCGGCGCGGGCCGCAGCTCGAAGCGCGTGACCACTGGCCCGGGGTGCACCGCCACGACCTCGACCTCGACGCCGAAGTCGCGGAGCTTGAGCTCGACAAGCCGCGACATCGCCTCGAGCGTCTCGGGGGAATAGCCGGCCTCGCGCGGCGGCGCATCGTCCAGGAGCTGCAGTGGCGGCAGCTCCTTGGACGCCGGCCTGTCGAACAGCGGCACCTGCTTTTCCTTCTCGACGCGCTCGCTCTTCTCGATGACCGGAATCGCAGCCTCGATGCGCGGCGGCGGCCGGAACTCGGCCTTCTTCTTCTCCTCGCGCGCGGCCTCGTGGCGCGCCTCCCGGCTCTCGCGACCAGCAGAGCGTTCGCGCCGCGAGGCGAACATGGCCCTGACCCAGCGGTGCGCGGCCAGCAGGCCGCGTCCGAGCAGGTCCATGATCCTGAGCCACGAAACGCCAACGAACAGCGACACCCCGGCGAACCAGACGCCGAGCAGCAGCAACGTCGCGCCGAGGAAGCTGAAGCCGTGGGCCAGGCTGTGTCCGACGAGGTCGCCGAGAATGCCCCCGGCGGTCTGCGGATAGCGCGCCGAGCTGAAGTGCAGTGTCGCGATGCCTGCGCTCGTTGCGAGCGTCAGCACAAAACCGGCCAGGCGGAACGCCAGGCTCGCGCGCGACGGCACCTCGCTCGCCGGGCGCCGGAACAGCACCCACCCCGTTGCGCCGAGCATCACCGGAAACAGGAACGCAGGCGCACCGAACAACAGCAGGAACACGTCGGACAGCCATGCCCCGGCGGGCCCGATCAGGTTGCCGACGCGACCCGGCTCGCCGGTGAACGAAAATCCAGGGTCGGCCGGGTCGTAGCTTACGAGCGCGAGCAGCAGCACGAGCGCGAGCGCGCCGAACACGAACAGCGCGCCCTCACGCAGCGCGCGAGCCACGACTGCGTGGAGCTTGAGGCCCGCGCCCCCTTTCGCCGGTGCGCCGGCCTCAGCCATTGTTCAGTTCCAGATGAGAAACCATGCTTAAATCCATGATACTACTCAGATAGAGCTTCTGCCAGCCGCGCCGCAGCGAATCCACCCGCGGGTCGAGTTTTTTCCTACCATTGGCGTTCCGCCCGACCTTCCCAGGACCTGCATGACCGCACCGCTCCACGCCCGACTGCTGATCCTCGGCTCCGGACCCGCCGGCTACAGCGCCGCCGTCTACGCGGCGCGCGCCAACCGCGAACCGCTGCTGGTCACCGGCGTCGAGGCCGGCGGACAGCTGATGACGACAACCGAGGTCGACAACTGGCCGGGCGACGTCGAGGGCCTGCTCGGCCCGGCCCTGATGGAGCGGATGCGCAAGCACGCCGAGCGGTTCCACACCCGGATCGTGCACGACCAGGTCAGCCGCGTCGACCTGTCGGTGCGGCCGTTGCGCCTCACGGGTGATGGAAATGAGTACAGCTGCGATGCGCTGATCATCGCAACCGGCGCTTCGGCGCGCTACCTCGGCCTTGCTTCGGAGCAGGCCTTTCGCGGCAAGGGCGTGTCGGCCTGTGCCACCTGCGACGGGTTCTTCTTCCGCAACCAGGACGTGGCGGTGGTCGGCGGCGGCAATACCGCGGTCGAGGAGGCGCTGTATCTGACCAACATCGCGCGGCACGTGACGCTCGTACATCGCCGCGACCGGCTGCGCGCGGAGAAGATCCTGCAGGACCGCCTGCACGAGCGCGAGCGCGCCGGCAAGGTCTCGGTCGCATGGAACCACGAGGTGGCCGAGGTGCTCGGCGATGCCAGCGGCGTGACCGGCCTCAGAATCCGCCCGACGACGGGTGGCGCGGCGCGCGAGTTGAAGCTGACCGGGGTCTTCATCGCCGTCGGCCATACGCCGAACACGCAGCTGTTCGAGGGCCAGCTCGGGATGAAGGGCGGCTACATCGTCGTGCGCGGCGGGCTCGACGGCGATGCGACCGCAACCAGCGTCGCCGGCGTGTTCGCGGCGGGCGACGTGGCCGACCACGTGTACCGGCAGGCAGTCACCTCGGCCGGTACCGGCTGCATGGCCGCGCTCGACGCCGACCGCTACCTCGAGCGCTTCGACGGCGGGCACTGACGCCTCACGACGTCATGGACACCCCGGCCCTGCTCGCGACGACCCACGCCTCGATCGATGCGATCGGGGCCGAGGGGTGGAACGCGCTCGAGCACGACGGCGTGCCTTTTCTGCGCCATGAGTTTCTGGCGGCGCTCGAGCACTCGGGCGCGGTGGGGCCGGGCACCGGCTGGCAGCCGTGCCACGTCGCGGTGCGCTCGGGCGCGACCCTCGTGGGCGCGCTGCCGCTGTACCGGAAGACGCATTCCTGGGGGGAGTTCGTCTTCGACTTCAGCTGGGCGCAAGCCTACAGCCGGCACGGCTCGCACTATTATCCGAAGCTCGTGGCCGCGACCCCGTTCACGCCCGCGGCCGGCCCGCGGCTGCTGGTCAGGCCGGGCGCCGAGTCGGCGCGCGTGCGCCGCGCGCTGCTCGACGCCGCGCTCGAATCGGCCCCCGAGGCCTCCTCGCTGCACGTGCAGTTCGCGACCGGCGAGGAAGCGGGCTGGCTCGAGCGCGAGGGACTGCTCGCGCGCCTCGACTGCCAGTTCCACTGGCACAACCAGGGCTTCGCCGACTTCGAGGGTTTTCTCGCGGCATTCACCGCCGAGAAGCGCAAGAAGGCACGGCGCGAGCGGCGCCGGGTGCTCGAGGCCGGAGTCTGCTTCGAGATGCGCGCCGGCGCGGAGCTCAGCTCCGCCGAGTGGCAGCGCGTCCACGCGCTGCACGCCGACACGTTTCGCCGGCACGGCCATGACCCGTACCTCAACCAGGCGTTCTTCACCGAGATCAGCGTGCGTCTCCCCGGTCAGCCACAGGTGCTGCTCGCGCACCATCAAGGCGAGATCATCGCGACGGCGATCTTCTTTCGTGGCCGCGACACGCTGTATGGCCGCTACTGGGGTGCCGCGGGGGATTACCACAGCCTGCATTTCGAGAGCTGCTACCACCAGGGCATCGAGTATTGCATCCGCGAGGGCCTGGCCAGCTTCGAGCCCGGCACGCAAGGGGAGCACAAGCTGGCGCGCGGCTTCACGCCGACGCTGACGCACTCGGCCCACCTGATCCGCGATCCGCGCTTCGCCCACGCGATCGGCCGCTTCCTGGTCGACGAGCGAGCGGCGGTGCGCGCCTACGCGCAGGATGCCGCCGCCCATGCCCCGTATCGCGCCGGGACGGCGCCGTCGGACGTGCCACCTTCCGCCCCATGAGCGCCGCGGCGATTCCCTGGCTCGCGCCGGGGAGCTCGCCGGCGGCGCTGCCGGATGCACGGGCGGCGCTGCGGGAGCCGAACGGGCTGATCGCCGCCGGCGGTGCGCTGAGCCCCGAGTGGTTGCTCGCTGCCTACCGGCGCGGGATCTTCCCGTGGTACAGCGCGGGCCAGCCGATCCTGTGGTGGTCGCCCGATCCGCGCTGCGTGATCGACCCGCAGACGTTTGCTGCACACCGCAGCCTGCGCCAGTCGATCCGCAACCGGGGCTACGATACGCGGCTCGACAGTGATTTCGAGGCGGTGGTGGCCGGCTGCGCGCGACCGCGGGCCGCTGCCGATGGCACCTGGATCACGCCCGACATGCACCGCGCCTACCTCGAGCTCCACCGGCTCGGCCACGCCCACTCCTTTGAGACCTGGCACGACGGGCAGCTGGTTGGGGGCCTTTACGGGCTGCGTGTCGGGGCGCTGTTCTGCGGGGAGTCGATGTTCTCGCGCGCCCGCGACGCTTCAAAGGTCGCGCTGGTGCGACTCATCGAGCACGCCCGGGAGACCGGAATTGCGCTGGTCGACTGCCAGCTGCCGACCCCGCACCTCGCGAGCCTCGGCGCCGTTACGCTGCCGCGCGAGCGGTTCCTCGAGCGAATCGCGAGCCTCGTCGGACCGTGACGGCGGCGGCGCGAGCAGCGCGCGCCCGCAGTCGTCGCATTGCGTCAACTGCGCCCTTTCGGCACAATGCGCCGCCTCGGAGCTCAGCGGACACTGCATGTCGAAAGAGGAAGCGATCCAGATGGAAGGCGAGGTCGTCGAGACCCTGCCCAACACCACGTTCCGGGTCAAGCTGAAGAATGGCCACGTCGTGACCGCGCACATCTCCGGGAAGATGCGCAAGAACTACATCCGCATCCTGACAGGCGACCTCGTGACGGTCGAGATGACGCCCTACGACCTCACCAAGGGCCGGATCGTGTACCGCGGGCGCTGACCAGCGCCGCGCTACTTGAGCAATGCCGGTTCCTCGAGGGCGCGCGACTCGAGCGTCAGCCCGTCGCCGTCCTTGGCGAGTGACACCCGCACCGTGCCACCGCCGGCGAGCCTGCCGAACAGCAGCTCCTCCGCCAGCGGCCGCTTGATGCGCTCCTGGATGACCCGCGCCATCGGCCGGGCACCCATCTTGGGGTCGTAGCCCTTCTGCGCGATCCAGTGGCGCGCATCGTCGTCGATCGACAGCTGCACGCCTTTCTGCTCGAGCTGCGCCTCGACCTCGACGATCAGCTTGTCGACCACCCGCTCGATCGTGCTGGCGGCGAGCGGCGCAAACTGCACGACGGCGTCCAGCCGGTTGCGGAATTCCGGCGAGAACATCCGCCGGATCGCTTCCATCCCGTCGGGCGCCGTGTCGCTCTGCGTGAAGCCGATCGTGGTGCGCGCCATGTCGATCGCGCCGGCGTTGGTCGTCATCACGATGATCACGTGGCGGAAGTCTGCCTTGCGGCCGTTGTTGTCGGTCAGCGTGCCGTGGTCCATGACCTGCAGCAGCAGGTTGAACACGTCCGGATGCGCCTTCTCGATCTCATCGAGCAGCAGCACTGCGTGCGGGTGCTTGGTGATGGCCTCGGTCAGCAGCCCGCCCTGGTCGAAGCCCACATAGCCTGGCGGCGCGCCGATCAGGCGGGATACGGTGTGGCGTTCCATGTACTCGGACATGTCGAAGCGCACGAGTTCGACGCCGAGCACCAGCGCGAGCTGACGCGTGACCTCCGTCTTGCCAACGCCGGTCGGGCCGGCGAACAGGAACGAGCCGACCGGCTTGCGCTGGTCGCCGAGTCCCGAGCGCGCCATCTTGATCGCGGCCGACAGCGACTCGATCGCCGGGTCCTGGCCGAAGATCACGAGTTTCAGGTTGCGCTCGAGGTTCTTCAGCACCTCCTTGTCCGAGGTCGAGACCTGCTTCGGCGGCACCCGCGCCATCCGCGCCACGACCGCCTCGACGTGCTCGACGGTCACCCGGGTCGCGCGCGTGCCGACCGGCTTCAAGCGCAGGTTGGCGCCCGCCTCGTCGACCACGTCGATGGCCTTGTCCGGCAGGTGCCGGTCATTGATGTAGCGGGCGGCAAGCTCGGCCGCGGCGGCGAGCGCTTCGTCGTCGTAACGGATGCCGTGGTGCTCCTCGAAACGACTCTTCAGCCCCTTCAGGATTTCGATCGTCTCGGCGATCGTCGGTTCGACGACGTCGATCTTCTGGAAGCGGCGCGCGAGTGCGTGATCCTTCTCGAAGATGCCGCGATACTCGTTGTAGGTCGTCGAGCCGATGCACCTGAGCTCGCCGTTGGCGAGCACCGGCTTGATGAGGTTGGAGGCATCCATCACCCCGCCCGAGGCGGCGCCGGCGCCAATGACCGTGTGGATCTCGTCGATGAACAGCACCGCGCCCGGGATCTTCCGCAGCTCCGTCAGCACGCCCTTCAGGCGCTTCTCGAAGTCGCCGCGATACTTGGTGCCCGCGATCAGTGATCCCATGTCGAGGCAGTAGATCGTGCAGTCGGTCAGCACGTCGGGCACCTTGCTCTCGACGATCATCCGCGCCAGCCCCTCGGCGATGGCGGTCTTGCCGACGCCGGCCTCGCCGACGTAGAGCGGGTTGTTCTTGCGTCGTCGGCACAGGATCTCGATCGTCCGCTCGACCTCGACCCGCCGCCCGATCAGCGGGTCGATGCGCCCTTCGGCCGCCAGCCGGTTGAGATTGGTGCAGTACTTGTCGAGCGCGCCGCCCTGCGTCTCGCCTTCGCCGCGCTCGCCGGACTCGGTACCGGGCGCCTCCTCCTTGTCGCCGCCCTCGTCCTTGACCTTCGACAGCCCGTGCGACATGTAGTTGACGACATCGAGCCGGGCGACGTCCTGCATGCCGAGCAGGTACGCGGCGTGCGACTGCTTCTCGCTGAAGATCGCCACCAGCACGTTCGCGACCGTGACTTCCTTCTTGCCGCTCGACTGGACGTGGAACACCGCGCGCTGCAGCACGCGCTGGAACCCGAGCGTAGGCTGCACTTCGCGGTCGTCGTCCGGCGCGAGCTTCGGCGTCGTGTCGGCGACGAACGCCTCGAGGTCGCGGCGCAGCTTGATCAGGTCCGCGCCGCAGGCCCGCAGGATCTCGCGCACGCGCGGCGTGTCAAGGATCGCGAGCAGCAGGTGCTCGACCGTCATGTACTCGTGGCGCGACTCGCGGGCGCCCTGGAAGGCATTGTTGAGGCAGAACTCAAGTTCGCTGGACAACACGGCTCGGGATCCTCTCGTTAACAGGCTTCTTCCATCGTGCACAACAGCGGGTGCTGG
>DATNHZ010000034.1:0-2287 GCA_035604655.1 Steroidobacteraceae bacterium | reverse complement strand
AAGCAGATGATGGAGCTGTACAAGCGCGAAAAGGTCAATCCGCTGGCCGGGTGCCTGCCGATCGTCGTGCAGATTCCGGTCTTCATCTCGTTCTACTGGGTGCTGCTCGAGAGCGTCGAGATGCGCCAGGCGCCGTTTCTGCTGTGGGTGCAGGACCTGTCAACCCGTGACCCGTACTTCATCCTGCCGGCGATCATGGGCGCGGCGATGTACGGTCAGTTCAAGCTCAATCCCGCGCCGCCGGATCCGGTGCAGGCCAAGGTGTTCGCGTTCATGCCGCTGCTGATGACCGCGATGATGGCGTTCTTCCCGGCCGGCCTCGTGCTCTACTGGATCACCAATACGGCGCTGTCGATCGCGCAGCAGTGGCGCATCAACCAGCTGGTCGAGGTCAGCGAGAAGAAGAGTCGCGGCTGACGGGCGAGCGCTGGCGGCACGCGAAGCCGGCGACGGCTGCCAGCGCGCGTGGCTTGCGAAACGCGTGGAACGCAAAGCCGAGCGTGTCGCGGCCGTATCGCCAGTAGGCCTGGTACCACGCATCGGCGCGCTCTTTCAGTGCCGTCGCCTGGAGCTCATCGTGCTGGGTTGCGGCGTACTTGAGCGTCGCCCGATAGACAGCGCTCTCGTGCGCGTCCCACTCCGACTCGCTGCACACCGCCGTCACGAGGAGCTCGAAGCCCGCGCCGACGATCGAGCTGGCGCTCGCGCCGGTCATGCGCAGCCTCGCGCCGGCCTCCCCGAGCAGCGCCCGGTAGCCCGGTGCCGGAGCGCGCCGCAGGAACGGCTCGCCGAGCACGAATACTCCTCCGACCCTCAGCCACTCGAGGCAGCGTGCGGCGACCGCCTCGAGCGAGCTGCACGGCGGTGGCTCCGGCGCGACGCACAGAATCGCATCGAAGCGCCGCGTCGGCACGCATTCGGGCATCGCTGCGACCGCGAAGTCCACCCGTGCCGCGAGACCCTCACCGGAGGCGGCCGCGCGGCCCGCCGCCGCGAGCGATTCGCTGGCGACGAGCCCGAGGCCGCGACAGTCATGGAGCGCAACGGCATCGAGCAGCAGCCCGCCGGTGCCCGCCGCGAGATCGAGTACGCAGCCCCCGCGCGGTACCCGCAGCATCTCGATGACTGCGAGCGCACGCCGGGCCGACACCGGCGCAGGGTAGCGCCCGTCCGGGGAGCAGGCGGGGAAGCCGTGAACACCGAGCATGCGCGCAAGTGTATCGTCGCCCCCGGGGCGCGGGCCATCGGGGCCCGCCGAGTTGCCGGGAGTCGCGAGCCGTCGTGCCGGAGGGGCCAGAGATTCGTCGTGCCGCCGAGCAGGTCGCGGCCGCCGTGGCCGGGCGGACCGCGATCCGGGTGCTGTTTACGCTGCCGCGGCTCGGGCCCCACGGTCCGCGGCTGAGCGGAAGGCGGGTTGAGGCCGTCGAGTCGCGTGGCAAAGCACTGCTGGTGCACTTTGCGGGCGGTGACAGCATCTATACCCACAATCAGCTCTACGGGCGCTGGTACGTAGTGGCGCCCGGCAGGCCCCCGGCGACCGGGCGCGAGCTCAGGCTCGCAATCCATACACGCTCCAAATGGGCCTTGCTGTATAGCGCGTCCGACATTGCGGTGCTGCCGCGCGCGCGGCTCGGCGAGCACCGGTACCTGGCGCGGCTCGGCGTCGAACTGCTCAAACGAGGTACCCGGCTGCGCACCGTGCGCGCCGCGCTCGATGCGCCACGTTTCGCACGACGCTCGCTCGCCGCGCTGCTGCTCGACCAGAGTTTCCTGGCCGGGATCGGCAACTACCTGCGAAGCGAAATACTGTTTGCGGCGCGCCTCGCGCCGCACAGCCGACTCGCGACCCTATCGCCCGGCGACCGGGACCGGCTGGCATCGGCAGCGCTCGCGCTCACGCGGCGCGCGTACCGCACGGGCGGCATCACCAATGATCCCGCGCGCGCGGCTCGATTGAAGCGGCAGGGACTGCCGTTCGCCGCTTACCGGCACCAGGTCTTCGGCCGCGACGGGCAAAGTTGCTGGCAGTGCGGCACGGCAATCACGCGCGAGCAGGCCGCGGGCCGGAACCTGTACGCCTGTCCGCGCTGCCAGCGCCGACATGACTAGACCCGAGCTGAGGGACACGATCGTCGCAGTGGCGACGCCGCCCGGGCGTGGCGGCATCGGGATCGTGCGGATCTCCGGGCCCGGGACTCGGGCGCTCGCGGCAGCAGTGCTGGGTGGCGTGCCGGATCCGGGGTGCGCGGTCGCGCGCCGTTTTCGCGGGGCGGACGGCGCGCCGCTC
>DATNHZ010000033.1:0-4964 GCA_035604655.1 Steroidobacteraceae bacterium | reverse complement strand
TTCGTCGGGCGTCGCCCTGTTCGCGCTGGGTCCCGCAGCCGCCGCGAAGCCCGCGCCTTAATCGAACGAGGCGTGGGGCCGAGTACGCTCGGACCTACCGCCAACTACCGGAGGAGCCCGTAATGAGTGTTGTTATCCGCTTCGCCCCCGCGTCTTTGACAGCTGAGCAGTACGACGAAGCGATCCGCAAGCTCGGCGACGAGGCTCCTGACGGATGCGAGTTTCACGTCTGCTTCGGCTCGGACGGGAACCTCCGAGTGAGCGAGATCTGGGACTCGCGGGAGCAGTTTGCGGCGTTCGGCGAGCGCCTCATGCCGATCCTCGCCGAGGTCGGAATCAATCCCGGCGAGCCGGAGTTCCTCGAGGTTCACCGCGTCGCCAAGCGGTAGCACCTAAGCTAAGCCGAGGGGAACGCTCGGTCAGAACTAGTCGCGAGCGGTGCGGGGCCGCCATTGCCAGATGGAGGTCACCCGCCGAACTCGCAGCAAGATCGCGAGTCATGCGGCGCTTGGGAGGCCGCACCGGAAGCTGTCGAGCAGCTCACCGTCGCCGTTTCGCAGGTTGTCGACGCGGGGGCGCTGCAGAGCGCGTAGCAGAGAGGAGATCGACGATGGCGGCAATCCTGAAGCTGACGCATAAGACAATCGGTGTCGAGGTCCGTCGTGGCACGTACGACGTTGTGGTCGACGGCGCGCGTCTCGGGTCAGTCGAGTTGAACGACACGATCGAGATACCAGTCGAACCCGGACGCCACACCCTGCAAGTCTGCAATGGGCGAAACTCCAGCCGAACTCGGACCTTCGACGCCGCCGAAGGCGACACCGTTGCCTTCCGATGCGGCGGCAAGCGGCCTTTGCCGATCTTTCTTGCGTCCTTCGTGGTTCCCAGCCTGGCACTCTCGCTGAGACGCCAGTAAGCACGGCTCTCGGTCAGAGCGCCAGCACTGCTCCAATTCGCGCGTCGGGACCCGCCCAGGTGCCCCCCAGGGCTACGCGGCCTGCATGGCCTTGCCAACCCCCGCGCGCATCTCGTCGGCATTCATCACCGGCGAAAATGTGATCTTGGCGCCGAGCCCATGGAAGAACGGCTCAGCCGTCGACGGGATATCGCTGGAGTCCGCCATCTCGAAAAAGATCAGGCCGATGCGCATCCCTTCCGTAGATGTGAAGTACGCCGCCTCCGCCTTCAGGCCTCAAGCGCCCTTCCGACGATCTGCGGCAGGCTGCCGTCCTTGATCGCGGCGTTTCCGGCCTCGGTCGGAATCTGCACCGTCATCAACATGCGCATCGCATCTCTCCTCGATTGAAAGGCCGCTCGCACGGCGCGAGTCGCGGGCGCGCAGGCCCCTCCCATGAACGTGGATGTGGAGCACCGCTGCGACGGCCACGCCCACCGTACACCGGGCCGCGTCTAGACAACGTCTTCTTTCTGAGGCCGCCCAGCCATGGCCGACGCTGTCGCTCCCGCGTGAACTCAGCCGTGTCGGATCTCGCGCAACGCGACAACGTCGCGTTGGGCCGCGAGGGCGTCCGTCTTCCTGTGAGGCGGCTGTCGGCGTAGTGTCAACAGCGTGCGCTGTCGGATTGCGCGGGTCTGGGCCTAGACGGTGATTCCGAGCTTCTTTGCGAGCGCGTCAACGGCGGTGGCGTAGTCGGTGTCGTTGCGCACGGTCGTCTGGCCCGCGGTGTTGTAGGCCTTCTGGTTGTCCTCGCTCGCGGCATGCCCTAGCGCGAGCAGATCGGGTGCAACCGCCCGCGCGTAATGCACGACTGCCGAGAACAGGCTGGCGACCGGCGCTGGCGCGTGCAGCGCGACCATTGGCTTGATCGCCGCTTCCCAGTCGTTTGCGAGCTGGCCTAACAGGGTGGCGAGCTGGGCAGGAGTGTCGTGGCCCGCGTTCTGGATCGCCTTGCCGATCGCCTGCCCGACCGTGCCGCTCTTCATCAGGTCCGCCCGAAACGCCGTGGCGAACGTGCTCTCGGCGTTGCTCGTGCTCGCGACCGCGGCCGGGCCGGCGGGCCCTCCCCACAGGATGGCGACAGCAGCAAGCGCGGACAGCGCAACAGCACCACACCGCCCGCAGCCAACGCGCCTCGCGCTTGGGACCCCCATGCCGGCGAGAGCGTAGCGCACCGCGCGTCGGGCGGGAGTGTGGTTTTGGCGGTGGTGCTAGCCTGTCGCGCGGGGTATCGGGAGGATGAAGATTTCGCCGGGGGATCGCTGCCTGCCCGCCCGACCGCGCGGGCGGATGATCGTTGTGCTGGTCGGCGTGCTGGGTTTTGCCGGGGTTGGTTCGGCTGTGGCGGTCGCGTCGTCTTCGACCGCTGCGGCGGTCTCAAGCAGCGGCTGCGTCGCGGACGACTCGTTTACACGGATGGTGAACGCGGATTCACTCGACCTATACGGGGAGGTCAACTGTCCCGACCCGGTCAAGCACACGAGCGGCAGCCTGTTCGCGACGATGGGCGGCAGTCCGCGCCAGATCGCCGGCTTCTCACTCGACCACCGCGGACGCGTGGGCGACCAAGTTGATCCGTGTTCGCTGCCGGGTGGTTCGGATCTTCCGGGCGCGAAGGTCACGCTAAAGCTCGTGCTCAGCCAGCCGCCACCCGCTCGGGACTGGACGTTCCACTACACGCTCCCCGACGACCGCGCGGCGCCGCTTCTGGCGGGCGGGTCCAGCCCGCCGCACGGCACGACGGTCCAGGCGGGCGACACGATCAAGATCCACATCACCGCCAGCGAACCGACAAACGAGGGACCGCAGGAGGGGATCGAGGACATCCAGCTGACGGGCCCGGACGGGCTGATCGACTCCGCCGACTACGGCAAGCACCCGATCGCATGCGACCGCTCACGGCTCTCCAAGACCCTGACCACGACCTACACCGTGCCCGAGCACCCGCCGGCGGTCATTCACCTGACCGCGATCGCCCACGACTTCGCTGGCAACGAAAGCATCCCGCTGACCGCCGACTTCCCCACCGGCCACAACGCGTGGACCGTCAGCTTCGACCTGGACCGGCACAACCCGGTCTGCCCCGAGACGGAAACCGGGACGGGGACGCTCACGGTCGCGGCGAACGGGACCGTCCAAGGCACGACCAGCGGCAACTACACCGTCGGCGGCACTTGTCGCGTTCCCTACAGCCGGGCCGGCAGCTTCACGGGTATCGTGACCGGCACCTTCGCGGCCAACCAATTCCACATCACCTTCTTCATGATTCTTGTGGACAACGCGGTCCTCGGGACGCCACTGACGGTGCCACTGACCTCGTCCACGACCGCATCCGCGAGCGGAACCGACCAGCAGCTACCGGCCGGCATCTACCGCACCTACAAGGTCACCCTGAAACGCGCCGGCTAGCAGCGCGGCCGCCCCGCTATCACGCCAACCCGCGCGCCTCCCTTCGCGTGAACTCAGCCGTGTCGGATCTCCTCTAGCGGCGCCAGAAAGCCAGCCGCTGCAGCGAAGCCGTGAGAATGTGGCCCCAGGTGATCGGCGCGTCCTGGCGCTGTGAGATCGCCTCGAACGGGCTGAAGCGCATCTCGCCGCCGGTTCCGAATTCGATCGTGCCATCGTCCCGGCGGGTGCCGTTGACGAAGATCCAACCGCGCTCGATGCGGAGGCTCTCACTCATGGCGTGAGCGTACCCCGCGGCGCGTGGCGTGCGGGGTCCGACCCGAGCAGCTGAGCCACGGCACCTGTCGCGGGGGCGGGGCGTTCGCGTCTGTGGCAGCCCGCGATGTACTCGTCACCCGCATCGCATCCGCGTGCGCGAGCGCCCGCGCTCACGCGGCGAGCGCGCCGGCGAGCGCGTCGTTCACGCAGCGCCCGGTGAGCACGCGCACGAGCTGGCGCTTGTACTCGACCGAGCCGCCCGAGTCGGCGACAGGCTCGGACTCCGCGGCGGCGGCGTCGGCGACGGCCGCGAGCTGCGCCGCGTCCGGCGCGAGCGCGTCGAGCCCCGCCAGCGCCTGCTCGGCCGCCCGCGCCCGCGCCGGGCGCAGTCCGACCGAGGCGACCGCGATGCGCGCAGCCGCGACGGCGCCGTCGGCGATCGTGAGCCTCGCTGCGACCGTGATCGCGGGGCGCTCCGCGAAGGACATCTTGCGGTGCGCCAGCACGCAGCCGGCCTCGGGCAGCGGCACGTGCACGGAGAGGAGCAGCTCCCCCGGCCCGAGCGCTGTCTGGTAGGGGCCGCGGCAGAAATCCTCGATCTCGATTCGGCGCGCCTGCGCGCCGCCGGCGCGGACGCTGAGGGAGCCGCCGGCCGCGAGCAGGAAGGTCGCGGGGTCGGAGTGGGGGTCGGCGAAGCAGAGGTTGCCGCCGATCGAGCCGACGTTTCGCACGCGCAGGTTTCCGACGCCGCGTTCCATCGCCGCGAGCGCGGGCATCAGCTCGCGCACGAGCGGCGAGCGCTCGAGCTCGCGGTGTGTAGTGCTCGCGCCGATCCGCAGCTCGCCGTCGGCGGCCTCGATCCCCCGCAGCTCCTCGATCGCCTTGACGTCGACGAGGTCGGTGAAATCGGTCAGGCCGAGCTTGGCGACGAGCAGCAGCTCGGTGCCACCGCAGTAGAGCTGCGCGCTGCGGCCGAGCTCGGCGAGCAGCTCACCCGCGGCCTCGACGCCGCTCGGGCGGTGCAGCCGAAACGGCGTCAGCCTCACGGCGCTCCCGCGAGCACTTCCATCAACGCGGCGGCGCCGGCGCCGACGTCGACCGCCACGCCGAGGTCGGCGAGGCCGCGGCCGAAGGCGCTGAGGGCGACGAGCGGGTAGAGCGAGCGGCTCGCCGGCCCCATGTGCCCGAGCCGCACGAGCTGCTCCTTGAGCTCCCCGTAGCCGCCCGAGAGCATCACGCCGTAGCGCTCGCGCACGTGCGCGAGCAGCTGCGGAACGGCGACGCCCGCCGGCACGCGCACGGCGGTCACGCAGTTGGCTGCGTAGGACTCGCTGCGCGGCCA
>DATNHZ010000032.1:0-14069 GCA_035604655.1 Steroidobacteraceae bacterium | reverse complement strand
CTCGCGCAGCGGCCCGGCCGGCAACAGCCGGCCATTGCCGAAGCGCCGTACGCCGTCGACGACCACGATCTCAAGCTCGCGCGCCAGCCGGTAGTGCTGCAGCCCGTCGTCGGCGATCACGAGGTCAACTTCACCGGCGAGCAGCCGCGCCGCCGCGACCCGGTCGCGGCCGACCACCACCGGAGCACCGGTGCGGCGCGCAAGCAGCACGGGCTCATCACCGGCGAGCCGCGGATCGGTACTCGGCTCGACGCGGAGCGGTCCGCGGCTTGCGCCGCCATAGCCGCGGCTGACGATGCCGACGCTGAGGCCGCGCGCCTTGAGCTGCAACGCGAGCCACACGGTGAGCGGGGTCTTGCCGCTGCCGCCGACAGTGAGGTTGCCGATCACCACGACCGGGCGACCGATGTGTGCGCGCGACAGCCAGCCGGCGCGGTAGGCGTGGCGCCGCAGCGTAGTCGCCGCGCCGAACAGGAACGCCAGCGGAATCAGCCAGCCTCCGCCGCGCGCGCCGCCAAACCACACCCGCTCGAGCCAGGCACGCATGGCGTCAGGCGTTGAACTGGGTCCGGTACAGCGCCGCGTACGCTCCGCCACGCGCCATCAGCTGCGCGTGCGTGCCGCTCTCGGTCAGCACGCCCTGCTCCAGCACCACGATGCGGTCGGCGTTCTCCACCGTCGACAGGCGATGCGCGATCACCAGCGTCGTCCGATTCGCCATCAGCTGCTCCAGCGCCGCCTGGATGATGCGTTCGGACTCCGTGTCGAGTGCGCTGGTGGCCTCGTCGAGGATCAGAATCGGCGCATTCTTGAGTATCGCGCGCGCGATTGCGATCCGCTGACGCTGCCCACCCGAGAGCAGCACGCCGCGATCGCCAACCTCGGTGTCGAGACCCCGTGGCAGCGCTGCGGCAAACTCGAGCACGTGTGCAGCGCGCGCCGCCCGCTCCACGGCTTGCGGGTCGCTCTGGGCTGTCGCGAACGCGATGTTCTCGCGGATACTGCCGTTCATCAGCACCACGTCCTGGCTCACCAGGCTGACATTGTCGCGCAGTGAGCGCAGCGCGTACTCCCGCACGTCGACGCCGTCGATCAGCACGCCCCCGACCGGCGGATCGTAGAAGCGCGGCACGAGACTGACGAGTGTCGACTTACCGCTGCCGGAGCGCCCGACTATCGCGACCCGCTCGCCGGCGGCGACGCGAAACGAGACGCCCTTGAGCGCGGGTTCCTTGTCGGGGTAGGCAAAGCCGACCGCCGCGAACTCGACCTCGCCGCGCGCGCTCAGGGTCCGGCCGCCGCCGGTATGCTCGGGCGGCGTGTCGAGCACCTCGAACACGCTCTGGCCAGCCGCGATTCCCTGCTGCAACGGTCCGAACACCTGCACCAGGCGTCGCAGCGGCTGCGTCAGGAACAGCAGCGCGGCGAGATAGGAGCTGAATGCGCCAACCGTCATCGCCTGGTGGAATATGCGTTCGATCGCGAAATGCATCACGACCGCCAGCACGCAGGCGGCAATCATCTGCACCACCGGGTTGCTGGTCGCGCGCGCGCGCAGCAGCTTCATGTTCTGGTACCGATTGGCCTCGATGACCGCCCCGAACATTCGCGACTCGTGGTCCTGCGCGTTGAACACCTTGATCAGCCGCTGCCCGTCGATCGCCTCCTTGGCAACCCGCGTCACATCGCCCATCGAATTCTGTATCCGGGTCGAGTAGCGGCGGAAGCCGCGGTTGATCGACCGGATCAGCAACACCACCGCCGGCGCCACGGCGAGCACAATCGCCGTCAGCTTCCAGTCGCTGTAGAAAAGCCAGCCGAGCAGGCCGAGGATCGTCAGCGTGTCCTGGATCAGCACCTTAACGGAATTGGTGGCGGCCTCGGCCACGAGCTCCGTGTTGTAGGTGAGCCGCGACAGCAGCGGTGCGGAGCCGTGCTGGTCGTAATACGCAGTTGGCAGATCCAGGTAGTGCCGGAACAACTGCGCCCGAAGCTGCATGATGATCTGCCGACCGACGTAGCCGGGCGCGTACGACCCCAGGTAGTCGCCGATGCCGCGCACCGCAAACAGCACGATGATGCCCCACGGCACGAACACCAGCGTCTGCGGATCGTGTTCGACGAACGCCCCGTCCAGGAATCGCTTCACCAGCCACGAGGTTCCGGTGTCGACCGAGGCGAACAGCGCCATGCCGAAGACCCCGAGCAGGAACATCGGCCAGTGGGGCCTGGCATACCCTAGGAGCCGCCGGTAGATCGCAAGCGGCGCGTCGGTGCGCGCAGCGGCACTGACGGCGGCGTCAGCCACCGGGCTGCTGGTTGACGGTGGCGATGTTGACCTGCGCGAAGCCGACCCGCCCGGCGACGTCCATCGCAGTCACGACCGCCTGGTGCGTGGCGCGCGCGTCGGCGCGAATCGTCAGCGCCCGGTCCTTGCCGGACGGGGCAAGCTTCTCGAGCGCGGCGCGCAGCGTCTCGGGGCTGCGGTTGACGAGTGCGCGGTCGTTGACCCGGTACGAGCCGTCGAGCGCTACGGTGATCGTCACCGAATCCGGCGCGCGCTCCTCCGGCTTCGCGCTCGACTCCGGCAAGCGCACCTTGAGGCGCCCGTCCTGGACGAACGAGGTCGACACCATGAAGAACATCACCAACAGCAGCACCACGTCGATCAGCGAGGTGACGTTGATCTCGGGCTCCAGCTGGCTGCGTCGGCCGAAGTTCATGCGGCGGACGCCGAGCCGGGCGCGCGCAGCCGGTCGCGCTCGCGCTCGAGCACCGAGTGCACGTCGCGCTGCTCATCGAGCGCCTGCACCAGCGTCAGCGCCTCCTTCTCCATCGCGATCACGAGCTCGTCGACGCGGCCGCGCAGGTAGCGATAGCCCATCAGCGAGGGGATCGCGACGATCAGCCCGGCGGCGGTGCAGATCAGCGCCTGGCCGATGCCGCCGGACAGGACTTTCGGATCGCCCACGCCCTGGTGGGTGATCCCGTTGAAGGCGACGATAATCCCGATCACCGTGCCGAGCAGCCCGAGCAGCGGGGAGACGGCCGCGATGGTTCCCAGCATGTTGAGGAAGCGCTCGAGCTCGTGCACCACGTGCCGCCCGGTGTCCTCGATCGCTTCCTTGATGTACTCGCGCGGCCGGTGGCGGTTCGCGAGCCCCGCCGCCAGGATCTGGCCGAGGCAGGAGTTCTGGGCGAGCGCCGCGATGTGCTTGTCAGTCAGCTTGCCGCTCTCGACGAGCTTCCAGATCTTGCCGGTCAGCTCGCGCGGGATGATGCGCCGCTCCTGCAAAGTCCACAGCCGTTCGAGCAGGATCGCCGCCGCAACGATCGACAAGCAGATGATCGGCCACATGACGGGACCGCCGGCCCTGATGATCTCCCACATCGCGTGTTCCGGTTCCGTTGCCCCGTAAGCCGCTGATGATACTAGAGGTTGCCCCGCTCCGGCAGTGCCTCAGGGGTGGCGTTCGGCGAGCAGGCCGTCGCTGAGCACCAAAATCCGATCGAGCCGCGCCGCCAGCCGCTCGTCGTGCGTGACGATCACGAGGCTGACGCCGAACTCGCGGTTGAGCTCGAGCATCAGCCCGAATACCTGCTCGGCGTTGGTTCCGTCGAGGTTGCCGGTCGGCTCGTCAGCGAGCACGACCGCCGGTCGGGTCACGAGCGCGCGCGCGACCGCCGCCCGCTGGCGTTCCCCGCCCGACAGCTGCGCCGGCCGGTGAGTCAGCCGCTCGGCGAGCCCGACCCGGCCGAGCACGGCCCGGGCGCTCGCAAGCGCTGCGGCGGTCGGCACGCGTCGCACCAGCAGCGGCATCGCCACATTCTCGAGCGCCGTGAACTCCGGCAGCAGGTGGTGGAACTGGTAGACGAAGCCGACCGCGCGATTGCGCAGGTGGCCGCGCGCGGCATCGCCGAGCCGCGACATCACCTGGCCGTCGATCTCGACCTGGCCTGCGGTCGGCAGGTCAAGGCCGCCGAGCAGCTGCAGCAGCGTGGTCTTCCCGGATCCCGAGGCACCGACGATCGCGATGCGCTCGCCGCGGCGGACGCTGAGATCGACGCCGGCCAGCACCCGCAGCAGCGCCGGTCCCTGCCGGAACTCCTTCACCAGTCCGCGGGCCCGCAGCACCGGGCCCGGGGCAGCGCCGCCCACGGCCGCCTCACTCATGGCGCAGCGCCTCCGCCGGCTGGGTCCGCGCCGCCCGCCACGCCGGGTACAGCGTCGACAGGCAGCTGAGCGTGAAGGCGGTCGCCGCTATGCGCGTCAGGTCCGCGCGGCTGACCACCGACGGCAGCTGCTCGATGTAGTACACGCGCGGATCGAAGAGCGTGACCCGCAGCAGAGACTCGAGCGCGTGCACGGCCGCCGTCAGGTGGTCGGCGAGGGTGACTCCTAGCACGACGCCGGACAGCGTGCCGAGTGCGCCGATCACCGTGCCCTGGATCACGAACACGCCGACGAGGCTCGCCGGTGCGAGGCCGAGCGTACGCAAAATGGCGATGTCGCCCTGTTTCTCGCGCACCAGCATCACCAGGGTCGCGACGATGTTGAAGGCCGCGACCGCAATCACGAGCAGCAGCAGCACGAACATGATCGACTTGGTCGTGGCGATCGAGCGGAAGAAGTTGGCATGCTGTCGCGTCCAATCGCTGATGTAGAAGCCCCCGCCGAGATCCACCGCCACCGTCCGCACGATCCGGCCCGCTGCATACGGATCGTCGACCTTGAGCCGCAGGCCCGTGACGGCGCTGCCCAGCCGAAACAGCCGCGCCGCGTCCTCGAGGTTCATCACCGCGACATTGCGGTCGTACTCGTAGAGCCCGGAGTCGATGATGCCCGCGACGCGCAGCCGGCGCACGCGCGGCACGACCCCGGCGGGCGTTGCGATCCCACGGGGTGCAGCGAGCACCACGCTGTCGCCGGGTCGCACGCCGAGCTCCTCGGCGAGACCCTTGCCGAGCAGTACCGCGTAGCTCGCGGGTGCGAGGCTGGCGAGGGTGCCGTCGCGGACGTGCTCGGCGAGGCTTCCGACGCGCCGTTCCTCGGCCGGATCGATGCCGTGCACGAGCACCCCGCTGACCCGCGCACCGTGCGCCAGCAGGCCGCGTTCCTCGACGTAGGGCGCCACCGCCAGCACGTGCGGGCGCTTGACGGCCAGCGCCTCGATCGCCCGCCAGTCGCCGAGCGGCCCGTCGACGCCGCTCAGAGTCGCGTGCGCTGCGACCGACAGGATCCGCTCCTTGAGCTCGACCTCGAATCCGTTCATGACCGACAGCACGACAATCAGCACCGTGACGCCGATCGCGACCCCGAGCGCCCCGACAACGGTGCTAAACGACAGGAAGCGGTTGTCGGTGCGCGCCCGCAGATAGCGCACCGCGATCCGCGACTCCAGTGCCGGCCAGGCGCTCATTCGTAGCGCAACGCCTCCGCCGGTTCGGTGCGCGCGGCGCGCAGCGCAGGATAGATGGTCGACAGCAGCGTCAGCAGCAGCGCCGTCGCGGTCACGACGGCGACGTCCTCGGGCTCCACCAGCGACGGGATCCGCGTCAGGTAATAGACGTCGGCGTCGAAGATCTGGAAGCCGAACAGCCGCTCGAGGGACGCCGCGACCTGCTCGACGTTGAAGGCGAGCGCGAGGCCCAGCCCGACTCCGATCGCAGTTCCGAGCCAGCCGATCAGCGCACCCTGCGCGAGGAACACGCCGACGATGCCGCGCGGCTCGAGGCCGAGCGTGCGCAGGATGGCGATGTCGGTGCGCTTGGCGCGCACCACCATCACCAGCGTCGCGACGATGTTGAAGGCGGCGACCGCCACCACCAGCAGCAGGATCAGCGTCATCATCGTCTTCTCGATGCGGATCGCGCGGAAATAGCTCGCGTTCTCGACCGTCCAGTCGCGCGCCCTGAGTCCCGCGCCGAGGGCAGCCGCCACCGCCGGCGCGCGCCGTGGTGCCGCGAACACGTCGTCGAACTTGAGCCGCAGCCCGGTGGGGCCGCTGACTCCGCGCAGCGCCGCCACATCATCGAGATGCGCGAGCGCGAGCACGCTGTCATGGTCCTGCAGCCCGACCTCGAATAGCCCCGCGACCGTGAACACGCGGATCCGCGGCGTGATGTCGCCGTCCTGTTCACCGGCCGGCACCATCACCGTGACCTCGTCGCCGACAGCGGCGCCCAGCTGGAACGCCAGCACCCGGCCGAGCAGCAGCCGGTTCGCACCGGGCACCAGGTCGGCAAGCCGCCCGGACAGCAGCGCCTGGTCGATCGTCGACACCGACGGCTCGCGCCCCGGGTCTATACCGCGCAGCGTCGCGCCGCTCATGTCCTCGCCGTGCGTGATCAGCGCCTGCTGCTCGACGAACGGGGCCGCGCCCGTGACTCCGGGCAGCGTCCGGGCCCGGGCCGCGAGGGCGGCGCCATCGAGCGGTGCCCCGTCGGAGCGCGTGACGGTTGCGTGCGCCGACAGGCTCAGCAGCCGCTCGCGGAGCTCGGCCTCGAAGCCGTTCATGATCGACAGGATCGTGATCAGCGCCGCGACGCCGAGCGCGACGCCACCGAGCGACACCCAGGTGATGAACGAGACGAAATATCCCGCCTCGCGCGAGCGCGCATAGCGCAGCGCGACGAACAGCTCGAGGGGGCGGATCATCCCCCGATTAGACCATGGGTGCTCAGAACTGCGAACCGCGTCATGGTCCTGGCGCGTCGCCCAGCGGTGCGACGGCTCCCGCGAGCGGTGGCAGTGCTATATTTAACATCTGGAGGTGTTGCAATGGCCCCGATAGCTTCGAACCCGGCCCGGCTCTTGGGTGTGGCGCTCGTGCTCGGCTCCGTGCTTGCGGCAGCGCCCGTGCGTGCCGCGGATGCGCCTCCCGGCGACCGGCCGGCGAATGGCGCGCGCATGAGCGCGATCGAGCAGCAGTACGGCGCGCCGACCGCGCGCTATCCCGCCGTTGGGCAGCCGCCGATCACCCGCTGGGACTATCCGACGATGGTCGTCTACTTCGAGCACGACCGCCTGATTCACGCCGTCCTGATCTCCCACGCGGGCTGATCCCGGCCTGACCGGCCGGAGCCGGCCCCGGCCCGCCCGTCGCTGCACACGGACGGCCCGGCGCCCGGTATCCTCGCGCCCCACGAGGCTCTCCGACGCCCACGGCGCCGGCAGGCCGCCCATTGCCGTGAACTGCGTGCACCCGGTGACCCGCGCCCTCGATCCGCTGCTGCCTGCCCCACCGGACCGCATGGTTCGCTGGGGCCAGCTGTACGGCGCGGCGCTCGCCCTCGCCTGCGTGGAGGCGGCGATGGCGCGCCACGGCCCGGTGCTCGTCATCACCGCGAACTCGAGGGACGCGGAGCGCCTCGCCGGCGAGCTCGCGTTCTTCGCGCCGTCGACGCTGCCAGCGCTGTCGCTGCCGGACTACGAGACGCTGGCCTACGACGTGTTCTCGCCGCACCCCGACATCACCTCGCAGCGGCTCGCGACGCTGGCCGCGCTCCCGGCACTCGAGCGCGGCATCCTCGTCATCGCGGTCGATGCGCTGCTGCAGCGCCTGCCGCCGCCAGGGTTCGTGGCCGCGCACACGCTGGTGCTCGCGACCGGAACACGGCTCGACCTAGAGGGTTTCCGCGGGCGCCTCGCAGCCGCCGGCTATGCGAGCGTGACGCAGGTGGTCGCACCGGGCGAGTACGCCGTGCGCGGCTCGCTGATCGACGTGTACCCCATGGGCGCGGCGGCCCCCTATCGCATCGACCTGTTCGACACCGACATCGACAGCATCCGCGTCTTCGATCCGGACACCCAGCGCTCGGGCGAGCGCCTGTCCGCGATACGCCTGCTGCCGGCGCGCGAGTTCACGCTGACGCCGGAGGCGATCAGGGAGTTCCGGCGCCGCTACCGGCAGCGGTTCGAGGGCGACGTCACGCGCTCGCAGATCTACCGCAGCGTCAGCGACGGCATGCCGGTCGGCGGCATCGAGTACTACCTGCCGCTGTTCTTCGACAGCCTCGCGACGCTCGCCGACTATCTGCCGGCCGACGCGCTGCTGGTTGACACCTGCGGCGCTGGCGCGGTCGCGACGGCAGTGTGGGCCGAGATCGCCGGGCGCCATGAGCAGCGCCGCCACGATCTCGAACGACCGCTGCTCGATCCCGCCGAAGTCTTCCTGCCGCCCGCCGAGCTCGAGCAGCGGCTCGCAGTCTATCCGCAGGTGTCGGCCTCGGCGCTCAAGGTCGAGCCGGTCGCCGCGACCGACAGCGGCGTGCCGTTTCGCAATTACCCGACCATCGCCCCCCCGGCTCTCAGGGTCGATCCGCGTGCCGAGACGCCCGCCGGCGCGCTGCTCGGCTTCCTCGATGGCTTTGCCGGCCGGGTACTGCTGGCAGCGGAGTCGGCGGGACGGCGCGAGGCGCTGCTTGAACTGCTGCACCTCCACCAGCGCTTCCCGCAGGCGATGACCGGCTGGCCGGCGTTCGTGGCGAGCGACGCCTCGCTCGCGATCACCGTCTCGGCCGCGGTCGGAGGCCTTGTGCTGCCGACGGCGGGCCTCGCGATCGTGGCCGAGGAGCAGCTGCACGGCGAGCGCGCGCGACAGGAGCGCCGCCGGCGCCGCGCCGAGCGCGACCCCGAGCAGATCCTCAGGGACCTGCGCGACTTGACGACCGGCGCGCCCGTGGTCCACGAGGACCACGGGGTCGGACGCTACCAGGGCCTCAAGACGCTCGACGTCGACGGCCAGCCGCACGAGTTCCTGGTCATCGAGTACGCCGACGGGGACAAGCTGTACGTGCCGGTGACGGCGCTCGCCCGCGTCACCCGCTACACCGGTGCGCCGGCCGACAGCGCCCCGCTCCACAAGCTGGGTGGCAGCGAGTGGCCGAAGGCGAGGAAGCGCGCCGCCGCCAGGATCCGTGACGTCGCGGCGGAGCTGCTCGACCTCTATGCCCGGCGCGCAGCCCGGCAGGGCACGGCGATGGCACCGGCCGCGCGCGACTACGCTACTTTCGCGGCCGCGTTCCCGTTCGAGGAGACCCACGACCAGGCCGAGACGATCCGCGCGGTGCTCGCCGACCTCGCCACGGCGAAGCCGATGGACCGCGTCGTTTGCGGGGACGTCGGCTTCGGCAAGACCGAGGTGGCGCTGCGGGCCGCGTTCGCCGCGGTGGAGGCCGGCAAGCAGGTCGCCGTGCTGGTGCCGACGACGCTGCTCGCCCAGCAGCACCAGCAGACCTTCACCGACCGGTTCGCGGACTGGCCGGTCCGCATCGAGAACCTGTCGCGCTTCCGCTCCGCCAAGGAAGCGCGCCTCGTGCTCGCCGGACTAGCCGACGGCACGCTCGACATCGTGGTCGCAACCCATCGACTGCTGCAGGCCGGCGTCAAATTCAAGAACCTCGGGCTTGTGATCATCGACGAGGAACACCGTTTCGGGGTCCGCGACAAGGAGCGCCTCAAGGCGCTGCGTGCCGACGTCGACGTGCTGACGCTGACCGCGACCCCGATCCCGCGCACGCTCAACATGGCGCTCGGCGGACTTAGGGATCTGTCCCTGATCACCACGCCGCCGGCCGAGCGCCTCGCCGTGCAGACCTTCGTGCTCGAATGGAATGCCGCGACCGTCCGCGAGGCAATTATTCGCGAGATCCGCCGCGGCGGGCAGGTGTACTACGTGCACAACGCCGTCGAATCCATCGAGCGTCGCGCCGCGGAGATCCGCGCGCTCGTGCCCGAGGCCGATGTCCGGGTGGGCCACGGCCAGATGCGCGAGCGCGACCTCGAGCGACTGATGCTCGACTTCTACCACCGCCGCTTCAACGTGCTGGTGTGCAGCACCATCATCGAGAGCGGCATCGACGTGCCGACCGCCAACACCATCGTCATCGACCGCGCCGACCGCTTCGGGCTCGCGCAGCTGCATCAGCTGCGGGGCCGCGTCGGGCGCTCGCACCACCGGGCCTTCGCCTACCTGATCGCGCCGCCCAAGGCCGCGCTGACCGGCGATGCAGCCAAGCGTCTCGAGGCGATCGAGTCGCTCGAGGACCTGGGCGCCGGCTTCGCACTCGCCACGCACGACCTCGAGATCCGCGGTGCCGGCGAGCTGCTGGGCGCCGAGCAGAGCGGCCAGATCACCGAGATTGGCTTCAGCCTGTACCTCGACCTGCTCGAGCGCGCGGTCACGGCGCTGAAGGCCGGGCAGGAACCGGACCTCGAGAAGCCGCTGTACGGCGGACCCGAGCTCGACCTGCACATCCCGGCGCTGATTCCGTCGGATTACATGCCCGACGTGCACCTGAGGCTCGTGCTCTACAAACGCATCGCGGCCGCGGCCGACGCCGAGGCGCTCGCCGAGCTCGAGGCCGAGATGATCGACCGCTTCGGGCCGCTTCCGGTTCCGATCCAGAACCTGATGCGCATCACGCGCCTGAAGCTGCGCGCGGCCTCGCTCGGACTCACGCGCCTCGACGTCGGCCCGCTGGGCGGGCTCGTCGACTTCGGCAGCGAGCACCGCGTCCAGACGGCGACGGTGCTGAAGCTCGTGCAGAAGGAGCCGCGGATCTACCGGCTCGACGGTCCGGCACGCCTGAGGTTCACGCGTCGTGGCGCGAGCGATGCCGAGCGGCTCGCGACCGCCGGTGCAGTCCTTGCGGCGCTCGGCGCAGCCTGATGCGTTACACTCGCAGCCATGCGGTTTGAGCGTGTCTCCCGCCGGCAGGTAGTGCTCGGCCTCGCGGCGCTGTCAGCCGTGCCGGAGGTGCTCGCCGAGGCTCCGCCGCCTCCGGGCAGCGCGCGCTACCACGTCGAGATCATCGTGTTTCGCCAGCCCGGCCCGGCGCCTACCGCGGTGCCGGCGGGGCCCCTGCCCGTGACGGCGGCGATCCCCGGGCGGGTCACGCCGCTCCCCGATTCCGACTGGCACCTCGCGAGCGTCGCCGCCGCGCTTGAGCGCCGCAGCGGCTACGTGCTGCTTGCGCACGCGGCCTGGGATGCGATCGTGCCGACGAACGGCCGCACGACCGCGCACCTCGAGGACGTTCTGCCGGGGAATTTGCTGCTTGCCGGCGCCGTCGCCGTGCAGCGCGGCCAGCACCTGTTCCTCGGTGTCGACATCGACTATCGGCCCCCGAGCGGGGCGGTGCCTGAGGGCGCGACGTATTCGCTGCGCGAGCGGCGCCGGATCAAGTTCGGCGAGCGGCACTACTTCGACCACCCGGCGTTTGGTGTCATCGTCGAGGTCACGCCGGCGCGCGCTGCCTCAGAACCAGGCTGACGCCGGCCGCTATTTGGGCGTTTGCCTCGCCGCCACGCGGTTGCGGCCGGCGGCCCGCGCCGCATCAAGGGCGCTGTGAGCGGTCTTGAGCAGCTGCTCCGGCGTCGACTGCGGTCCTGGTTGCAGGTGCGTCACGCCGACACTGATGGTCACCACCCGCGCCACCGGCGAATGTGGGTGGTGCATGTGAAGTTCACGCACCCGCGCCGCGAGCGTCTCGCCGTGGCGCAGGCCCTGCGCGAGGTCCATGCCGGTCGAGAGCGCGATGAAGCGGCCCCCCTCGATCCGCGCCACCAGGTCGCTCGCCCGGCGCATGCTCGCCAACAGCGTGCGCCCAACGCGCCGGATCACCGAGTCGCCGGCGCCACGCCCGAAGGTCTCGTTGTAGAGGCCAAGAGCGTCGATGTCGGCCACGAATATCGTCAGGGCCCGCCCCTCGCGCTGGGCGATCGCGAAGTCGCGCCGGAACAACTCCTGGAAGAACTCCGAGTGCCGCAGGCCCGTCAGGCGATCGTCCCGCGGCAACGGCGTGCGCACGATCGGCGCCGTCTCGCCAAACGATGGCTCTGCGACCGGCTGGTGAAAGCTGACGTAGTGGGACACGGCGCCCGCCGCGTCTCTGAGCGGCTCGAAACGCACGTCGACGCTGCCCGGGCCCTGCGACCCGCGCGGATTCGTCATCCGCAGCGTGACCGACTCGCCGCGCGCGATATGGCCCTCGAGCTCCGTCAGGCGCACCGCGCCCGCGGCCTCGCCGAGCAGGCCCGCGAGGCCAAGGGCCACGAGCTCCTCGCGGGAGAGGCCGCGAAGCTGCTGGAGCGCGCCGTTGGCGAGCACCACCGGGAACCCCGCCTGGCGCACGTCGATCACGGCGATCGCCTCCGGCAACCGGTCGAGGAGCGCGAGTTGCAGGTTCGGCGGCAGGGAGTTCACGAGGCCTCTCCGTCGAGCATCAGCTCCGGCCGAGCCTCGCGGCAGCGCTCGAGCGCCGCGTGCGCCCGCTGCCAGGTCTCCGAGGCCAGCAGCGCCTCGCGCGTCGCAAGCCCCGGTGGCGGCCCGTGGCCGTGCAGACGGGCGATCCGCAGCGCCGACGCCGGCCGGGGCGCCGGATCGAGCGCGCCCAGCAGCTCGAGCACCGCCGGCCGCGAGTTGCAGACGAGCAGCATGTCGCAGCCGGCCGCAAGGGCGAGCGCGGCGCGCTCTGTCACCCCGCCGAACGCCGCAGCGCCCGCCATGCTCAGATCGTCGGTGAACACGGCACCGCTGAAGTCGAGTTCGCCGCGCAGGATGTCTGTAACCCAGCGCCGCGACAGGCTCGCCGGCAGCGAGTCGACTTCCGGGAACACGACGTGCGCCATCATCACCGACGGCAGGCCGTTGGCGATCAGCAGCCGGTATGGGGTGAGCTCGGGCCCGAGATCCACGAACTCGCGCCGGTCGAACGGCAACGCCACGTGCGAGTCGGCAACGACCGCCCCGTGCCCCGGGAAATGCTTGGCCGTCGCGCTCATGCCCGCCTCGCGCATGCCGGACATCAGCGCGCCGGCCAGCAGCGCGACGACCGCCGCATCGGAATGGAACGCGCGGTCGCCAATGGCCTCACTGACCCCGAAATCGAGGTCGACGACCGGCGCGAACGCAAGATCGAGTCCGATCGCGCGCAGCTCGCTGCCGATCAGCCAGCCGGCCTGGCGCGCAAGCTCGCGGCCGCGCGCCGCGTCCATGTCGTATTCCCGGCCGATGCGATGCATCGGCGGCAGCAGCGTGAAATCGGAGCGAAAGCGCTGCACGCGGCCACCCTCATGGTCGGCGGCAACCAGCAGCCGCGGCTGGCGGATCGCGTGAATCTCGGCGACGAGCGAGGCGAGCTGGGCGACGTCGGCGAAGTTGCGACTGAACAGAATGACGCCGCCGACCAGCGGATGCTCGAGGACGTCGCGATCCTCGGGCAGCAGCGAGCGCCCGGGCACGTCGACCATCAGGCAGCCGAGCGTCATCTGCCGGTCCTGAGGAATGCGGTTGATTCGGCGTGCGCGGTGTGCGGAAACATGTCCATGACTCCGGCCGCCACCAGTCGGAACCGGTGTTCGTGGGCGGGGATGCCCGAACGCGCCGGGCCGCCCCGATGCCGGGAAATATACACGACGCGCCAGGGCCCGCCCCGGAACAGGTCCACAGCCCCGGTGCCGCATCCGGGCCCGGCCCGGGTGAGGCTGGTCACCCCGGGCATTTACGCTGCACCGCGGGCCATCAGGGCGTTGCGACCGGCGCGGCCGATTCGAGCACCGCCACTGCGAGCACCATGCCCGCCTCGTCCGACAGCGTCACGTGCCCGCGTCCGGCGCCGAGCGAATTCCTGAGCTCGCCGCCGCGCTCGGACCACACCACCTCGGGCCGTCCCCAGGCGTTCGGGGCGATGCCGCAATCGCGCACCCACACGCCGTGTGCGAAGCCGGTGCCCAGCGCCTTGACGATCGCTTCCTTGGCGGCGAACCGCTGTGCCAGAAAGCGCACCGCGCGAGCCTCGGTGCTGCCGACCCGCTCGAAGCCCTGCAGTTCCACCGGCATCAGCAACCGCTCGACGAAGTGTCGCCCGAACCGCCGGTAGGTGGCTGTGATCCGCGCAATCTCGACCAGATCCGTCCCGATCCCGAAGATCATCCGCTCCTGGCCTCGCGCATCAGCCGCTTCATCTCGCTCACCGCGGCGGCAATCCCGGTGAACAGCGCGCGCCCGACGATCGCGTAGCCGATGTTGAGTTCGACCACCTCCGGCAGCGCCGCGACGGGGCCG
>DATNHZ010000031.1:0-3585 GCA_035604655.1 Steroidobacteraceae bacterium | reverse complement strand
ATCACCGTCGAGGAAGGCCAGAGCCTTGACAATGAACTTGACGTCGTCGAGGGCATGCAGTTCGACCGCGGCTACCTGTCGCCGTACTTCATCAACAACCAGGCGAACCAGACGGTGGAGCTCGAGAAGCCGCTGATCCTGCTGTACGAGAAGAAGATCTCCAACATCCGCGAGCTGCTGCCGGTCCTCGAGTCGATCGCCAAGGCCGGGCGCCCGCTGCTGATCATCGCCGAGGACGTCGAGGGCGAGGCGCTCGCCACGGTCGTGGTCAACACCATCCGCGGCATCGTCAAGGTCGCGGCCGTCAAGGCCCCGGGGTTCGGCGACCGCCGCAAGGCGATGCTGCAGGACATCGCGGTCCTGACCGGCGGCACGGTGATCTCCGATGAGGTCGGCCTGTCGCTCGAGAAAGCCCAGATCAGCGATCTCGGCGAGGCGAAGAAGGTCGTCGTCGAGAAGGAGAACACTACGCTGATCGACGGTGCCGGCAAGCCGGCCGACATCAAGGCCCGGATTGCGCAGATCCGCCAGCAGGCGGAAGAGGCAACGTCTGACTATGACAAAGAGAAGCTGCAGGAGCGCGTCGCAAAGCTCTCCGGCGGCGTCGCCGTGATCAAGGTCGGCGCGGCGACCGAGGTCGAGATGAAAGAGAAGAAGGCCCGCGTCGAGGATGCGCTGCACGCAACGCGCGCAGCCGTCGAAGAGGGCGTGGTTCCGGGCGGCGGCGTGGCGTTCATCCGGGTCGTCAAGGCCCTCGAGAAGCTGTCGCATGACAACGAGGACCGCAAGTTCGGCATCAAGATCCTGGCCCGCTCGATCGAGGAGCCGCTGCGGCAGATCGTGGACAACGCCGGCGAGGACTCGGCCGTGGTGCTGAACAAGGTCAGGGAAGGCAAGGGCAACTTCGGCTACAACGCGGCCACGGGCGAGTACGGCGACATGATCGAGATGGGTATCCTCGATCCCACCAAGGTCACGCGCCTCGCGCTCCAGAACGCGGCGTCGGTCGCAGGGCTGCTGCTCACGACCGAGGTCATGGTGGCGGAGGCTCCGAAAGACGAGGAGCACGCGCACGGGGCCCCGGGCGGCATGGGTGGCATGGGCGGCATGGGCGGGATGGACATGTGATCCCGTTCCCGGCCGGGTCCGACCTGGCCGGGGCAGCCCCTCTCGACCGCAAGGTCCGCGAAGCCCCGCTCTGTGCGGGGCTTCGTCGTTGGGGGCGCGCTGCCAGGCGGCCGAGCAGCCCCGTGGTCCGGCGCATGCCGGAGTTGGCGGCAAGCTACCCGCGGCGCGACCTCAGCAACCGCTCATAAAGCGCGAGGTACTCCTCTGCCGCGCGCTGCCAGCGGTAGCGCCCGGCCCACGAGCGGACCGCTCCGGCCCGTGTTTCGGCGTCCGCGAGGCCCGCTTCGATGACCCGTCGCATCCGCGCCGGCTCGAAGGACTCGAAGTACCACGCCGCCTCGCCGCAGATCTCCGGCAGGCACGAGAGCTTCGAGACGAACACCGGCTTGCCAAAGTACATCGCCTCGATCGGCGGCATCCCGAAGCCCTCGACGAGCGAGGGGAACAGGAACCCCGAGGACTGCGCGTACAGCCACGCCTTCTGCTCGTCCGACACGTCCGCGAGCAACGTGACGTTTCGGGGGCCTTTCCGTGCGATCGACTCCCGATACTGCCGCAGCGGTCCGCCGTCGGGACCGGCGAGCACGAACCGCTGCTCGGGCCAGGCGGCCGCAAGCGCCATGATCGCATCGACGTTCTTGGACCGTGACATGCGGCTCAGGTGCAGCAGGAAGGGCGCATCCTGCAGCCCGGGAACCGCCGTGCGCGGCGCGGACGACAGGTCGGTGACGCCGTTGTGGACGATCACGACGCTCCGCGCGCCTCCGAGCGCCTCGCGGGCATCGCCCGCGACCGCGGCGCTGATCGCGACGAGCGTATCGGCGCGGCCGAGCGTGCGTCGCACGCGCCGCCGGTACCAGATGCGACTGAAGCCCTGCTTCTCAGTCAGGTAGTTGAAATCGTGCACGGTGATCAGCCGCGCGCCTGCGTTCGACGGCGGGCGATAGCGCATGTGCTGATGCAGTCCGTGCCATAGCGCGAACGCCGGGTCCGAGCGATGTGGCCAGCGCAGCCGGTCGGTAATCGGAAGGTAATGGACAGCATCTCCGAACAGGCCGTGCCAGCGGCGTTCGAGGATGAAGTGAAACTGCCAGTTGCGCTCGGCGCGCAGCGCGGCCGCGCGGCCTGCGAATTCCGCGGCCAGCCGGCGGGAGAACTCCGCGAGGCCCTCGTGGAAATGCCGCATGCGCCCGAACTGCAGCGCGAGGTGAATCGGGCCTGGCGCGCTCACCCGAGCACCGCTGCGGCCACGCGCTCGAGCGTCGGCCAGCCGCTGGTCTCGTGCAGCAGCTCGACCTGCGATCCGAGCGGTGTCCAGGCAGCCACCGACTGGCGGCCGTAGATCGCGATCAGCCGCGCGCCCACCGCTGCCGCCAGATGTCCCGGCCCGGTGTCGTTGGCGACGACCGCGCGTGCGCGCGCCATCAACGCGCCGTAGACGCCGAGATCGAGTCCCGGCAACCGCAGCAGATCCGGCAGCCGCTCGGCCGCGGCCGCTTCCTCGCCGGGTCCCGGACAGACGACGGACACGATGCCGCGCCCAGAAAGACGCCTGCCGAGCGCGGCGAATTCGGGCCAGACCTTGCGTTGGCCGTGGTCGTCCGGGCCCGAGAACGGGCACAGCACCACGAAGCTGCCGGCCACGAGCGAGCGCTCCGCAAGCAGTGCACTCGCGCGGGCGGCCTGCGTGGCGCTCGGCGTCAGGGTAGCGGCCGTCGGGTATGGAGCGGCGGCGCCCAGAACGCAGCTGGCGAGGTGCCAGTAGGCGTGCGATGCGTGCGAGAACTCCGGCAGCGGATAGGCGGTCGTGAGCAGCACGCCGCGCCCGTCGTGGGCGTAGCCGACCGGTCGCCAGCCGCCGAGCCGCGCCTCGAGCGCCGAGGAAAAGGATTTTGTCAGCAGCAGGGCCGCCGGTTTGTGCGGTCCGAGCGGAAGGCCACGCCGTACTTCCGCCAGTTGCCGCGACGCTTGCCACACGCCCGCGCGCCGCGTCGTGACGGTCCAGCCTTCGCCCTCGAGCAGCGCGCCGGCCCAGCCCTTGCCAACGAGATGCAGCTCGTAGCCGGCGGCTGCCAGGCGCTTGAGCGTCGGGACGCCGAGCACAACCTCGCCGACCCAGTTGCACAAACGCACGGCGAGGGGCCCGCGACCGCGCGAGTCCGCAGGCCTGGGGTCGGGTCGGCGCGCTGCGGGCATTCCGCTAGAGTATACCGTCGCCTCTGCCGGCGCCGGCACCTCCGGAGTCCCACTTTGTCGAGTGACGAATTGCCGCTGTCGGCGGTTGCCGCGGGCGTGGCTGCCCGCGCGATCGAGCGGCTGCGCACGGCGAACGCGATTCCGTCAGCTCCACTGGCGCTGCTTGAAAATGTGCTGGGCGCGAGCGAGTTCCTCGCGAGTGCGCTGCTCGGCGATCCGCAGCTGGTCGCCGCGCCCGACCGGCTGGAGACGGCCCCGTTC
>DATNHZ010000030.1:0-2789 GCA_035604655.1 Steroidobacteraceae bacterium | reverse complement strand
CGAGTGTCTGACCGGCGTGCAGCACGATCTGTTCGACCTCGGCGCCGAGCTGTGCATCCCCGGCCACCGCGTCGTCACCGATGCCGACGTCGAGCGGCTGGAGAAAACGCTCGACGGATTCAACGACGCGCTGCCGCCGCTCAAGGAGTTCATCCTGCCGGGAGGCGGGCCGGCTGCGGCCGCCTGTCATCTCGCACGGACCGTCGTGCGGCGCGCCGAGCGGCGCGTCTGGGCGCTTGCGCGGCTCGAGCCGCTCGCGCCGGAGGTGCCGCGCTACCTCAATAGACTGTCGGACCTGTTGTTCGTCGTGGCCCGGGTACTCGCGCGCCATGAGCAGGGCGTCGAGGTGTTGTGGCAGCGCGGCCGGCGCGCAGCCCCGCCCTGAATCAGCTCACGCCGTCGGCGGTCGGCACCATATCCGTCACACGCATGGCAACTTCGGTCGACAGCAGGCCCGGGTCCAGGGCGAGGTCGTCGGCGAGCTTCAGGTCATCGCCCTGGGCCGGCATTTCCCGGATCGGCAGGATCAGGTTGTCATCGCTGTACTCGACCCGCCAATTTTGCACTGCATCATTCCCCGGGACGTGCGTGACGGACCCGTCGAAGCGATGGAACGCCGGCACCGGCCAGGCGCTGCGCTCAAATCCCGGGAGGCTTCCCAGCAGCTGCCATTCCCCGAAGTTGAGTGCCGTGTCCCGGAAACGGCACGCCAGCGCCGCCTGCTCCGGACGGCGCGCATTGAGCCAGTCGGCATCGGGGGCGTGGCTGCGGCGCGGACCAAAGAAGTAACCCAGTAGCACTCCGCCGCGACGCGGTACGCGGGCGACCAGGCCGACGGCATACAGGCCGCGGTCGATCGGCAGCAGGAAGAACTGGCCTTCTTTGTAGGGAGTCCCCACGGTCGGTCTCCGGCACCAAGCCCTGGAACGGTCGATCGCCAAGCTCGCCACGTCCGCTCGCGGTCCGTGATCTTCGCTGCCCGCGCCGGCGTGCCTTGCTGGAGCCGCTGCTTATCGTACCGCAAACCCCTGCTTGACCCTGCTTTTTCCGGAACTTGCCACCGCAGCGGCCGGGTGATCCCGGCCCTGGCAGCGCTCATGCGATCCAGGCCAGCAGCGTCAGCAGCGCGAATGCGGCCAACCAAACATAAAACGCGGCGTCGGTAAGCGCGAGCGCCGCACGCGCGCGTGCCGCCTCGTCCGCGGCGCGCTCCCAGCTGGCCCCAAGCGCGCCGCGGCCGGCGTGGACCAGCAGCCGGTCGTTGGCGTCGAAGAAATGGTCGGATTCTGCGGCCAGGTAGCCGCGCCAGCCGGTGAACGATTCCTCGAAGCTGCCGGCGACGCCGTAGGTCAATGCCAGCAGCCGCGCCGGCAGAAATGCGATTACCCCGTGCACGCGCTGGCAGATGATCCCGACCAGCGCCGCATCGGGTGGGGCGTCCGCCCGCTCGGCACGCAGGATCGCCTCGCGGCGCATCAGGTCCGTGATGCGAAACGTCAGCGCGCCGAAGGGCCCCGCGATTGCGAACCAGAACACCACGCCGAACAGCCGGTTGTTCGCCTGCACGAACACCGCCTCGCCCACCGAGCTGAATCCGGGCCCCTGGCGTTGCGCGGCGTCGTGTTCGAGGACCTCCGCCGCGAGCCGCGCCGCCTGGTCCGCATCGCCACGCACGAGCGCGGCGCGGTATTCGGTGACCTCCTGGCGCAGGTCGCGCGGTCCCAGCGAGAAGAACAGCACGATTGCCGCGAGCAGCACGTACACGAATCCGTGGGCCGCCACCTCGGTGGTCGCGATCACCGCGGCGACCACGATGCCCGGCAACACCGCACACACGATCGCGAGCGGTAGGCCCGCGTCGAGGCGTCGTGCGACCGCGCGCAGCGAGACCCGCACGTACCCGAGCAGCCACCCGGGTTCGCGGATCGCGAGCCGCGCGGACAGCAGCCGTTCGATGCCGAGGCCGACCAGCAATGCGATGAAGTTCATCCGGACCTCGCGATCGTCAACAGGCGACGGAAGTGTGGCCAGTCGAACGCCGGCCCCGGGTCCGTCTTGCGGCCGGGCGCGACGTCGCTGTGCCCGACGACCGCATCCGCCTCGAGCGTGCCGTAGGCTTCTGCGAGTGCCGCCACCGCGGCCGCCAGCTGCTCGTACTGCACGGGCTCGTACGGCACCTCGTCAGCCCCTTCGAGCTCGATGCCGACCGAAAAGTCGTTGCACGCCTCCCGCTGCCGCCAGGCGGATGCCCCGGCATGCCAGGCGCGCGCGTGAAACGGCACGAACTGCACGATCGACCCGTCGCGGCGAATGAAGAGGTGCGCCGAGACCTTCAGGCCCTCGAGCGTCTCGAAGAACGGATGCCTGGCGGGCGGCAGGCGGTTCAGAAACAGCTGCTCGACCCACGGGCCGCCGAACTCGCCCGGCGGCAGTCCGATGCCGTGCACGACGACGAGGTCGATCGACGCTCCCGGCGGACGCGCGTCCTGGTTCGGCGATGGCACGAAGCGCGCGCCCTCGATCAGCCCGCGCCCGACGTCGATCGTGACTGCTGGGCCCCTCGGCATGGGCAGAGCTTACGGCACGGCCGGCCGGCACGGAACCGGCGGCGCCGGTACACTGCGCGCGGAAACGGTCCGATGCAGACGCAGCCCACGAACGCCGAACTTGCCCGCCGCGACCTTAAGGTCGTCTGGCACCCCTGCTCGCAGATGAAGGACTACGAGCTGCTGCCGCCGCTGCCGATTCGCCGCGCGCAGGGTGTGTGGCTCGAGGACCACGACGGCCGG
>DATNHZ010000029.1:0-3429 GCA_035604655.1 Steroidobacteraceae bacterium | reverse complement strand
GCGCCGCGCCCGCGAGGCGGGCATCAATCTCGCGGCCCTTCCGGGTTCCGGACCGGGCGGGCGCATCGAGCGCGCGGATCTCGAGGCGGCGCTCGCCGGCGAGCCGCGCGGCGCCACCGGAACAGCGGTCGCCGCGGGGCGCGCGCGCATCGCGCGCACCGGGACGGAGGAGATCAAGGTCATCGGCGTGCGGCGCGTGATCGCGCAGCGCATGGCCGAGGCGACGCGCACCATCCCGCACTTCGCGTACGTCGAGGAGCTCGACGTGACCGAACTCGAGTCGCTGCGGGCGTACCTGAACTCGAAAACACCGGCCGGGGGTCCCGGGCTCACCTACCTGCCGTTCCTGATCGCGTCCTTGACCCGCGTGCTCGAGTCCTTCCCCCAGTGCAACGCCCACTACGACGCCGAGCGCAACGTCATCATCCGCCACCGCGCGGTGCACGTCGGCATCGCCACCCAGACGCCCGACGGACTGAAGGTGCCAGTTGTGCGCCACGCCGAGAGCCTCACGCTCACGGAGCTGGCGGAGGAGATCCGCAGGGTCGCGCAGGCCGCGCGCTCCGGCAGCGCGACGCGCGCCGAGCTCACCGGGTCGACGATCACCGTCACGAGTCTCGGCAGGCTCGGCGGCATCGCGAGCACCCCGGTCATCAACGCGCCCGAGGTCGCGATCATCGGCGTCAACAAGGCGATCGAACGGCCGGTCGTGGCGCACGGCGGTGTCACCGTGCGGCGGATGATGAACCTGTCGTCGTCGTTCGATCACCGGTTCGTGGACGGCTTCGACGCCGCGGCGATGATCCAGGCGCTGAAGGAGCGCCTCGAGCATCCGGCGACCATTTTCCTGGGCGACTGAGGCGAGCGGTTCGGCCGCCGGAGGCTTGCGATCATGACCAGTACCGCGCCGCAGAGCGCTCCGTTCGGCAGCATCCTGACCGATGTGATGGCGATTGCCGGGTTCCACGGCGGCGAGTGGCGGCCGCACACGCTGAAGGCCGTCGGTCCCATCGAGATTCATCCGGCGGCGCACGCGCTGCATTACGGCAGCGAGTGCTTCGAGGGGTTCAAGGCATACAAGTGGGCCGACGGCAGCGTGCACGTATTCCGGATGGACCGTCACATCGAGCGCCTGCGCCAGAGCGCGCGCGCGCTCGTGCTTCCCGTGCCCGATGCGGCGCAGGTGGCGCAGATGGTCACCGAAGTGATCGACCGCTGCCGCGCCGCCGTGCCGGAGGCGCCGGGCGCGCTGTATCTGCGACCGCTGCTGTTCGGGACGATGGCAAACATCGGTGCAGCCTCGACCCCGACCGACGCGGCCTGCCTCGTCGTGCTCGCGAGCCCGGTGTGGGATTACTTCGCGGGCGGAGCGAAGCCCTTGCGGATCTATATCGAGGAGCGCGCGACCCGCTGCGCCTCGCGGCTCGGCGTCGTCAAGACCGGCGGCAACTACGCGGCGGCCCTGGGACCCACGCTCGCCGCCCGCGCGCAGCACAAGGCCGACCAGGTACTGTTCTGCCCGGGCGGGGAGGTCCAGGAGACCGGTGCCGCGAACTTCCTCGCGATCCGCGATGGGAAGATCCTCACCCGCGGCCTCGACTCGACCTTCCTGCACGGCGTCACCCGCGATTCGCTGCTGTCGATCGCGCCCGGCCTCGGCTTTGCGGTCGAGGAGCGGGTCTTCACGGTCACGGAACTCCTCGAGTGGGTGACGACCGGCGAGGCGGCGCTGTCGGGCACGGCGGCCGTGCTGTCGGGCGTCGGCACGCTGATCCGCGGCAGTGAGGAGTTTCGCGTCGGGAGCGGGGCCATCGGACCCAACACCCGGACGCTGCGCGCGGCGCTGCTCGCGATCCAGCAGGGTACGGTGCCCGACGATCACGGCTGGCTGACGCGCGTCTGAGGGAATTATCCCCGCCGGAATTTGTCGCGCCCGGGGCGCGGCCATCGGAGTATCCTGTGCGCCCGCCCGGCTCTGCCGGGCGTCGCTTTTTGAGGCTCACATGTCCTTCGGTGATCTGAAGCTGCATCCGAACCTGCTGTCCGGCGTCCGCGAACTCGGATTCACGCGGCCGACGCCGATCCAGGCGGATGCGATCCCGCCGACACTCGCCGGCCGCGACCTGCTCGCGTGCGCGCAGACGGGCAGCGGCAAGACCGCGGCGTTCATGCTGCCGATCCTCAACCGGCTGATGGACAAGCCGCGCGGCCGGACCAGGGCGCTGGTGCTCGCGCCGACGCGGGAACTCGCCGCGCAGATTCTCGCCGACCTCGAGGACCTCGCCGTGCACACGCCGCTGAATGGCGCGGCGATCTTCGGCGGCGTCGGCATGGGTCCGCAGGAGCATGCCTTCAGGAGCGGTGTCGACGTCATCGTCGCGACCCCCGGCCGGCTGCTCGACCATTTTCGCCAGCCCTACGCCAGGCTCGATGCGCTGGAGGTGCTGGTGCTCGACGAGGCCGACCGGATGCTCGATATGGGCTTCCTGCCGGACATCCGCCGTGTGCTGCGGCACGTGCCGGCGAAGCGCCAGACGTTGTTCTTCAGCGCAACGATGCCGCCGCCGATTGCCGCGCTCGCCCGCGAGATACTGCACGACCCCGCGACGATCAATCTGGAGCGGCAGTCGAACCCGCCAGTCGGAATTACACAGGCCGTCTATCCGGTTGCCCAGGAGCTGAAGTCGATGCTGTTTCTGGCGCTGCTGAGCCGCGGCGACATGAACGAGGCGCTGGTCTTCACCCGCACCAAGCACCGCGCCAATCGGTTGTGCGAGTTTCTGGTCAGGCACGGCATCGCCGCCGAGCGCATCCATGGGAATCGCTCGCAGTCGCAGCGCACCGCGGCGCTCGAGGGATTCAAGAACGGCCGCTTCCGCGTGCTGGTCGCGACCGACATCGCCGCGCGCGGCATCGACGTCGAGGCCCTGGGTCACGTCGTCAACTTCGACGTGCCGCAGGTGCCGGAGGACTACATCCACCGGATCGGCCGCACCGGCCGGGCGGATGCCGTGGGCGATGCGTTCACGCTCGTCGCGCGTGACGAGGAGGGTGACCTTGCCGCGATCGAGCGCCTGCTCGGCAAGCGGCTGCCGCGCGTGACGGTTCCCGACTTCGACTACCAGGCGCGCCCCGAGGGCAAGCTCGAGATTCCGCTCGCCGAACGCATCGCGGCGATTCGCGCGCACAAGGCCGGAGACCGGGCGCGCGCGCATGGCAACCAGCAGCGGCGCGGCGGCGGGGCGCCAGGCACCGGGAGCGGCCGGGGTGCGGGCGGCCGCGGCGGCGGGGGCGGCCGGGGTGGGTCGGGCGGAAGGCGCTTCGGAGGGTCGCGGTCGGGGCGCTGAACCGCTACGCCGCGGTCGGTGGGCCGGCGATGAGCATCCCGGGACGGAGCTCGGCGACCGAGCGGCAGCCGAGCTGGCCGAG
>DATNHZ010000028.1:0-4926 GCA_035604655.1 Steroidobacteraceae bacterium | reverse complement strand
AGCAGCTGGCCGTGCTCCTGCGCCTTGAGCAGGGCCAGCAGCGCCGCCGCCGTCATCGGCTCGCCGAACAGCCGGCCCTGCGCGTAGTGGCAGCCGCGCTCGCGCAGGAAGTCGAGTTGCTCGCGCGTCTCGACGCCCTCGGCGACCACTTCCATATCGAGGTTGCGGCCCATCTCGATGATGGTGCGCACGAAGGTGGCGTCGTCGCGGACGATGGCGGCGTTGCGCACGAAGGACTGGTCGATCTTGAGCGTCTCCACCGGCATCTGCTGCAGCGCCGACAACGATGAGTACCCGGTTCCGAAGTCGTCGATTGAGAGGCGGATCCCGAGATCGCGCAGCTCTCTGAGCGTCTTCACCGTTCGCGGCGCATTCGACATCAAGGTGGTCTCGGTGATCTCGAGCTCGAGCCGGTCTGGCTCGACGCCGTACTCGCGGAATACCGATGCGAATCTGGTGATGAAGCTCGCCTGCTGCAGCTGTTTGAGCGACAGGTTGATCGACACGCGGCCGGGATTCGGAACGTGATCGCACCAGCTGCGGTAGTCGGCGCAGACCCGCCGCAACACCCACTCGCCGATCGGCAGGATCAGGTTGGTCTGTTCGGCGAGCGGAATGAAATAGGACGGCGGGATGTCGCCGTGGCCGGGCAAGCGCCAGCGCAGCAGCGCCTCCGCGCCCGCGAGGCGGCCGGTCGCGAGGTCGACCTTCGGCTGGTAGAGGATTACGAATTCGTCGCGCTCGAGCGAGCGCCGCAGCTTGCTCTTCAGCGTCAGCCGCTCAACCGTCTCGGCATTCATCTCGGGCGTATAGAACGCGTAGTTGCTGCCGCCGCCCTGCTTGGAGTGGTACATCGCGGCGTCCGCGTTGCGGATCAGGTCGATCGTGTTGCTGGCATCGTCCGGGCAGATTGCGATGCCGATGCTGAGCGTCAGGTACACCTCGGTGTCGTTCAGGAAGAACGCCCGGCTGACGTCCTCGAGCAGCTGGCGGGCGATGGCGGTGAGCGAGGCGCGATAGTCCGAACCCGCCGGCAGGCTCTCGATGAAGACCGCGAACTCGTCGCCGGCCAGGCGACCGACGATCGCGCCCTTCGGCGCGACCCGGGTCAGCCGTTCGCTGAGGATTTCGAGCGTGCGATCGCCGGCCGAGTGCCCAAAGGTATCGTTGACGTCCTTGAAGCGGTCGAGGTCGAGATACAGAAGCGCCAGCGCCGTACCGCTGCGATGCGCGCGCGCGATCGCCTGCTGCAGCAGATGCTGGAACTGCATGCGGTTGGGGATCTTGGTCAGCGTGTCGTAGCGCGCCAGGTATCGGATCCGCCGCTCGGCGCGTTTGCGCTCGGTGATGTCATGAGCCACGAAGATGCAGCCTTCGAAGCGCGACTCCGGTGGGTCGGCCGCCGACATATCCGGCTTCGGCTCGGTCGAACGCGTGTCGATGATCTTCGATCCCGACATCGACACCGGCACCGCCTCGCCGCCCTGCGTCTGAATCATGAACTCGCGCGTCTCGCGGACCGCGCGCTCCAGCACGAAATTGCGCCGCTCGTCGCTGGCCAGGAGCGAAGTGATCTCGCGCCCGGCAAGCTCGGCCTCCGACCAGCCGAACAGCTGCACCGCGGCGTCATTGCCACGCATGATGTGACCGTCCGGTGTGGTCACCAGCACCGCGTCGTTCATGCTGTTCAGCACCACATCGAGATAGTTCTTGGTGATGGTTGTCTCGCGCAGCTTCTCGCGCATGCGCTCGATGGCGGCGGCGAGATCGGCGAACTCATGCTCCCTGACGGCGGCCACGGGCTGCGTGTAGTCGCCGTCACGGAGCTGGTCGAGCGTGCCGACCAGCGATCGGATCGGCCCGCGCAACCGGCGCACCATGAACAGCCCGACGAGCGCCCCGATCACGAGGCAGCTCACCGCGACCCCGGCGAGCAGCACGACGTGCTCGCCGAGCGTGCCGCGCGCGAGGGCGATCACGGCGGCGAGTATCGGCACGCAGGTCGTCACCAGGAGCGCGAGCCCCGCGATCAGCATGGTGCGCTTCGGCAGGCGGAATGGACCCTTCAGGCGCATGCGCTGCATCATATAGGGCTATGATCTTGGCCAGTAACGAAAATGCAACGCCGGTCACCGTGATTAAGTCAAATTCCCGGTGGGCTGGTTCGCAGCCACAAAGTGGTGCTGCGACGCAGCATGCGCCTCGTTCGAGCATCGCCCGACCGGTTCTCGCGCGATGACATCGGCACCGCTTTTCGGCCCGCTCGAGCTCACTGGCCGGACCCGTCGTCACGTGGTCGAGGTCGCCGATCCGCCGTGCGTGCTGCACAGCTCGGTGGTGGCACCGTTCCTCGCACTGCGCGCGGCGGCGGCGCGCGCCGACATCGATCTCGCGCCCGCCTCGGCGTTTCGCGATTTCGAGCTGCAGGTGAGGATCTGGAACGAGAAGTGGCTCGGCCGGCGCGCGCTTTGGGACCGTGCCGGGCACAAGCTCGATGCCTCGACCCTGCCACCCGCCCGGCGGGTCGCAGCCATCCTCGCCTGGTCGGCACCGCCCGGCGCGAGCCGTCACCACTGGGGGACGGAGGTCGACGTCTATGATCGCGCGGCACTACCGCCTGGCCGCCGGCCGGAACTGGTGGCCGCGGAATATGCCACCGGCGGGCCGTTCGCACGCCTCACGGCCTGGCTCGATGCGCACATGGAACGCTTCGGCTTCTATCGTCCCTACGCCACCGACCGCGGCGGCGTGGCCCCGGAACCGTGGCACCTGAGTCATGCCCCGACCTCGCGCGAGGCCTCGCGGCGCCTGCGGCTTGCGACCGTGCGTGCGGCAATTGCGGGGGGCGAGATCGAGGGGAAGGTGGCGCTACTCAACGCGCTGCCGCGGATCTACACGCGGTATATCCGCGCGGTCGATCGGCCGCGACGCTGATCAGCGCCGCGTGCGCTCGGCGAGGGCCCGCCGGCGCATGCGGGACAGCAGGCTCGTGAAAACGCCAGGCAGGAAGCGCTTCAATCGCCACAGATGCACGTAGGCCGGCGGCAGCACGATGTACAGCCGCCCCGCCGCACAGGCCGCGAGCATGTCGGCCGCCGCCCGGGCGGCCGGATAGTGGCTCGCGTCCATCAGCCGGTGCGCGGCGGCAAGCGCATCCGGCGGCGCGCGTGCCGTCTCGAGCAGCCGCGTCGGAATGAACCCGGGCATGGCCACCGCGGCGCGCACCGCCGTGCCCTCGAGCTCCTGCGCGAGCGTCTCGGTCAGCGAGACGACCGCCGCCTTGGAGGCGTTGTAGGCCGCCATCTGCGAGGAGGATGCAAAGGCAGCGGCGCTCGCGATGTTGAGCACGCAGCCGGCGTCGGCCTTCGTCAGGAACGGCAGCGCCGCGCGACAGCCGATCGCGACTCCGACGACGTTGATGTCGAGCGCCCAGCGCCAGTCGGCCGCGGTGGTCTGCACGAGATCGCCCGCCACTGCGACGCCCGCGTTGTTGATCATGAGCTCGAGGCCGCCGGCGCGGTCGGCAAAATCGGCGACCGCCGCGCGGAATGCGGCCTCGTCGGTGACGTCGACCAAGTAGGTATGGATGACCGCTGCACCGGAGGACCCGAGCTCGCGGGAGGCGGTCAGCAGACGCTCCGGTTCGCGATCGAGGAGCCCGAGCTGCCAGCCGTCGCGTGCGAGGAGCTGTGCCAGGGCGAGTCCGATGCCGCTGCCGCCGCCGGTGATGAATGCGCGCCTGCCGCGAAGTACGCCGCTCAGCGGCGTGATCGTCCCGCTCAACTCCGGCCCCACAGCTCGCGCAGGTGGCCGAGCATCAGCTGGCGCACGTTGGGCAGTGGGTTCGGATCGTAGGTGAAGCACGGGGGATTGCGCCGCAGCAACGGCCAGTTCTCGGTCTTGAGTACCCGGTTCAGGAACGTGAGGTGCTGCTCGATGGCTTGTATATAGGGGTTCTGGCCTTCGAACAGGGGTTCGATGTAGCGATAGGCGCTGCCGAACTCACCGTCGAGACGGTCGCGCTTGGTGCGCGCCACGAAGTCCGGCGTGTGCCGCAGCAGGTCGAGGCCCGAGCCGTACCGTACCCGCACCTCGCCGCCAGCGTCGTAGCCGGTTGCGACCCCCGCCAGCACGAACTCCGGGTACAGGCGGTCACGGCATTTCTCGAGATAGCAGCGGTCCGCCATCTGCGCGATCAGGTCGGCGGTGCCGAGCAGGTGACCGGCCTTGCGATCGCGCCAGTCGTCGAGGTGGATATCGGCAAACGCGACCTCATAGCCACTGAAATGCACGATGCGTGTGGCCACCGGCACCCACGCCGCCATGCCGATCGTCGGCATGAACCTCATCAGAAACCGCGCCGAGCGGCTGACGTGCGAACTGGTGTATTCGGCGCCGTTGCGGTGCGCGTCGCCCGTTTCGCGAATGTACCCCGCATCGTGAAACACGGCCGTGACCAGACCCATCGCGGCGCGATCAAAGCCGAGGCGCTGCTCGGGGCTGACCGTGCGCTCATAGCCGACGAGCAGCCGCGCCATCGCCAGCACCACGTCGAGTGTGTGCTGGCGGTCGTGGTACACGGTATCGACGCCGTTGTAGCCGGCGAGCCTGCCCGTGAACAGCGCATCGAAGGTCGTCAGCGCCGTCTCGAGCGGAGCGAACGGCTGCCCCGGCCATTGCGCGGCGAACAGGTCAGCTACGGCACGCGTGACCGCTGCCGTCGAGCTCACCTGCACCGTGTCCGTGACGTCGAAGTCGCTGCGTCGAAAGCGCGGGAACCGAGGACGCCCGGCGGGGACACTGCTCATGGTCGAGGCAGTTTATGCGCATATTCGCCAGGCCCGCCAGTTCGGCGTCACGCTTTGGTCCTCGCCCGCGGGGATATGTCAGGCCGATAAGTCAAACGTTGCGACTACCGGGGCGTGG
>DATNHZ010000027.1:0-3500 GCA_035604655.1 Steroidobacteraceae bacterium | reverse complement strand
GGCCGCGGCCTGGCGGGAGAAGTGATCGTTGAAGCTCACGAGCCGATACTAGCGTGCCGGGGCACGTTCGCTGCTGCGGCTCCGCCCGGCAAGCGCCGCCCGCCTCGACCGCGACTCCTGACCCGCAAAAAAAACCCCCGGGCGGTTAGCCTGGGGGTTGAACAGCGGACTTATTCGAAGGGAAGGGAAGTCCGCTAGGGGATTCAGTGCAACCGGGACCACTGCAGAACGCGGATTTGCTCGGCCTCGAGGTCGAGATCCCGCGCCAGCAGCACCGCGACCCGCTTCGGATCGGTCGGCAGCGAGTCCTGGCCGCCGATTTCTACGATGCCGGTGTACTCGCTCGGCCCCTTGCTACCAAGGTCGGCAACGAACCGCGTGTAGAACTTGACGCTCATGGACGCCAAGCTTATGCACGGGGAGAAGGCGAATCCGTGATTTATGTCCCAAACTCGGGGCGCCCCGCGGCCGGCGGGCGTGATTGGGGCGTCAAATTCGGCGAGGAGTAAACGCGGCATGGGACGCTGGCGGCCGCCCGAACGACCTGGCTCGAAATACATAACGCCCGCCGGCGCGGCGCGCCTGCGGGCCGAACTCGACCAGCTGTGGCGCAACGAGCGACCGCAGGTGACGCAGGCCGTGTCGGAAGCGGCCGCGCAGGGTGATCGCTCGGAAAACGCGGAATATACCTACGGCAAGAAGCGCCTGCGCGAGATCGACCGGCGCGTCAGGTTCCTGCGTCAGCGCCTCGCGGGCATCGTGATCGTAACCAAGCCGCCCGCGGACCTTGAGCGCGTGTTTTTCGGTGCCTGGGTCGAGCTCGAGGATGACACCGGGGCGCGCCACGAGCATCGGATCGTCGGGCCCGACGAGTTCGACATGGACCCGTGCTACCTCAGCATGGATGCCCCGCTCGGGCGGACCTTGCTCGGCAAACGGCTGGACGCGGAACTGACCGTGCGGCTACCCGCCGGCGAGCGCGTTTATACGATCGTGGGGATCCGCTACGAGGCGGCGGCGCGATGAGCGCCGCGTGCGCGTGCCTGCCGGTTCAGATCACCCGGACGTTCTTGAACTGCCATGGATCGGACGTGTCGATGTCCTCGGGGAACAGCCGCGCCCGATCGTGCAGCGGGTTCCAGTCCGTGTACTCACCGACCACCGGACCTAAGTACGGGCCGCAGATCTCGAGGTTGCGGCGAAAATCCATCTCGTCGGGTTCCACGAGCCCGAGGCCGGGATTCTCGATCGCCCAGATCATGCCCGACAGGCACGCAGCGGTGACCTGCAGGCTGGTGGCGCTGTTGTGCGGCGCGAGCCTGCGTGCCTCGTCGACGGACAGCTGCGAGCCGTACCAATAGGCATTCTTCTTGTGGCCGGCGAGCAGCACGCCGAGTTCGTCGATGCCGCCCGGCATGATGTCCTCCATCAGGATCCGCTTGTGATCCTGCAACCGCCAGTTGCGGCCGGCGAACTCGTGCACCGACAGCACCGCCGCATCGCACGGATGATAGGCGTAGTGCACCGTGGGCCGGTACAGCACCTGATCGCCATCCTTGACCGTATAGAAATCGGCGATCGAGATCGCCTCGCCGTGCGTGATCAGGAAGCCATGGAAGTAGCCGCTCTTCGGCGTCCAGGTGCGTACCCGCGTGGCTGCTCCCGGCTGCATCAGGTAGATCGCGCAGCCGCAGCCGAAGTCGTGCTTGCGGCCGTCGCGCGGGAAATTGCGCTCGTGCGCGCCCCAGCCGAGCTCCGCGGGCTGGCAGCCTTCGCTGACGAAACCGTCGACCGACCAGGTATTGACGAACTCCCCCGGCCGCTTTGGCAGCCGCGGGACCTGCGTGTCACGTTCGGCGACGTGCACGACCTTGACGCCGAGGAGCTTCGCGAGCGCAGCCCACGCCTCCCGGGTCCCGGGGTTGCCGGCATCGACTTTGAGATCGCCAGCGAGGTTCAGCAGCGCCTGCTTGACGAAGTGCTGGACGAGCCCGGGGTTGGCGCCGTGGGTCAGTACCGCAGTCGGCTTCGGCCCCTTGTCCCGGACCTTGAGCTTGCGCAGCGCCAGCGCCTCTTCGCGCAGCGCATAATTCGTTCGTCGCGATGGCGACAGCGACGGGTCGGTATAACCGCCCGGCCATGGCTCGATGCAGGTGTCGAGGTACAGGGCCCCGCGTTCCCAGCACAGCTTGATCAGCGCGATCGACGAGACGTCGACCGAGACGTTCAGCACGAAGTCGCCGCGTCCGACCAGCGGCTCGAGCACCTGCCGGAAGTTCTCGCGGGTCAGCGGCTGCTTGACGAAGCGGATGCCGAACTCCCGGGCTTCGGCGTGACCGGCATCGTCGGCCGTGACGATCGTGATGCGCTCGGGCGTCAGGCCGCCGACGTGCCGCAGTATCAGCGGCAGGACTCCCTGACCGATGCTGCCGAAGCCGATCAGGATCAGCCGGCCCGGGAACGTCACGTGGACTTTGTGTTGCGTGCTCATGATCACCCGTGTCGAGGAGGCGCCGAACGCGAGCGACGCGGGTCGCGCATTCGGCGCGCGTCGCGTCGTGACAGCCGCGGATACTGTACCTCAACGCGCAACGCGCGCGTGCCGCCCCGCCGCCACGGACGCCCCGTTGCGCGTCGCAAGCGTTGCGTCCACCGGCAGATCGCGCACTCGGACTGCGCACTGGCCGAGTTCGCCGTCGGCAATCCGCGCGATCGAGCGCAGTGAATCTGTAGCCGCGCGCTCGGCGCACCGCGCTACACTCGTTGAACGGAGAACCGACGCCGTGATCAGCAGCCAGACGCTCATCGACACCGTCACCCTCGCCGCGCGCAGCGGCGACCCGTCGTGGAGAATCGTCGACTGCCGCTTTGACCTCGCCGATCCCGACGCGGGCGCTGCCGCCTTCGCTCGCGGTCACATCCCCGGCGCGGTCTACGCGCATCTCGACCGCGACCTCTCGGGCCCGCGCACTCCGTGGAGCGGCCGCCACCCGCTGCCGGAGCCGGAGCAGCTCGCCGCGACCCTCGGCACGCTCGGGATCGACGCCAACACCCAGGTCGTCGCCTACGACGAGTCGAGCGGCATGTACGCCGCGCGCCTGTGGTGGCTGCTGCGCTGGCTCGGCCACACGCGCGTCGCCGTGCTCGATGGCGGCCTCGCGGCGTGGCGCGCCGAGCGCCGGCCGCTGTCCACCGAGCCCGGCGTCGTCGTGCCGCGCGAGTTCCACGCCGTTCCCGATGATCATGCCCACGTCTCGGCGGACGACCTGGCCGCGCTGCTGGCGCGGGACGGCTGTGTGCTGCTCGATGCCCGCGCCGCGGAGCGTTTCGAAGGCCGCATCGAGCCGCTTGATCCGAAGGCCGGGCACGTGCCGGGCGCCCACAATCATCCGTACAGCCGCAACCTCGGTGCCGACGGGCGCTTCCTCGACGCCGCAAGGCTGCGCGCGCTCATCGCTCCGCTGCTCGGCTCGGCGCCGCCGGCGGCGGTGGTCAGCATG
>DATNHZ010000026.1:0-16191 GCA_035604655.1 Steroidobacteraceae bacterium | reverse complement strand
CGGAGTAGGCCGGTACCAGCAGCACATCGTCGAAGGTGAGCGCTTCGTGGTCGATTCGCATGGACAGCCCTCTGCCGCTGGATCCTGCGGCGGGGCCGATGCATCGCCTGCGTGCTCCGCCGGGGAGCCGTGAGTAAAGCCGGGCATTCTACTCAATCGCGGTGCACCGGTAAACCTGCGCCCGTCACGCGTTAAGATGGGTCATGGATCGCTCCTCCGATGCCGCCGCCGGACGCGACATCTACAGCGTGACGCGCTTGAACCGCGAGGTGCGGGCGCTGCTCGATGCGGGCCTGCCGGCGCTGTGGGTCGATGGCGAGGTGTCGAACCTCGCCCGCCCGTCGTCGGGCCACTGGTACTTCACGCTCAAGGATTCAGGGGCGCAGGTGCGCTGCGCGATGTTTCGCAGCGCGAACCTGCGGGTGCGGGTCTCGCCACGCGACGGCCTGCAGGTCCTGGTGCGGGCGCGGGTCAGCCTCTACGAGCCGCGCGGCGACTATCAGCTGATTGTCGAGCACCTCGAGGAGGCCGGCGAGGGCGCGCTGCGGCGCCGCTTCGAGGAATTGAAGGCACGGCTGGCCGCCGAGGGGCTGTTCGATGCGGCGGCGAAACGTCCGCTGCCGCGTCTGCCGCGGCGCATCGGCGTCATCACCTCGCCGAGCGGGGCCGCGATCCGCGACATTCTTCACGTGCTGAGACGGCGCTTCGCGGCGGTACCGGTGCTGATCTACCCGGTACCGGTCCAGGGTGCAGGGGCCGCCGTCGAGATCGCGGCCGCCATCCGGCGCGCGAGCGCCCGGGCCGAGGTCGACGTGCTGATCCTGGCCCGTGGTGGCGGTTCACTCGAGGACCTGTGGGCGTTCAACGAGGAACTGGTCGCGCGGGCGATTCGCGACTCCCGGATTCCGGTCATCGCGGGCATCGGCCACGAGGTCGACGTCACGATCGCCGACTTCGCCGCGGACGTGCGCGCACCGACGCCATCCGGGGCCGCCGAGCTCGCCGTCCCCGACCACGCCGAGTGGCTGCGGGCACTCGCAGCGAGCGCAGCGCGACTCGCGGGGGCGTGGCGCCGCCGCGCAGCGAGCTGCCGCGAGCGGCTGAGCTGGCTCACGATGCGACTTGCGCGCGTGCATCCGCGCGAGCGGCTCACGCTGCGTGCGCAGCGCCTCGACGAGCTCGAGGCGCGCCTCGGCCGTGCGCTCGGCGCGGCGCTCGCAGCCGCGCGCGCGCGGTTGCTCGCGGCGACCCGCACGCTGAATGCGGTGAGCCCGCTCGCGACCCTCGAACGCGGCTACGCGATACTCGTCAATGCGGACGGCCGCCTGGTGCGGGCGGCGCGCGAGGTGGCCCCGGGCGAGCCGGTCGCCGCCCGCACCGGCCAGGGCACGGTGCATGCGACCGTTACGCGGATCGAGGACTGAGGAGGCACCACCAGGCCCGGGAGCCGACGCCCCGCATTAGCTCCGTGCCCGTCACGGCTGGCGGACGTGGCGCACCAGCCGCTGGCGCTTCTTGCGCTGGCGTTCGGTGAGCTCATTGCGGCGCCCGGCGAACGGGTTGGTGTCGGAGCGAAACTCCACACGCACCGGCGTGCCGTGCAGTCGGAACGCCTCGCGGAACGTGTTGACCAGGTAGCGCCTGAACGCCTCGGGCACGTGCTGCACCTGGTTGCCGTGCACGACGATCAGCGGCGGATTGCGGCCCCCCTGGTGGGCGTAGCGCAGCTTGATGCGCCGGCCGCGCACCAGCGGCGGCTGGTGCGCCTCGAGCGCCCTCTCCAGCACGCGGGTCAGCTCCGGCGTTGGCAGCTCCCGCAAGGCCGCCTCGGCCGCGTGGCGCGCGGCGCCGAGCAGGTCGCCGACCCCGCTGCCGTGCAGCGCCGAGATGAAATGTCGTGGCGCGAAGTCCAGGAACGGCAGCTTGAGGGCCAGCTGGTTGCGGATGTGGTCGCGCTGCTCGGGGGGGATGTGGTCCCATTTGTTCACCGCGAGTATCAGCGCCCGGCCGCGCTCAGCGACGTGGCCGAGCAGCGTCGCATCCTGCTCCGCCACGGTCTCGTGGGCATCGAGGACACCGATCACCACGTGGGCCTCGTCGATCGCCTGCAGTGCCTTGACGACGCTGAACTTCTCGACCGCGCCCTCGACGCGCGCCCGGCGCCTGATACCGGCAGTGTCGATCAGCACGTAGCGCCGCCCGTCGCGCTCGAACGGCACGTGCACGCTGTCACGGGTCGTGCCTGGCTCGTCGAAGGTGATCAGGCGCTCCTCGCCGATCATCCGGTTGATCAGCGTCGACTTGCCGACGTTCGGGCGGCCGACCACCGCGATGCGGATCGCGGGCTCGGGTCCCTCGGCCTCGGGCGGTTCCGCGGACGCGAGGCCGGCCAGCATGGCGATGGTCAGTGCATCGATCCCCTCGCCGTGCGCTGCGGCGATCGCCAGCGGTGCACCGAGTCCGAGCGCATGGAACTCGAGCGCGGCCAGCTCGGGATCGAGGCCCTCGCACTTGTTCGCCGCGACCACGACGCCCTTGCCGAGGCGGCGCAGGCGCTCCGCCACGTAGCGATCGGCATGGGTGGGACCGGCCCGCGCATCGACGAGCAGCACGACCCTGTCGGCCTCGGCGACCGCGTGCTCGGTCTGCACCGCCATCAGCGCCTCGACGCCGCCGGGCGACTCGACGAGTCCGCCCGTGTCGATGACGATGTAGTGGCCGCCGCGGCGACCGAAGCCGTATTGCCGGTCGCGCGTCAGCCCGGGCAGGTCCGCGACGAGCGCGTCGCGCGTCCCGGTGAGCACGTTGAACAGCGTCGACTTGCCGACGTTGGGCCGCCCCACGAGCGCGATGACCGGCAGCATCGGGCGCCCTTACCGGATCCCATCAGCGCGCGCGGGCGCGCAGCGCATACACGCGCCCCGCGTCGGTCTGCACATAGACGATGCCGTTCGCGACCACCGGCGCGTTGGTTACGCGCCCCTTTTGCGTTCCGATCCGCCCCACGAGCGCGCCGCTCGCGCGATCGATCCAGTGGACATAGCCCTGGAAATCCGCGACGACGATCGCCTCGCCGTCGACCGTTGGCGCAGTGAGCCCGCGGCGCACCAGCCGGTCCTGCTGCCACAACGGCGTGCCGTCGCGCCGCCTGAGCGCTTGCACGCTGCTGTCGGCCGTGGTGACGTACAGCGTCTCCCCGTCGAGCACCACACCACGATTGCTCGACAGGTCGCGCGACCACCAGATCTGGCCGGAATCGAGCGCCAGCATGGCAATCCGCCCCTGGAAGCCGGCGACGAACACGTCGTGCCCGGATACCTCGATCCGGCCGTCGATGTCGACCAGCCGCTCGAGCTCGGTCTTGCCGCGCGGCGGACTGACGGCCGTTTCCCACAAGATATCGCCGTTGGTGATCCCGTAGGCGGCCACCTTGCCGTTGTCGAAGCCGCAGATGACCGTGTCGCCGGCGAGCACCGGACTCGAGGTTCCGCGCAGCGTCAGCCTGGGCACTGCCTGCTCGTTGCTCCACAGCTCGCGGCCGGTGTCGAGCGCGAGCGCCCGGACCCGCCCGTCGACGGTCCTGACGATGACCGCCTGCGCAGTGACGACCGGCGCGGCGAGTACCTCGCCGGAAGCTCGCACCTGCCAGCGCTTGGCTCCGGTCGCCGCCTCGAGCGCCACGACCCGTCCGTCGCTCGCGCCCGCCACCACGATGCCGTGGCCGACCGCCGGACCGGCCGACAGGCCCAGCTTGGTCTTGGTGCGCCACAGGCTGCGACCCGACGCCGCATCGAGCGCTTGCACGTAGCCGTCGGGGCCGGCGGCGTACAGCCGGCGGCCATCGACGGCCGGCACGAGTGCCAGCCGCAGTGCCCGATCCTTGCCGCCGAGGCTGACCTCCCACAGGCGCTGGACAGCGAGGCGTGCGTCGATAGCGACCAGTGCCGCCGGCGGCTCGACGTCCTTGTCCTTCGAGCAGGCGACCAGCGCGCAGGCAAGCGCGAGCCAGGCGCCCGCGAGTTTCAGGAGCGGCGACTGCCTCATGGTTTGGCGCCCGCACTCGCCGGCACCGCGGCGGGCTTCGCGGCCGGCGCCACGCCACCGAGCGAGCCGATCTTGAGCTCCAGCAGCTCGCGGTCGCCAGAGCCCTCGGCAGTCGCGGCCAGTGAAGCGCGCCACGCGGCGAGCGCCCCGCTGCGGTCACCCTTGTCGGCGAGGGCATCGCCACGCACCTCGGCATAGGCGGCGCTGTCGGCTCCGGCCGGGGCCGCCGCCAGGGTCGCAACCGCGAGGTCCGGCTTGCCGTCCGCGCGTTGCACGCGGGCGAGCCGCAGGCGCGCGATCAGCTTCAGTTCCGGGTCCCGCGAGCTCTGCATCACGCTCTCGAGGTGGCGCTCGGCATCGGCCAGCTGGTTCGACTCGACTTCGAAGCGCGCTAGACCGAGCTCGCCGAGGTCGGCATACGGCGTGCGGGCGTAGTCCGCGCGCAGCTCCGCGACCAGCCGCGTCGCGGCGCCGTGGTCCGCGCGCCCCAGGGCCTCGAGAACCGCCGAGTATTTCTGGTTCGCCGTCATCGCCTGACGCTCGCGCCAGGCCTGGAACTGCTGATAGCCGATAATCATGCCGAGGCCGATCACGAGCCCGCCGATGGCCCACGGTGCGTTCTCCCTGAACCAGCCGCGCACCTGCTCGATTTGCTCGCGTTCCGACAGATAGTCTTCCACTACGTTCTCCCGCCCGATGAGTTGCGTCTGTCAGCTGCCGCGCTCGTCGCGACCGCTGCCCGCGGCGTCCGCTGGCCGCGATCGTCCCAGAAGCTGCGCGAGGCGCGCCGGCAGCTCGCCCAGCGGGCACTCCTGCTGGCCCCCTTCGCCGCGCAGCGGCTTCAGCGCCGCGACGCCCCGGGCGAGCTCGTCTTCGCCGATCACGATCGCGACCTCGGCGCCGCTCTTGTCGGCGCGCTTGAACTGAGCCTTGAAGCTGCCGCCGCCGAGGTCGGTCTCGAGCCTCACCCACGGCAGCTCGTCACGCATCCGCTCGGCGAGTGCGAGCCCCTGCTCGGCCGCCTGGGGACCCGCCAGCACGCAATAGGCGTGCGGCACTTCGGCAGCTGCGGTGAGTCCAAGTTCCTGCATCAGCAGCACGATTCGCTCGATGCCGGCCGCCCAGCCGATCGCCGGCGTCGGCGCCCCGCCGAGCTGGCCCACCAGCCCGTCGTAGCGACCGCCGGAACAGATGGCGTTCTGTGACCCGAGCGCGTCGGTGGTCCACTCGAACACCGTGCGGCTGTAGTAGTCGAGGCCGCGCACCAGGCGCGGGTTGACGATGTATGGAACCCCGGCGGCCTCGAGCCGCGCCTTGAGCCCCGCGAAGTGCTCGCGCGAGGGCTCGTCGAGGTAATCGCCGAGTACCGGGGCAGCGCCGATCAGCGCCTCGAGCGCCGGGTTCTTGCTGTCGAGGATCCGCAGCGGATTGCCCGTGAGCCGCCGGCGACTATCCGGATCGAGCTCGGCCGCGTGCGCCGTGAAGTACGTCCGCAGCGCCTCTCGATACGCGCCGCGCGCCGCGTCGGTACCCAGCGAATTGAGCTCGAGGCGCACGCGGCTGATGCCGAGCTCGCGCCACAGCCGGGCCGACAGCAGGATCAGCTCCGCATCGACGTCCGGACCGTCGTAGCCGAAGGCCTCGGCGTCAATCTGGTGGAACTGCCGGTAGCGGCCCTTCTGCGGCCGTTCGCCGCGGAACATCGGGCCGAGCGTGAACACCCGGTGGCGCTGGTTGTGCAGCATGCCGTTCGAGATCGCGGCGCGGACGATGCCGGCGGTGGCCTCCGGGCGCAGCGTCAGGCTGTCGCCGTCGCGGTCGTCGAACGTGAACATCTCCTTCTCGACGATGTCGGTCTGCTCGCCGATCGCCCGTTTGAACAACCCGGTGCGCTCCAGCAGCGGCACGCGGATCTCGCGGTAGCCGTAGCGCGCGAACACGCCGCGCGCCGCTGTCTCGACGCGCTGCCACCAGCGGGCCTCCTCGGGCAGCACGTCGTTCATGCCGCGCAGCGGCTCGATTGTTTCGGTCACGTTGCAGGATCGTCCTGGCCGGGTCAGATCACGGCGCCGTCGCCTGCGCCGGCACATCCGCGGCAGCGAGGGCGCTGGCGGGCGGCTGGCGGAACAGGCGCGCTGACGCCGCACCCGGTGCCCGGGACCGCGCGACCGCCTCGGGACGGGCCTGTGTCGCCGCGCCGGTCATTCGCCACCCGAGCCGGCGCGCAGTTCCCGTGTCTGGGCCGAGTCCGGGAAATCGTGCTGCAGCTGGGCCGCGTAGCGGCCTTCCTCCGCGTGATCGGCGATCGCGCGCGCAATGCGCACCGCGAGCAGCAGCGCGTCGGGCGATGCAGGGCCGTTCAGCAGATAGCGCTGCAGGTACACGTGCGCGAGCGGTCCGGCGCCGCGCGCCAGCGTCAGGTCCGCCATCTGCAGCAGCGCGTCCGGGTAGTCGGGGCGGATTGCAAGCGCCTTGCCGAACAGGTCCTCGGCCCGCTTCAGGTCGCGGGCGCTGCGGGCGCAGACGCCTGCATTGGCGTACGCGACCTCGGGCGTCGCGTAGGAGGGACTGCGGGCCGCCTGCTCGAACAGTTTCTGGCCCTTCTCCCAGTTGCCGCGGCGGCACTGGAAGACGGCGTAGTTATTGACCATGTCGGCGTCGTTGGGCGCCAGCCGCAAGGCGGCGGAGTAGTGCCGGTCCGCTTGGGCGGGTTCGAGGAGCCGCTCATAGACAAGCCCGGCGGAGCTTTGCACCGCGGGATCCTTGTCGTTCTCCTGCAGCGCCTTCTCGATCTTCTTGCGCGCCTCGGCGACGTCGTTCTGCTTGAGATAGGCGACCGCCAGCTGCGCGTTCAGGCGTGCCGCTGTCTCCTTCGGATCCGGGTCCGGCGCGCGCTTCTCGGCCGCGAGCCCGGGCACCGCGGCGAGTGCAAGTACGGCGAGAACAATCAGGCGCTTCATGCATCCACCATCACGGAGATGACCTTGGAACCGAGTCGCACCGTCGTGCGGTCATGGACGCGCCCCGCGAGCTGGCCGCAGGCGGCGTCGATGTCGTCACCGCGGGTACGCCGCACCGTCGCGGTGACGCCGTGCGCATTGAGGTAGTCGCGGAACGCCGCGATCACCGGCACCGGAGAGCGGCGGTAGGTGGTGCCGGGGAAGGGGTTGAAGGGGATCAGGTTGACCTTTGCCTCATGGCCGGCGAGCAGCCCGACGAGCTGCCGCGCATGCTCGGGCTGATCGTTCACGCCGTCGAGCAGCACATACTCGAAGGTGATGCTGCGGCCGTTCTGCGCGTCAAGATAGTGCCAGCACGCCTCGAGCAGTTCGTTGATCGGATGCCGCCGGTTGATAGGCACGAGCTGATCGCGAAGCAGATCGTTGGGTGCGTGCAGCGATACCGCCAGCGCCACGTTGGTGTCCTCGGCGAGCCGGTAGATCTGCGGGACGAGGCCCGAGGTCGATAGCGTCACGCGCCGCCGCGACAGGTCGAAGCCCCGGTCGTCCATGAACAGGGTCAGGGCTGGCAGCACATTTCGATAGTTGGCGAGCGGCTCGCCCATTCCCATCAGCACGACGTTGGTGATCGCGCGTTCGCCGCCGGGACCGGTGCCGAGCAGGCGGCTCGCCAGCCAGACCTGACCGACGATTTCGGCGGTCTCGAGGTTGCGATTGAAGCCCTGGGCGCCGGTCGAGCAGAACGAGCAGTCGAGCGCGCAGCCGACCTGGGTGGAGATGCACAGCGTGCCGCGGCCGGGCTCCGGGATGAACACGGCCTCGATCGCCTGCGCGCGCCCGGCGGACTCGCCCGCCTGCAGCAGCCACTTGCGCGTGCCGTCGCCCGAGGCGTGCTCGCTCGCGATTTCAGGGGCCCGCACCTCGGCGACGGCGGTCAGACGCGCCCGGAACTCCTTGCCGAGGTCGGTCATCGCGGCGAAATCGCCTTCGCGGCGCTTGTATATCCAGGCCAGCAGCTGACGGGCGCGGAACGGCTTCTCGCCGAGCCCAACGACGAACGCCTCCAGCTCGGGCGGTGCCAGCCCGAGCAGGTTCGTGCGCGTCGTGGTCTCGCCCATCCCGATGCCCTCCCGCGTTCAGCGCGTGCGCGGACAGATGTCCGTGACGCTGAAGAAGTAGGCAATCTCGTCCACGGCATTCGCGACCGAGTCCGACCCGTGCACGACGTTCTCCTCGATGCTGCTCGCAAGATCGGCCCGGATCGTGCCCTTGGCGGCCTGCCGCGGGTCGGTCGCGCCCATCACCTCCCGGTTCTTGGCGACTGCACCCTCGCCCTCGAGGACTTGCACCATCACCGGGCCCGAGGTCATGTAGCGGCACAGATCCTTGAAGAACGGACGCCCGCGGTGCACGGCGTAAAACCCTTCGGCCTCGACGAGCGTCAGCCGGCGCATCTGCGCGGCGAGGATCTGCAGGCCGGCCTGCTCGAAGCGGCGGTACACCTCACCGATCAGATTCTTCTGAACGCCGTCGGGCTTGACGATCGACAAGGTGCGCTCGAGCGCCATGGATCAACCTCTTGGATTGCATTGGAACGAAACGCCGCGGACGACAGTCGCGGCATGCCGCGGGCCCTCGTCTGGACCGCTCATTCTATAGGTCGCAAGCCGTCTCCCGCAACGCGACAGCGCGCGGAAGTCGCCGGGAATTAAGGATTTTTCCCGCGCCGGACCGAGGTCAGAGCGAGAAGCTCTCGCCGCAGCCGCATTCCGACCGGGCCTTGGGGTTGCGGAACCGGAAAGCCTCGTTGAGGCCCTGCTTGACGAAATCGACCTCGGTGCCGTCGACGAGCGGCAAGCTCGCGGCGTCAACAACGATCTTGACCCCGCGGTCTTCGAACACCGTGTCGTCTGGCCCGAGCTCTTCGGCGTAGTTCACGACGTAGGCGTAACCGGAGCAGCCGGTCCGCTTGATGGCAAGCCGCAGCCCGAGGCCGTGGCCGCGGGAGGCGAGGAAGCTGCGGACACGGTCCGCGGCGGCGGGCGACAAAGTGACAGACATGGCGGGTCGCAAATCTCCCTAACGGGTCGAGCGGGAAGGTCGGCCGATTCTAGGCTTCTTCGGCCGCGAGTACATGAGCGGCACGCGCAATCGCGTCTTGGATCACGAAAAGGCGCCCGAATTTCGCCGCCGGGCAGCCGAGCAGCGCCGCGACTCGCGGCAGGTCGAGGCCGAGGTCGGTGAGCGGACGACCGGCCAGCTGGTTCGCGATCAGCGCCGCCGCGGCGATCGTGTGCGGGCAGCCGCGCACCTCGTAGCGTGAGGCCGCGACGCGCCCGCCCGTGGCCTGCAGGTGCCAGCGCACGTGGGTAGCCGACAGCGGCTCGCGCGCCTCGCCGTTCGCCCAGCCGGGTCCGTCCGGGCGTCCGGCACCGGGCGTCTCGCGGAACAGGCGCGCGACAGCGTCCGAGTAGGGGCTGTGCTCGCTCATGCGGGTGCCAGCGAGCGCAGCCGCTCCACCGCCGCGCGGATCCGCGCCGCGGCGGTATCGACCTCCCCGACGGTCGTCGGCCGCCCGAGGCTGATGCGCAGCGACGCCTGGGCGAGCGCGTCGTCGCGGCCGAGCGCGCGCAGCACGTACGACGGCTCACCGCTCTCGGCGCTGCAAGCAGCACCGCTCGCGAGCGCGAGGTCATCGAGCGCGAACAGCAGCGCCTCGCCGTCCACGCCCTCGAAAGACACGTTGAGGATGTGCGGCGCGCGGTGCACGGGGTGCCCATTGAGGTGGCTGCCCGGGAGCATCTCAAGGGCCCGCCACAACCGGTCGCGCAGCCCTTCGAGACGCGCCGACTCGGGTGGCCCCTCTGCCGCCGCCAGCCGGAACGCGGCCCCCATGCCCGCAATCTGGTGCACGGCGAGCGTGCCGGACCGCAACCCACCTTCCTGGCCGCCGCCAAACTGCAGCGGCACGAGCGTCGGTCGCGGCTCGCGGCGCACGTACAGAGCCCCTATTCCGACCGGGCCGTGGATCTTGTGCGCGGACAGGCTCAGCAGATCGACGTCGAGCGCGACCACGTCGATCGGAATGCGGCCGGCGGCCTGGGCCGCGTCGACGTGCAGCAGTGCCCCGCGCCGGCGGCACTCGGCCGCGAGCGCGGCGACATCCTGCACGACACCGGTCTCGTTGTTGACCAGCATCACCGACACCAGTGTCGTCGCAGGCGTCAGTGCCGCGCGCAGCGCGCCCGGGTCCACGAGCCCCTGCCGGTCTGGCGTCAGCAGCGTGACCGCGAAGCCTTCGCGCTCGAGCCTGCCGCAGGCATCGAGCACCGCCCGGTGCTCGGTCCTGACACTGACCAGATGCCGTCCGCGAACGGCATTGCCGCGCGCCGCGCCGAGGATCGCGAGGTTGTCGGCCTCCGTCGCGCCCGAGGTGAACACGATCGCCGCCGGCGGGGCGGCGATCAGCGATGCGACCTCGGCTCGGGCCGCCTCGACTCGCGCCCGGGCGGCGCGGCCGGCAGCGTGGGTTGCAGCCGGATTCCCGGGCGGCGACTCGAGGCAGGCCAGCATCGCCGCGCGGACCCGGGGATCGAGCGGGGTCGTGGCCGCATAGTCGAGGTAGATCGGATCGGCGCTCACGATCCGGACCCCGCGCGGCGGCGGCGCGCCTGCACGGCAGTGAGGATGCCGCGCAGGATGTTGACCTCGTGCTGGTCGAGTTCGGCCCTCCCGAAGATGCGCGCCACCCGCCTCAGCAGGTGCGGCCCGCCGTTGCGGTCGGTGAAATCGACCTCGCGCAGCACCTCGTCGAGGTGCTCCTTCAGTCGCTCGAGCTCGGCCGATGGCGCGAGCGGCACGCCGCGCTGCGGCCGCAGGACCGGGCTCGCGCGGGCGCACTTGAGCTCGTAGGCAAGGAGCTGCACGGCCTGCGCGAGGTTCAGCGAGTCGAACGCGGGATTGGCGGGAATGTGGATGACGCCGCTGCAGTATTCGAGGTCGCCATTGGTGAGTCCGGTGCGCTCGGTGCCGAAGACGACCGCGGCGCTGCCGCTCGCGGCGGCGGCGAGCAGCCGCGGTGCCGCCTCGCGCGGCGTGAGCGCCGGCCAGTAGTACGCCGCGCGGCTGCGCGCGCTCGTCGCCAGCACGAGGCCGCAGTCGGCGACCGCCTCGGCGAGGGAGGCAGCGAGGTGGGCGCGGGCGAGCAGATCGTCCGCGCCGGCGGCGAGCGCGGTCGCCTCGGCATGCGGAAACGCCGCGGGCGCCACCAGCCACAGCTCGTCGAGCCCCATGGTCTTCATGGCGCGGGCGGCCGCGCCGATGTTTCCGGGGTGGCGGGGGGCGACGAGAATGAAGCGAATCGGCACGCGGGCGGACTTTGGAAGCTCGTCTGATATTCTACGCGCCGCACAAGGCAGCGCACCTGCGCGCCGCGTCTGGTTGATCCCCGTGGCAATGCATCCGCTCGTCAATATCGCCATTCGCGCCGCACGGCGCGCCGGCACGGTCATCACGCGCGGCTTGAACCGCCTTGACACGCTCGACGTGACCAGCAAGAGCCGCAACGACTTCGTGACCGACGTCGACCGTCAGGCCGAGCAGGAAATCATCACCACGATCCGCCATTTCTACCCGGACCACGGGATCCTGGCCGAGGAGAGCGGCCGCAGCGGCCCGGCCGGCAGCGACGAGTTCATGTGGATCATCGATCCGCTCGATGGCACGACCAATTTCCTGCACGGGTTCCCGCAGTTCTGCGTGTCGATCGCCGTCCAGCATCGCGGCCGTATCGACCACGCGGTCATCTACGATCCACTGCGTCAGGAGCTGTTCACGGCGAGCCGCGGCGGCGGGGCGCAGCTCGACGACAAGCGCATCCGGGTATCGAAGAGCCGCGGCCTCGAAGGGGCGCTGATCGGCACCGGTTTCCCCTACCGCGCGAACCTGCGCTGGCTGGATTGCTACCTCGCGATGCTCAAAGCCGTGGCGCTCGAGGCCGCGGGCGTGCGCCGTCCGGGCTCGGCGGCGCTCGACCTCGCCTGGGTCGCGGCCGGCCGGACCGATGCGTTCTGGGAGCTGGGCCTGAGCCCGTGGGACACGGCGGCAGGCTCGCTGCTGATCAGCGAGGCCGGTGGCCGCGTCGGCACACTGACCGGCGCGGAATACGCGCTCGGCGGAGATATCGTTGCCGGCAGCCCGAAAACCTACGAGGCGCTCCTCGCGCTGCTCGCCGCGCACGTGCCGGCGGATCTCAGGCCGGCGCGCGCCTGAGCCCCCGCACCGCCGCCCCGCCTCAGCTGCCGCGCGCGTGGTGGCTGTGCTGGCGGCCGTAGCTGAAGTAGAGGACGAGTCCGAATACCGTCCAGCTGATGAACAGCAGCTCGGTATAGGTCGACAGCTGCGAGAACAGGAACACGCAGCCCAGAATCGCCAGCGGGCCCATGACCCACACGGCCGGCGTGCGGAACGTCCGCTTCCGGCCCGGGTCGCGCACGCGCAGGATCATCACGCCAGCCGCCACCACCAGGAAGGCGAACAGCGTTCCGGAGTTGGAGATGTCGGCCAGCTTGCCGACCGGGAACACCGCCGCGAAGAACGCCACGAACAGCCCGGTGCAGATCGTCACGATGTGCGGCGTCTTGTAGACCGGGTGGATCGTGGAGAAGACCTCCGGAAGCAGGCCATCCCGCGCCATCACGAAGAAGATGCGCGTCTGGCCGTAGACCATCATCAGGATCACCGACGGCAGCGCGATACCGGCGGCGAGCCCGATCAGGTTGCCGATCGCCGGCCAGTGGAGTTCGCGCAGCACGAAGGCCAGCGGCTCCTTGCTGCACACCAGCTGGTGCAGGCCCTTGCACGCCGCGGCCAGCTCGACGCTGCCGGGCTCGAGCACCTGGCCGGCGGGCCCGGACATGGGCTGCGCGCCGACCGAGCCGATCGCTCCCGCCGCCACCAGCAGGTAGAAGACGGTGCAGATCGCCAGCGACCCGATCAGGCCGATCGGTATGTTGCGATTCGGGTTCTTGGTCTCCTCCGCCGCCGTCGACACCGCATCGAAGCCCACGTAGGCGAAAAAGATCGAGGCCGCCGCGGCACCGACGCCGAGCTTGCCGACATAGCCGTTCGGCGCGAACGGCACGAAGTGCTCGGCGTGCATCACCGGCAGCGCGAGCACAACGAACACGGTCAGCGCGACGACCTTGATCGACACCAGGATGGAGTTGACGTAGGCGCTCTCCTTGGTGCCGAGCACCAGTAGCCACGTCACCAGCAGCGAGATCAGCAGCGCCGGGATGTTGACGATGCCGCCGTCGAACGGGCCATTGACCCAAGGATCTGCGATCGACAGATTCGGCAGGAACGGCACCAGCTCGTGGAGATGGCGCAACAGCCCAACCATGTAGCCCGACCAGCCGACTGCGACGGTGCTGCCGGCGATTGCGTACTCGAGGATCAGTGCCCAGCCGACAATCCAGGCGAGCACCTCGCCGAGCACCGCGTAGGCATACGTGTAGGCCGACCCCGACACCGGAATCATCGAGGCCATCTCCGCGTAGCACAGGGCGGTCACGGCGCAGACGAACCCCGCCAGCACGAAGGACACCATCATGCCGGGGCCGGCCTTCTGCGCCGCCTCGGCGGTCAGCACGAAGATGCCAGTGCCGATGATCGCGCCGACGCCGAGCATCGTCAGCTGGAAGGCGCCGAGCGAGCGGTGCAGCGACTTCTTCTCGGCCGTCGCAAGAATGTCGTTGAGCGACTTGATGCGCAGGTTCATGAGCCCCCCAGTGGTTTCATGGATTGTAGGCACGGCCGGACGGCCGCCGGCAAGGAAAACAGCGTCGGCCGAGGTCGGGGCCTGCCCAGCGAGCCCTTGAGCGCGGCGAGGCAGGACTTGACGGCGCACAGCGGGCCCATCGTGCGAGCGCCAATCACGATGCCGACCGCGCCGCGCACGAGCACCGTGCGCAACTCGTGGCTCGAAGTCCGCCCGCCGTGCTGCTCGATCGGCCGGCCGCCGGCCAGCCAGGGCACGGCCGCCGTCAGCCGGCCCCGGCGGGCGGGACGCCACTGGCCGGCGAGCGGCGCACACGCAGGTTGATCACCTCGACGCCGAGCGCGAACGCCATCGCGAAGTACAGATAAGCCTTCGGAATATGAAACTCGAGCGCCTCCGCGAGGAGCGCGACGCCGATCAGAATCAGGAAGCCGAGCGCCAGGACCTTGATCGTCGGGTGACGTTCGATGAGCGCGCTGACCTGATGCACGACCAGCATCATCAGCAGCGCCGCGAGCACGATCGCAGCCACCATGATCTCGAAGCGCTGGGCGAGCCCGACCGCGGTGAATACCGAATCGAGCGAGAACACCAGATCGAGCACTGCGATCTGCAGCAGCACCGCGGCGAAGCTGTTGGCAAGGCGCGCGCCGCCGGCCGGGCCAGACCGCGGGTGCTCCACGCTCGCGTGCAATTCCAGCACGCTCTTGGCCAGCAGGAACAGGCCGCCGGCGCCGAGAATCAGGGTCCGGGCAGAGACCTCGTGGCCGAAGGCACGGAACAGCGGTGCGGTCAGCGTGATCAGCCACACGACCGACAGCAACAGGGCAATCCGCGCCAGCATCGCGAGACCGAGCCCGCCGAGCCGTGCGGTCCGCTGCTGCTCTGGCGGCAACCGCGAGACCAGGATTGCCAGGAACACGATGTTGTCGATGCCGAGCACGATCTCGAGCACCGTCAGCATCAGAAACGACAGCCATGCGGAACTGTCGGTCAGCAGCTCGAGCATCCGGCTTCCGGGCCCTGCTCAGGGCCGGTCGTCGACCGGCGCACGCCGCTCCGCTGGCATCAGGTCGCGATGCGTCGAGCCGAGGTCGAGGGCCACGCCGCTGGCGACGTACATCGAGGAGTACGTGACCGCCAGGATGCCGACGATCAGCGCGAGCCCGAAGCCCCGCAGCGCCTCACCGCCAAAGAGGTACAGCGCGACGACCACGATCAGCGTCGCGAACTTGGTGATCACGGTCCGTGACAGCGTTTCGTTGATCGCCCGGTCGAAGACCTCAATCGGCTGCGCCTTGCGCATCACGGGGAACAGCTCGCGCACCCGGTCGAAGACGACCACGGTCTCATTAATTGAGTAGCCGATGACCGCCAGCACCGCGGCGAGCACCGACAGATCGAAGGTCATGCCGCTGATCGCAAACACACCGACGACGACGAACGGATCGTGGAGCGTCGCCAGCACCGCACCGACGCCGAATTTCCAGCGGAAGCGGAACGCGATGTAGACCAGGATCAGCAGCACCGTGATGCACATCGCCGTCACGCCCTTGACGAACAGCTCCTTGCCGACCTGCGGACCCACGATCTCGGTGCGGCGGATCTGCACCGCGGGATCGACCGTCTTCAGGGCCGTCTCGATTTTTTTCGTGACCTCGTTGGCCGAGGTCGAGCCGCCGAGCGGCGGCAGGCGCACCAGCACGTCCCTCGACGAGCCGAAGTTCTGGACCGCGACCTCCGGGTAGCCGGCCGTGCGCAGCGCTGCGTGGGTCTTCTCGAGATCCGCAGCGCCGCTGTAGCTGGCCTCGATGACCACGCCGCCGGTGAAGTCGACTGCGAGGTTGAGGCCGTGGACGCCCTCGGCAACCAGCGAGCCGAGCACGATCACGGCGGAGATCACGTAGCAGACGCGACGCTGCGCCATGAAGCGGAAGCGGGGAACCGAGTGGAAGAATTCCATGGACTGTGGACTCCTCGCCCGCTACACCGGCAGGTGCGCGATCGAGGCGCGCCGGCCCCAGATCAGGGCGATGACCGTGCGCGTACCCATCAGCGCCGTGAACAGCGTCGTCAGGATGCCAACCGACAGCACCACCGCGAAACCCTTGATCGGACCGGTGCCGAACAGGAACAGCACGACGCCCGCGATCAGCGTCGTGACGTTGGCGTCGGCGATCGCCGAGAGGGCCTTCTCGAAGCCGGCCTTGATCGCGGCGTGCGGGGAGTTGCCGTGGCGCAGCTCCTCACGGATGCGTTCGTAGATCAGGATGTTGGCGTCGACCGCCATGCCGACGGTCAGCATGATGCCGGCGATGCCGGGCAGCGTCAGCGCCGCGCCGAACAGCGACAGGCACGCCGTCAGCAGCACCACGTTGCAGATCAGCACCAGGTTGGCCACCAGCC
>DATNHZ010000025.1:0-14370 GCA_035604655.1 Steroidobacteraceae bacterium | reverse complement strand
GACCATGATCACCAGGTTGTTCCTTCGGATCCGGCCCTGCGCGTCAAGGCGCTCGAATCACTGCTGGTCGCAAAAGGCATTGTCAATCGCGCCGCGCTCGATGCACTGGTCGACACCTACGAGCACAAGGTCGGGCCACGTAACGGCGCCCGGGTCGTTGCGCGCGCCTGGGCTGATCGCGCGTACAAGCAGCGGCTGCTGGCCGACTCAAGCGCTGCCATTGCCGAGCTCGGCTACGGCGGAGCGCAGGGAGAGCGCATGGTGGTGCTCGAAAACACGGCAACCGTACACAATCTCGTCGTCTGCACGCTGTGCTCGTGTTACCCGTGGCCGGTGCTGGGCTTGCCACCGGTCTGGTACAAATCGGCGGCCTATCGTTCGCGGTCGGTGATCGATCCACGTAGCGTGCTGAGAGAGCTCGGTCTCGAGCTTGCCGACGACGTCGAGGTTCGCGTCTGGGACAGCACGGCCGAATTGCGGTACCTCGTGCTTCCGGAACGACCGGCTGGCACCGAAACCATGAGCGAGGCGCAACTCGCCGCGCTCGTGACCCGCGATGCAATGATCGGCGTCGCCAAGGTCACCTCGGCACGGGGAGGAACTCACGGATGAACGGCATCCATGACATGGGCGGCATGCAGGACATGGGGCCGATACGGCCTGAGAAAGACGAGCCAGTGTTCCACACCGCCTGGGAGGGGCGCGCGTTCGCGCTTGACATGGCCGTGGACGGAGATTGGACGCTAAACGCCGAACGTCACCAGATCGAGTTGATCCCTCCGGCAGACTATCTGCGCATGAGCTACTACGAGAAGTGGCTGACGAGCCTGGTGGAACTCATGGTGAAGACCGGCTTGGTCACGCGGGCCGAGGTCGACAGCGGAACGGCGATCGGCGGGACCATCAAAACAGGCCATGTGCTCAGCGTTGCTGAAGTGCCCGCCCTGATCGCGCCGCGACCTGTGGCGAGTTCAGACGACCCACCCGCAGCCCATTTTCAAGTCGGGCAGCACGTCCGCGCGAAAAATGTGAACCCCGTGGGCCATACGCGACTGCCGCGCTACGCCAGGGGCAAGCTCGGGACGATCGCGCGTGACTATGGCGTCGCTACTTTTCCGGACACCAACGCGCATGGTCTCGGCAAGAAGCCCCAGCATGTGTATTCGGTGCGCTTCCCGGCGCGCGAACTGTGGGGTCAGCAGGCCGGTCAACGCGATTCGGTCTACATCGACCTGTGGGACGACTACCTTGACTCCGCCTGATTCGGTTCCGGAGTCCCAGAACCTGGCAGCGTTGCCACGCCTGCCACGTGATGGGGACGGGCCGGTGTTCGCCGAGCCCTGGCAGGCGCAGGCGTTTGCGCTCGCCGTGCGGCTGTCGGCGCAGGGACGTTTCACTTGGAAGGAATGGGCGGCGGCGCTCGCCGATGAGCTGAAGGCCAGCGCCGCGCGCGGCGAACCGGATGATGGCTCGCACTACTACCACTGTTGGCTGGCGACGCTCGAGCGCCTTGCCGTCGAGAAACGCCTGTCAGACCCGGCCGCGCTGCTCGCTCGAAAAGAAGCCTGGGCCGACGCCTATCGCCGTACGCCGCACGGCAAGCCGGTCGAGCTGGAGATCGACTCCGCCACCTGAGCACCGGCGCAGCGGCACAGCGCCTGTGCCGGAGTGCCCACTCCTGATAGAGCAAGACGTGGGGCATTCCCGCTCCCGAATGACGTCCGGCAATTACCTGCCAGTACGCCCCGGGGCCGGGCCCTGACTTGAAAATACCTGCGCGCTGCCGGCCGCCGCCTACGGCAAGGCCGGTTCCGGATCGGTTCCTTCCGGCACGCCTTCGAACAGGACGGTCGACAGGTAGCGCTCGCCGGTATCCGGCAACATTGCGACGATTACGCTGCCTTGCGGCGCCTTCTCCGCGACTTTCAGCGCCGCCGCGAACGTGCCGCCCGAGGAGATGCCGACGAACAACCCTTCCTTGGTCGCAAGCGCCTTGGCGGCCGCGATCGACTCATCGTCGGTGACCGGGACGTTGTCATCGAACACGGTTCGGTCGAGCACGGCCGGCACGAAGTCCGGCGTCCAGCCCTGAATCTTGTGCGGCTTGAACTCGGCTCCGGCAAGCAGGCGCGCCCCGGCGGGCTCGGTCGTGATGATCTTGATGTCCGGACGGGCCTTCTTGAGCACCTGGCCCGCACCGGTCAAGGTGCCGCCCGTGCCCCAGCCGGTGACGAAGTAGTCGAGGCGCTTGCCGGCGAAGTCCGACAGGATCTCCGGGCCGGTCGTCTGGCGGTGGTAGGCCGGATTTGCCTCGTTTTCGAACTGCCTTGCGAGGAACCAGCCGTGCAGCTCGGCGAGCTCCTTGGCTTTGCGCACCATGCCCGTGCCGCGCTCAGCCGCCGGCGTCAGGATCACCTTGGCACCGAAGGCGCGCATGATCTTGCGGCGTTCAATCGAGAACGTCTCGACCATTGTCGCGACGAACGGGTAGCCCTTCGCGGCGCAGACCATTGCAAGCGCGATGCCGGTATTGCCGGAGGTCGCCTCGATCACGGTCTGGCCGGGCTTCAAGAGCCCGCGCCGCTCGGCGTCCTCGATGATGCCGATTGCGAGTCGATCTTTGACCGAGGCACCCGGGTTGAAGTACTCGACCTTGACGTAGATCGTCACGTGCTTCGGCGCGAGACGGTTGATGCGGACGATCGGCGTGCGGCCGATGGTCTCGAGAATGCTGTTGTAGATCATGGCCACGTCCTTCGGGGCAAAAAACGGCAGGCCGGTAGGGTAGTCCGGCCGCCCGCGAAACGCGTCCTCCCGCTGGGCATGTCCCCATAACGATCGGTTCTTGACCCCTTATAGATGGGGGGCGCCGATGGGCGGAAAATCCGGGCCATGAGCGCGTTCCCGCCCGAGTCCGCCTCCGCTGCGCGCCGCGTCCCACTGCCAGCGCCGTTCCGCCTGCAGGCGGGCGGCGAACTGTGGGGGGCCGAGGTCGCCGTCGAGACCTACGGCCGGCTGTCCCCGGCCCGGGACAATGCGGTACTCATATTCACAGGCCTGTCCGCGTCGGCGCACGCCGCCGCGCACGCGGGCGATCCGACACCGGGCTGGTGGGAGAGCATGATCGGTCCGGGCAAGGCGCTCGATACGGAGCGCCTGTTCGTCATCTCGGTGAACTCGCTCGGCAGCTGTTTCGGTTCCACGGGGCCCGGGTCGATCGACCCGGCCACCGCTCTGCCGTACGGCTCGAGCTTTCCCGAGCTCCGGGTCGAGGACATCGCGCGGGCCAGCCAGGCGGCCGTCGACTCATTCGGCATCGAGCGGCTGTATGCCGTCGTCGGCGCCTCGCTCGGCGGCATGACGGCTCTCGCCCATGCGGTCGCATTCCCGGGCAAGGCGCGGCGTCTGATATCGATCTCCGGCGCGCTCGCAGCCGGCGCCGCGGCGATTGCGACCCGGAGCCTGCAGCGCGAGATCCTCGGCACAGCGCTGAAGAGCGGCGCCGACGCGGCTGCGGTCGCCCAGGCGATGCGCTGGGCGCGCAAGATCGGCGTGCTGTCGTACGTCGGCAAGGAACTTCTCGAGGAGCGCTTCGGACGCGAGCAGACCGAGCCGTTCGCCGGCCGCCCATCCGGTACGGCGTTCGAGGTCGAGCACTGGCTCGAGCACCTGGCGCAGAAGTTCCTGAAACAGTTCAACCCGTGGGCTTACTGGTACATCTCGCGGGCAATGGACCTGTTTGATTTCGGGGCGCACGAAGGCGCGCCCGGTGGCGATGCGATCGTGCACCATCACGATGCGTCGGACGTGGCGCGCTCCGCAGCGCGGCTGCAGCTCGAGCGGGCGCTCATCGTCGGCGTGCACGAGGACCTGCTGTTCCCGCTCGCGCAGCAGCACGAGGTCGCGGCCGTGCTGCGTGGCGCCGGAATCGACACGGAGCTGGTCGAGCTCCACTCACCCTACGGGCACGACGCGTTCCTGACCGAGGCCGCGCTGTTCACACCGGTCCTGGGCGCTTTCCTGCCGCAAGCCCCAGGAAGCGCCACGTCTCATCCGTCGCATCGAGCTCTCGACTCACTTTGCCGATGAGCCGCTCCGGGGCGTAGCGCGGTCCGCCCGGCCAGGCGTGGCCGCCGCCGTCGACCTCGTATAGCCGCACCTCGGCGCCGCCGGCGCAATCCTCCCCGACGTGCAGCGTCAGCTGCGTGCCGTCGCCGGCGATGCGATCGAGCTGCGGCTCGGTGCGTTCGCTGCGGCAGCGGGCCGCGGCAAGGAACCGCGCGAAGCTCTTCGGAGCGCCGATGACCCTGCCGCGCGCCATGCCGAGCACCGCGACCGTGCCGCCGGCCCACGGCACCATCGGATCCTCCGTGCCGTCGATCAGCGCGAGCCGCGCGATGCCGGTTGCCTCGCAGCTGCCGGCGAGCTGTTCGTTGAGACTCGATGCGACCGCGACGAATCCGCTGAATACGTCGCGCGCCTCGCAGGCGAGCTTGAGCGTCATCATTCCGCCGTTCGACATGCCGGTCACGAACACCCGTGCGCGGTCGAGCGGATAGCGGGCCGCGAGTGCCGTCACGAGCGCCTTAAGGAAGCCGACGTCGTCGACATTTTCGGCGACCGCCTGGGTCCAGACGTCGTGGCGGCCGTCGTTCCAGGTGTGGCCGACGCCATCCGGGTACACGACCAGCGCGCCGGACTCGTCGGCCCGGCGGTTGAAGCCGCGTGCCGTCAGCACTTCCATGCCGGCGCCTCCGCCGCCCCCGCCGTGCAGCACGACCAGAAGCGGCGCCGGGGCCGCGAGCCGCGGCGGGACGTAAAGCCGGTAGGTGCGCTCGCGTCCGTCGTGCAGCAGGGACTCGCAACGTGCCTCGGGCGCCCGCGCACCCCGGTCCGCGCAGTGCGCAGCGGCGCGTGCCTCGACAGGCAGCGTTCCGAGGCCGAGCGCCAGCAAGGCGGTTGCCAGCGATGCGTGATGCGGTGCGGCACGGCGGCGCGAGCGGTACAATTCCACGTTTTCCACTGCTGAAGACGCTCCGCAATGACCGGCTCTCACGAGAAGCGCGCCGCTCCCGAAACCGTTGACTTCGGGTACCAACGGGTCGCCGCCGACGCCAAGGCCGGCCGCGTGCGGGCCGTGTTCGATTCCGTGGCCGGCCGTTACGACCTGATGAACGACGTGATGTCGCTGGGCATCCACCGGCTCTGGAAGCGGTTCACGCTGAGCCAGAGCGGATTGAGGCCCGGCGACCGCGCGCTCGACGTCGCCGGGGGCACCGGTGATCTCGCGATCGGACTTGCCCGCCTGGCCGGCCCGGGCGGCCGCGTCGTGCTGTCGGACATCAACGCCGCGATGCTGGCGCACGGCCGCGACCGGCTGCTCGATGCCGGCTTCGCCCGCGGTGTCGACTGCGTACTCGCCGATGCCGAGCACCTGCCGTTTGCCGACGGCTCGTTCAACTGCGTGACGATTGGCTTCGGGCTGCGCAACGTGACCGACAAGGACGCGGCGCTGCGCGCGATGTACCGCGTGCTGCGGCCCGGCGGCCAGCTGCTGATCCTCGAGTTCTCCAAGCCCGTCGCACCGGGACTGAAGCCGCTGTACGACGCGTACTCGTTTCGGGTGCTGCCGGTACTCGGCCGCGCGATCGCCGGTGATGCCGACAGCTACCGGTATCTGGCCGAATCGATCCGCGTGTTCCCCGACCAGGACACCCTGACCGGCATGATGCGCGCCGCTGGCTTCGAGGCCTGCCGGTACCACAACCTGACCGGCGGCATCGTCGCGCTGCACCGCGGCTGGCGTTATTGATGGCCACCGCGCCGCTGCTCGTCCCGTTCGAGTCGCTCGTCAATCGCACCATTGCCGCCTCGACGCCGGCGCGGGGCATCCTCAAGTCGCTCGCCGGCAAGGCATTTGCGATCGAGTTCGCGACCCCGCTAGGCGGCCGGTTGCTGCGCCTGCGGCTCGTGGCCGGGGACGCAGGGCTCGCGATCGACAGTGACGGCGAGCCGGCCGATGCGACCGTCAGCGGTACGCCGCTTGCACTCGTGGCGCTGCTCGCCGGCGGGCAGGGGGGCGCGCGCGCCACCGGCGTCACGATCGCCGGCGAGGCGGAAGTCGCGCAGGCGTTCGAGGCGCTCCTCAAGCACGCCCGCCCGGATCTCGAGGAGGAGCTGGCGCGGCTCGTCGGCGACGCGCCGGCCCATTATGCGGCGCGCGCAGCACGGGCCGCGCTCGGCTGGGCCGGCCGCGCCCGCGACACGTTCGCCCGCAGCCTCGGCGAGTACCTGACCGAGGAGAGCCGCGACCTGGTGCCACGCGCCGAACTCGACGTGCTGCTCGGCGACATCGACCGGATCCGCGAGGACCTCGACCGGGCCGAGGTCCGACTCGGGCTCCTCGAGCGCCGTACGCGGATGCGGGTGGAGCGGTGATCAGTCTGCCGGTCGCGGGACGGCTGATCGAGATCCAGCGCGTGCTCGTGCGCCACGGGCTCGACGAGTTCGTGACCGCGACTCACCTCTACCGGCCGCTGCGGTTCCTGTATTTCCTGCAGCCGTCGACCTGGTTCGAGCGCCGGCGGGGCGCCTCGCGCGGCGAACGGCTGCGTCTTGCGTGCGAGGAACTCGGGCCGATCTTCATCAAGTTCGGGCAGGCGATTTCCACCCGCCGCGACCTGTTGCCGGCCGATATCGCCGATGAGCTCGCCAAGCTCCAGGACCGCGTGCCGCCGTTCCCGGCGGAAGCGGCCCGCGCAGCCATCGAGCGTTCGCTCGGCGAACCGGTCGGCGCGGTGTTCGGCAGCTTCGCGTCCGAACCGCTCGCCGCGGCCTCGATCGCGCAGGTGCACGCCGCGACCCTGAAGGACGGGCGCGAGGTCATCGTCAAGGTGCTGCGACCCGGCATGCGCGCGGTCATCCGTCGTGACCTCGAGGTGCTGTACGCACTCGCGCGCCTCGCGCTGCGCTACGTGCCGGACGCCTCGCGGCTGCGGCCCCTCGAGGTGGTGGCCGAGTACGACAAGACCATCATCGACGAGCTCGACCTGATGCGCGAGGCGGCGAACGCGGCGCAGCTGAAGCGCAACTTCGCTGGCAGCCCGCTGCTGTACGTGCCCGAGGTTCACTTCGGCCTGTGCCGCACCGACGTGCTGGTGATGGAGCGGATCCGGGGCGTACCGATCAGCGATGTGGCGCGCCTGCGGGAACTCAAGGTCAACATCCAGAAGCTCGCGGAGAACGGAGTCGAGCTCTTTTTCACGCAGCTGCTGCGGCACAACTTCTTTCATGCCGACATGCATCCCGGAAACATCTTCGTGCTGACCGAGGATCCCGAGAACCCGCGCTATGCGGCGGTCGATTTCGGCATCGTCGGCGCGCTCGACCCGAAGGACCTCGAATACCTCGCGGGCAACTTCCTCGCGTTCTTCGACCGCGACTACCACCGCGTCGCCGAGCTGCACGTCGAGAGCGGCTGGGTCCCGCCCGGCACCCGCGTTCACGAGCTCGAGGGCGCGGTACGCACGGTCTGCGAGCCGATTTTCGACAAGCCGTTGTCCCAGATCTCGTTCGGTGTCGTGCTGCTGCGGCTGTTCGAGACCGCGCGTCGCTTCCGGATGGAGATCCAGCCGCAGCTGGTACTGCTGCAGAAGACGCTGCTCAACATCGAGGGGCTCGGACGCCAGCTGTATCCGGAGCTCGACCTGTGGAAAACCGCGCAGCCTCTGCTGCGCGCGTGGGCGGCCGAGCGCGCGAGTCCACGCGCGCTGATCGCGGAGGGTCGCCGCCACCTGCCGGAACTGTTTGCGACGCTGCGCGCGACCCCGCCGCTGGTGCGGCGCCTGATCCGCGAGGCCGAGGCGCGCGACTCGCTGGTCGCGACCGACGTGCCGCGGCTCGAGGCTCTCAGGGCGGAGCTGCGCGCCGCTGCGAGGCGCCGCGATCAGACGATCATCGCGAGCGCGGTGCTGGTGCTCGGCGGGCTGTGGCTCGCGATGGGCGCAGAGCCCTGGTGGGCCGGCGCGGCGCTGCTGTCCGGGGCGGTTGCATTCCTGCTGCTGAGGCGCTGACCGGCGTCGAAGCCGGCGCGCCCTACAAAAAGTGGTCGAGGCCCGGGATCCAGCGCATCAGGCCGGCGACGAGCCGCTGCCAGCGCGTCGCGCCCGGCTCACCCGTCAGGTGCACGAGCTGCCCGTCGCGCTCGCCGGTCCAGACCATGCGACCGGCTCGCGAATGCGGCGGCTCGAGCGACAGTCGCCAGGCGCGATCCGGGGCGATGTCCGACCCGATCAGCGCCGCGGTCGCAGCCGCGAGCGCCGGGCTCTTCACCAGCACGGCGAGCTCGGTGTTGATCAGCGCCGAGCGTGGATCGATGTTGAAGCTGCCGACCCAGGTCAGCGTCCGGTCGATGACCATGACCTTCGAGTGCAGCGATGCGCCCGTGGACATGCGCCGGAAGTAGCGGCGCTCGCCCGGGCGTCGCCGCGCCTCGGCCTGGAACTCGTAGAGCTCGACGCCGGCGGCGAGCAGCTCGCGGCGCCGTTTGGCGTAGCCGGCGTGCACCGGCACGACGTCGGTGGACGCGAGCGAGTTCGTCAGCAGCGCGACGCGGATCCCGGCACGGGCGCGGTCGGCGATCAGCTCGGTGCCGGCGCGCAGCGGCACCAGGTACGCCGACTCGACCAGCACCTCGGACTTGGCGGTGCGCCACAGTCCGTAGACCCGTTGCAGCAGCGGTGACGGCGCCCTGCGGCTCTCGTCGATCTTGTCAGGCGGATCGACGAGCAGCTCGGCCTCGCCCCAGTACTCGAACGCCGCGTCAAGCGCCAGCGAGCGCATCGTCGCAAGCACCGACGCGTAACTCTCGCGCAACTCCTCGGTCCGCGCCGCCTGCACGCCGATCTCGGCGGCCACTGCGTCGGCCTCGGCCTCGGTCGGCGCGCGTCTCAGGAAGGCCTCGATCGGCACCGCCCACGGACTGTTCCAGTACTCGTCGAAGCTCTCGACCGCCTCGCGCGCCACCGGCCCGGCTGCCAGCACCTCAAGGTCACTGAAATTGACGGCGCGGTCGAGGTCGAAGTAGTCATCCCCGATGTTGCGACCACCGATCACCGCCAGCTGGGCGTCGACCGCGAAGATCTTGTTGTGCATCCGCCGCTGGACGCGCCCGAAGCTGGTGACGAACTCGAACGGCCGCATCCAGCGCACGCGGTTGCGATACGGGTTGAAGACGCGGATCTCGAGGTTGCGGTGGCCGGTCAGCGTCGCGAGCCGGTCCTCGCTGCGCACCAGGTTGCTGTCGTCGACCAGCAGCCGCACCCGCACGCCGCGGCGCGCGGCCGCCAGCAGCCGGTCGGCGATCACCGTGCCCGAGTCGTCGGCCTCATAGATGTAGTACTGCACGTCGAGCGAGCGTTCGGCGAGATCGGCGAGCGCCGCGCGCGACAGGAACGCGAGCGAGCCGTACTGCAGCAGTGTAAAAGCCGATTCGCCCGGGTGGGCCGCGAGCGCGGGCCGCAACGCGCGGCCGATCGCGGTATCCGCCGTCGCCACGATCGCATGGCTGGCCGGGCGCGGGACGTCGAGGCGATAGGTGGCGCAGCCACTCAGCGCAAGGGCGGCCAGCGCCGCGAGCACACGCGCCGAGGGGATCAGCCGTGGCCGTCGTTCCCCCGGCGAGTGCATGTCCTAGCGCCCGGATTGGCGGTCGTGGTCCGGTCCGTAGGCAGCCCGGTGCCGACGCTCGGTGCTGTCACGCCAGAAGCGCTCCATCTCGAGGAAGGTAAACGCGGCGGACCAGGATATCAGCGTGAATCCCACGAGTGCCTGCGTCCCCACGAGGAAGCGGATGGACCCCGACGGTACCAGATCGCCGAGTCCGAGCGTCGAGTAGATCACCGCGGAGAAGTACACGTAGTCGACCAGCTGGTCCGGCTTGATGCCGGGCCCGTGTAACGCCCCATAGGCGGGATCGGACAGCAGCCAGTAGTAGCCGATGCCAAACAGCCATATCTCGGCGGTTGCGAGCGCCAGCAACGCGAGCACCAGGAATACGATCCGCCGGCGGCGTTTGGCGTGCATCCGCAGCAACGCCAGCGACAGCAGCCGCAGCGTTTCGTAGTGCAGCAACACGCAGCCGACGACCAGCACTCCGGTGACGGCCACGATCAGCAACGAGATGAACGACCACAGCGGCGCGGTCACCGCCGGTGGGCTGTCCGCGCTCGCGAGTGCGGGCGCCGCGACGGTCGCAACAACTGCCGCCGCACCGAACGCGGTCCTCCACAGAAGCGGACGTCGGCTGCCGGGCATCGAACAAGTGTCGCGCGCGGCTGCGCTGATGTCACGCTACGGCCATGCGGTGGCGTTGTGCGCGAACTGCGCCGAGCTCTTGTGGGGCACGACGCAGAACCGCTGGCCGGTCGGCGCCTCCATGACCCACCAGGTGCGGACCTGAGCCACCCGCTTCGCACCGAGACCTTCGAGGCGGCGCACCTCGGCTTCGACGTCGTCGCTCTCAATGTCGAGATGCACGCGGCTCGGATGGTCGACGGTCTGCACCTCTATATCGAGGGTGTGTGTCCGGTCCACGAGCCGCACGTAGTTCTCACCCTCCGTTCCCGGCAGCGGTTCGACCCGCATCCCGAGCGCCTCGCCCCAGAACCGGGCCGCGCCGGCGAGATCGGATGTCTGGCAGTCGATGATGAAGCCGGCGAGTTTGCTTTTGTGCATGATCCCTCCTTGAAACGCTAGCCCGCGACGCGCAGCGCGCCGAGGAACGCGGCCGGATCCTCGCCGCGCTCCAGCACTTCGACGAGCGCCGAGCCGACAACGATCCCGTCGACGTGGCCTGCGAGCCGCGCGACCTGCGCGCGGCTGCGGATGCCGAACCCGGCGCACACCGGAATCGGCGCAACCGCCTTGACCCGCGCGAGGTAGGCGAGCACCCCGTCCGGGACAGTCGCGACGCTGTGACCAGTGGTCCCGGTCATCGTCACCGCATAGATGAACCCCTGCGCGGCCCGGCACAGCGTCGCGAGCCGCTCGGGCGGCGTCACCGGAGTGACCATCTGCACGAGTCCGACTCCTTGCGCGCCGAGCGCCTGCTTGAGCTCGTCGCACTCCTCGTACGGCAGGTCCGGCACGATGACCCCGGCGACGCCTGCCGCGCGCGCCGCGCGCGGCAGGCGGTCGAGACCGAAGGCCAGCAGGGGATTGAGGTAACTCATCAACAGCAGCGGCGCCGTCGGCCGCGGCGCGAGCGCGGTCAGCTGCTCGAGGATCCATGCGAGCGACACACCCTGCGCGATCGCCGCATGGCTGGCGCGCTGGATCGTCATGCCGTCGGCCATCGGATCGGTGAACGGTACGCCGATCTCCACGACGTCGGCACTCGCGGCGACGCGCTTGAGGTCCGCGGCGAAGCGCTCACGCCTCGGGAACCCGGCCGTGAGGTAGGCGACGAGCGCCGGCTCGCCGCGCGCGCCTGCCGCCCGGATCGCGGCCCCGATCGTCTCGTGGCCGGCCACGCTGCCGGCGGTGGCCGCGCCGCTCATGCGGTTCGCTCCGCGAGCAGCGTCTTCTGCAGCGTGGGCATGTCCTTGTCACCGCGCCCGGACAGGCAGATCAGGATGCGTGTGCCGGGGTTGGAAGCCGCCCACTTGCGCGCGCCGGCGAAGGCATGGGCGGTCTCGATCGCCGGCAGGATGCCCTCGGCCCGGCAGCACTCGGCGACCGAGGCAAGCGCCTCCTCGTCCGTCGCGGACTGATACTCGACGCGCTTCACGGCCTGCAGCAGCGCGTGCTCGGGACCCACGCCCGGATAGTCAAGGCCCGCGGACACCGAGTGGGTCTCCTGGATCTGGCCGTTGGCGTCCTGCAGCAGCATCGAGTAGCACCCCTGGAGCACGCCGGGCGTGCCGAGCGACAGCGTCGCGGCGTTGTCGCCGAGCGCCGGACCACGCCCGCCCGCCTCGACGCCCATCAGCCGGACCTCCGGATCGGACACGAACGGATGAAACATGCCGATCGAGTTGGAGCCGCCGCCGACGCAGGCGAATACCGCGTGCGGCAGGCCTCCGGCCTGACGCTGCATCTGTGCGCGCGCTTCGCGCCCGATGACCGCCTGCAGCTCGCGCACCAGGTACGGGTACGGATGGGGTCCGACCACCGAGCCGATCAGGTAGTAGGTGCCGTTGGGATCCGTGACCCAGTCCCTGAGCGCCTCATCGATGGCGGCGCGCAGCGTCTGGTCGCCGCCGGTCACCGGCACCACGGTGGCGCCGAGGAGCTTCATTCGCCCGACGTTCGGCGCCTGCCGCTCGCAGTCGATCGCCCCCATGTATACGGTGCACGGCAAGCCGAGCCGCGCGCAGGCCGCGGCGGCTGCGACACCGTGCTGGCCGGCACCGGTCTCGGCGACGATGCGCTCAGCGCCGAGACGTCTTGCGAGCAGCGCCTGGCCGATCGCGTTGTTGATCTTGTGCGCCCCGGTGTGCGCGAGGTCCTCACGCTTGAGGTACACCTGCGCGCCCCAGCGGCGCGACAGCTCCGGCGCATGGCTGAGCGGTGTCGGCCGACCGACCCACGTGAAGAGCTGGTCGTCGAGCTCGGCCACGAAGGCCGGATCCGTGAGCCAGCGCCTGACCCCCGCCTCGAGCCGGTCGAGCGCCGGCACCAGCGTCTCCGGAACGTAGCGCCCGCCGTACGGACCGTAGCGTCCGCGCCCGTCCGGAAAGTCTCCGGCCAGTTCGCGCTTCAGGAGCGCCTCCGCCGCAAGCGTCGCGTTCGCTGCCGTCATCGCCGTCACTCCCGAAATGTCGCCTGTCGAACCGCGGTGCCGCGCGCCGCCGCGACGAACGCCTGAATCCTCGCCGCGTCCTTGATGCCCGGGGCGGACTCGACGCCGCTCGATACGTCCACCCCGAACGGCTGCACCGCGGCGATCGCCGCGGCGACGTTCTCGGGCCTGAGGCCCCCGCCCAGTATGAGTTCGGTGCGGCCGGCGAGCTCGCACGCCGCCGGCCAGTCGGCTTCGCGTCCCGCGCCGCTGGTCGCGCTCTCGTACAGGCATCGCGCCGGCAAGCGCGCCGGCAGCCGCTGGCCGGAACGCAGCACCGGCAGCACTGCGAGGCCCGGCGGCAGCGACAGCGAGGCGAGGTCCGCGCAATCCGTCTGCAGCAGGTCGGGCGCGAACTCGGCGGCAATGGCATCGACGAGTGCCTGCGGCGGATGCTGCGCCACCGCGACCTTGAGCACGCCCGCCGGCACGGCGCGGGCGAGCGAGGCGGCCTGCGATGGCGTGACGTTGCGGGGCGAGGGGGCGTAGAACACGAAGCCGACCGCATCGACGCCGGCCTCCAGCGCCGCGCGGACCGCTGCGTGCGAGGTCAGCCCGCAGATCTTGATCCACACGCTCATCGCGACCGTGCCGCCCGACGCCCGCTCGCGATCATGTCCCGCACCAGCGCCTCCGGGTCGGCCGCCGACATCAGTGAGGAGCCCACGAGCGCGAGCGTGAATCCGCGGCCCGCGAGGCGCCCCGCGTCCGCAGCCGTCACGACCCCGCTCTCGGCGACCTTCGGGAACCCGTCCGGCAGCAGGCTCCCGAGCGACTCGAGGCGCTCCGCGACGACCTCGAGGGTCGCGAGGTCGCGGCTGTTGATGCCGATCAGGCACTCCTCGCGCCGGCCGCGCCAGCCGGCGGCGAGCTCGCCGGCGGTGGCGATGTCGGCCGCGTCGAAGGCCTCGAGCAGCACGAACAGCCGCAGTTCCTCCGCTGCGGCCATCAGCTCCGCGAGCTGCGCTTGCCCGAGCATCCGCACGATCAGCAGCGCCCCGCCGGCGCCGGCGGCGCGCGCCTCGAGCAGCTGGTAGGGATCGACGAGGAAATCCTTGCGCATCACCGGTACGTCGCACACTGCGAGCGCAGCGCTCGCGCGCGCGAGGTGCGCGAGACTGCCGTCGAAGCGCTCCGGCTCGGTCAGCACCGAGACGATCGCGGCGCCGGCGCGCGCATAGCCGCGCACGCGGCCCTCGAGATCGTCGCTCGGCGCGCCGAGCACTCCCTGTGCCGGCGAGCGCAGTTTCAGTTCGGCGATCAGGTCGAAGCCTGCCGGATCGAGCCGCAGGGGCGGCGCGGCTGGCGCCTCCCTGGCGCGCTGCCTCAACGCCGCGTCCGGCTCGCACGCGCGCGCGGCAGCGAGGCGCGCGCCCGAGGCGCGCGCCATGCCGGCTAGGAAGTCCCCGCTCGCGGCCGCGCTCACCTGCGACCCCGCGAGAAAGCGCCGAGCGCGCCGAGGAGCCCTGCGGCCGCGCCCGAATCGATGGCCGCTGCGGCGCGCTCGGCGCCGGCCCGCGGTCCGGTCG
>DATNHZ010000024.1:0-3073 GCA_035604655.1 Steroidobacteraceae bacterium | reverse complement strand
ATACACGGGCGTCAGCGAGTCCTCGGTGCGCTGCGCATCGGGGCCTTCGGCGCGACGGTATTCGGGGTGCACGATCTCGAGCCCCAGCGTGCCGCGTCGCGCCTCGCCGTAGCACCGCAGCCGGACGCCGCGCTGCAGCTGCGCCTGCTGGGCGCCCGTGAAGTAGAAGAACCGCAATGTCAGGAATCCGGAGCCGTCGGATATCCGCACGAGCAGCTGGCGGCGGCGGCGAAAGGCGACCTCGGCGAGTTCGATCCCGCCCTCGACTACCGCGCGCTCGCCCGGCCGCAGCGTGCCGATCGGCACGATCCGCGTGCGGTCCTCGTAGCGCAGCGGCAGCAGAAACAGCAGATCCTGGACCGTCTCTATGCCGAGCTTGGCGAGTTTCGCCGCCAGCGACTCGCCGACACCCTTGAGGGCTGTGACCGGGCGCAACTCGGCGTCAGCGCCGGCCGGCCGCGGCACATCCTCGCCGGCGCGCGAGCGGGTGGCGTTCACAGCTCCAGGATGCAATCCGCCTCGATCGCCGCACCGCGCGGAAGGGCGGCGACGCCGACCGCCGCACGGGCCGGATACGGCGCGGGGAAGTATTCCGCCATCACCTTGTTGACGAGCTGGAAATGGCTGAGATCGACCAGATAGATCGTCACGCGCACCGCATCGCCGAGCGACCCGCCGGCTGCACGCGCAATTGCCTTCAGGTTGTCGAACACCCGGCGCACCTGCGCCTCGATGTCACCCGAGATGAATTCCTTCGTGGCCGGGTCGATCGGTATCTGGCCGGAGATGTACACGGTGCCCCCGACCCTGACCGCCTGCGAATACGTGCCGATCGCGGCCGGCGCCGCCGCGGTTGAGATGATCGTGCGTGACATGCTGACCTCGCGCATGGAGTTCGGCGCCATTCTCGCACGATGCCCGCGGGCCCGGGATCGTTCAGGCGAGCGTGCGCTCCACCGACAGGACTTCCGGCATCGAACGGATCGCGCGGATCACCTTGGCCAGCTGGGCTCGACCCTGGACTTGCAGCTCGAAGGTGATCGTCGAGGACTCGCTGTCCCGTTCGACCACTGACAGGTGGCCGATGTTGGTCTCGGTGGTCGCGATGGCCGAGGCTACCGCGGCGAGCACGCCGGGCCGGTTCTGAACCTCGACCTTGATTTCGGAGGCGAAGCTGCGGTGCGCACTTTTCTGCCACGACACCGGTAGCCACTTCTCGGGCTGCTTGTGCCAGCCGGCAAGGTTGCCGCAGCGGGCGCGGTGGATGACGACGCCGCGACCGGTCGACAGGAACGCGATGATCGGGTCGAACGGGATCGGGAAGCAGCAGCGCGCGTAGGTCACGACCAGACCCTCGGTGCCGGCGATGGCGAGCGGGGCCGCCGCGCGCGTCTCACCCTTGGCCGAGACGGCGCCGCGATCGGCCGGCAACAGGTGTCGTGCCACGAGCGGCGCGAGCCGCTCGCCGAGGCCTACTTTTTCGAACAGGTCCTCCGGATCCTTGAATCCGAGGTCGTGCGCCGCGCTCTCGATCGTCGCAGCATCGACGGCTTTCAGGGCGAGCTTGAACTCACCGAGCGCCTGGTTGACGAGCCGTCTGCCGAGATCTGCGGCCTCACCGCGCTTCATCGTCTTGAGGTAGCTGCGGATCGAGGCCCGCGCCTTGGCGGTGACGACGAAGTTCGCCCAGGCGGGGTTCGGGGTTGCGCCTTTGGCGGTGATAACCTCGACCGTCTGCCCGTTGCGCAGCGCCGTCCGCAGCGGCACCAGCCGCCGGTCGATTTTGGCGGCCACGCAGCGCCGGCCGACGTCGGTGTGCACCGCGTAGGCAAAATCGACGCAGGTCGCGCCGCGCGGCAGGCGCAGGATGTCGCCCTTCGGCGTGAACACGTACACCTTGTCCGGGAACAGGTCGACCTTGACGCTCTCGAGGAACTCCTCCGGATTGCCACCTTCCTGCATCTGCATCAGGCTCTTCAGCCACTCGCGCGCACGCTCGTGCTGGCTCGGGCCCAATTCTTCCCCGACCTTGTACTGCCAGTGCGCGGCGATACCGTTCTCGGCGAGGCGGTGCATGTCCTCCGTGCGGATCTGGATCTCGAGCGGGACTCCGTTGGGGCCGAACAGCGTGGTATGCAACGACTGGTAACCGTTGATCCGGGGGATCGCGATGTAGTCCTTGAAGCGGCCGGGCATCGGCTTGTAGAGGCCGTGCACGAGCCCCAGCGCGCGATAGCAGGCGTCGACCGAGTCGACCACGACCCGCACGCCGTAGACGTCGATGACATCCGACAACGCCACCTTCTTGCGGCGCATCTTCTGGTAGATGCTGAACAGATGCTTCTCGCGCGACTCGACGCGGCCCTTGAGGCTGGCCTTGACGAGCGCAGCCGAGATGTTCGAGGTGATCTTCGGCAGGAACTCCTTCTGGTTGCCGCGGCTGCGCTTCAGCTCCCGCTCGAGCACGTGGTAGCGCTGCGGGTACAGGGCGCGGAACCCGAGGTCCTCGAGCTCGAGCTTGATTGAATGGATGCCGAGGCGATTGGCGATTGGCGCGTAGATGTCGAGCGTCTCGAGCGCGATGCGCCGACGCTTGGGTGTCGGCATCGCGCCGAGCGTGCGCATGTTGTGGGTGCGATCGGCGAGCTTGACCATGATGACGCGGATATCGCGCACCATCGCGAGGATCATCTTGCGGAACGACTCGGCCTGCGCTTCCTTGCGACTCTTGAACTGCACCTTGTCGAGCTTCGAGACACCGTCGACGAGCTCGGCGACCTCGCGGCCGAAGCGCGCCAGGATCTCGTCCTTGACGGTCGGCGTGTCCTCGATGACGTCGTGCAGCAGCGCGGCGCAAATGGTCTGGCCATCGAGATGCAGGTCGGCAAGGATTCCGGCGACGGCGACCGGGTGCGTGATGTACGCCTCGCCGGTCAGGCGCTTCTGGCCCTTGTGGGCCCCGCTCGCGAGTTCGTAGGCATCCTGGATGCGCTCAACCTGCTCGGGTGGCAGATAGCCCTCGAGCTTGGCGACCAGCTGGGAGATTCCCGGGGAGCGGCGTCCACCCGGCAGG
>DATNHZ010000023.1:0-6123 GCA_035604655.1 Steroidobacteraceae bacterium | reverse complement strand
TGCCACGGCGGCTCCCGCCGTTCGGCGTGCCGCTGGCGTGGCTGCTGTCCCCATTGGCAGCACACGCAGCGACTCCCAGCCGCCCCACTCCCGCCGACAGCGACGTCGCGGACGGGGCGCTGACGCGGCGCCCGGGAAGCTGACAGAATCGTCGGCGGGCCCCGGCCGTCGCCGCGGCCAATGAGGAGACGACGTGCCGGACCCACAGACCCTGCAGCAGCTGCGCGATCGCCTGACCGAGATCGACCGCGAGCTGATCGCGCTCATGGCCGAACGGCAGCGCCTGTCCCGCGAGGTCGAGCGCGCCAAACGCGCCACCGGCCATGCGACCCGGGATTACCGGCGCGAACGCGAGGTGATTCTGGGCGTGCGCGCCCACGCCGAGCGTCAGGGCGTGTCGCCCGAGGTTGCCGAACAGATCCTGCGGCTGCTGATCAGAAGCTCGCTTGCGACCCAGGAACAGGCCCGCGTCGTCGCTGCAGGCCAGGGCAGCGGCCGGCGGGCGCTGGTGATCGGCGGGCGGGGCAAGATGGGCCGGTGGTTTGCTGACTTCCTCGCATCGCAGGGCTTTGGCGTCGAGATCGCAGATCCCGCGGGACCGGTCGAAGGCTACCCGCACATCGCCCGATGGGAGGATTCGCCGCTCGAGCAGCACCTGATCGTGGTTGCCACCCCGCTCGGCATCACCGCCGGCGTCCTGCATGCGCTCGCCGCCCGCCGGCCGCGCGGACTCGTCTTCGATCTCGCCTCGGTCAAGACGCCGTTGCGCGCCGGCCTCGACGCCCTGGTTCGCGCCGGCGTGCGAGTCACCTCGCTCCACCCGATGTTCGGCCCGGACACCGACCTACTGTCCGGGCGCCACGTGATCTACATCAACCTCGGCGACGCCGGGGCGCTCGCCGAGGCACAGGAGCTGTTCGCGCCGACCATGGCCGAGCAGGTCGTCATGGGCCTCGACGAACACGACCGGCTGATCGCCTACGTGCTCGGCCTGTCGCACGCAGTCAACATCGCGTTCTTCACTGCGCTCGCCGAAAGCGGCGAGGCCGCGCCACGCCTCGCGCGCATGTCGAGCACGACCTTCGACGCGCAGCTCGAGGTCGCCAATCGCGTCGCCGAGGACTCACCGGCACTGTATTTCGAGATCCAGGCGCTCAACGAGTACGGCACCGAGTCGCTGACCGCCCTGCTGTTCGCCGTCGAGCGGCTGCGGGCGACGGTGCGCTCGCAGGACAGCGCCGGCTTCCGCCAGATGATGGAGCGTGGCCGCAGCTACCTGCACACCCGGCCGCAGCCGGGCCGCGAGCCGGCGTGAGCGAGTCCGGCGGCGAGCGACGCGGCACCAGCGAGCGCGGCGAGGCGGACGAACTCCGCGCGCGCTTGCGCAGCCAGCGCGATGCGGCGGTCGCCAACGAGCAGAAGTGGCAACGGACGCGCGAGCGCGAGCTCGAGCTGCTCTCGGCCGAGACGCTGCCGGACCTGTTCAGGCTGATGACCAGCGGCATGGCCGCGAGCTACGCGCTCGATGCCGTGCAGCTCGTGCTCGAGGACCCGAACCACGAGATCCGCCACCTGCTGCTTGGCGGCGGCGACCGGCCTGAGGAATTTCCCAGCGTGACGTTCGTCGACACGCTCGCCGGGCTTGCGCCGCAGGTCGGCGCGCTGCGCCAGCCGTGGCTCGGCGCCTGGGTTCGCGCCGACCACGATCTGCTGTTCCCCGGCCAGCGCGAGCTCAAGTCGCTCGCGCTGCTGCCGCTCAGCCGCCAGGGACGCCTGGCCGGCGTGCTGTGCTTCGGCAGCCGCGACCAGCAGCGCTTCACGCACCGGCTCGGCGCGCATTTTCTGCAGCACCTGGCGAGCATCGCGGCCGTCTGCCTCGAGAATGCCGCCAATCGCGCGCGGGTGCTGCGCAGCGGGCTGGCCGACTACCTGACGGGCTGGCACAACCGGCGTTACCTGCAATCGCGCCTCCGGGAGGAGCTCGCCCGCGCACAGCGCGTCGGCGCGAGCGTCGCGTGCCTGATGATCGACGTCGACCATTTCAAGTCCGTCAATGACAGCTGCGGCCACCTGGGGGGCGACGAGGCGCTGCGCGAGATCACGGCGCGCATCGAGGTGCAGGTCCGCGCCAGCGACACCGCGGCGCGTTTCGGCGGCGACGAGTTCGCGCTGCTGCTGCCGGCGACCTCGCTCGAGGACGCCGTGCGGCTCGGTGAGCGGATTCGCACCGCAATGAAGCCGCCGATCGGCGTCGGCGGCAAGGCAACCCGCAGTATCACGCTGTCGATGGGCGCCGCGGCCGTGTCGCCGAGCCGCACCGACGGTGACCTGAAGGCACTGGGCGACCGGCTGCTCGCCGACGCCGATGCGGCGCTGTACGCGGCCAAGGCCGCCGGACGGGACCGCGTGGCCAGGACCGCCCCGGCCAGCTGAGCGTCCGACGTCAGGTCGCCGGTTGCGCGCGGCGCATCAGCGCGAGAAACAGAGGCACGCCGACGATTGCCGTCAGCGCACCGACCGGCAGCTGGCGCGGGGCGAGCACGGTGCGCGCCACCAGATCGGCAATCACCACCAGCGTGCCGCCGGCGAGCGCGGCCGCTGGCACGACCCGCCGGTGATCGGAGCCGACCAGCAGGCGCACCAGGTGCGGCGTGACGAGCCCGACGAAGCCGATCGCCCCGACATTGGTCACCGTGGCCGCCGTCAGCACGCTGGCGGCGACGAACAGCGCACCGCGCAGCGGCGCAACCGGAACTCCAAGCAGCTGCGCCTGCACGTCACCCCGCGCCAACACGTTGAGCGGTCGGGCCGCGAGCACGCCGAGCGGCGTTGCGATCGCTGCGAGCGACAGCAGCGCCACCGGCGAACCGGCCCACGACAGGTCGCCCATCAGCCAGAACACCATGCCGCGAAGGACCGTCGGATCTCCCGCCGCCAGCAGCAGGCTGACGAGCGCACCGGTGCCGGCGGCGACCACGACCCCGGTCAACAACAGGCGGGTCGGGGTCCAGCCACCTGGTCCCTTGGCGAGCGTGAACACCACCAGCGTTGCCGCAAACGCACCGCCGAAGGCCGCTCCCTGGACTCCGAAGGTTCCGGCGCCGAGCAGCATCGCAGTCAGCGCTGCGACCGCCGCTCCGCCCGAGACGCCGAGCACGTAAGGATCAGCCAGCGGATTTCGGAGCAGCACCTGCATGCAGACGCCCGCGAGCGCGAGCAGTGCGCCGGCGCCGAAGGCAGTCAGCGCGCGCGGCAGCCGCAGCTGCAACACGAGCGAGCGGGCGAGCGGATCGGTCCCGGCAGTGAGTCCGCGCCAGAGCCCCAGTGGGCCGGGTCCGGCGCTGCCAATCGACACCGAGGCGATGAGTGCCGCCGCGGCCAGCAGCGCGAGACCGACGAGCACCAGCCAGGGACGACGAACCAGGGACGCGAACACGGAGGGGCCTCGGCGAGGACGCGGCGGGCGCCAGCGTACCCGGAACGGGGCGTCCGCGGCAGGTTGGCCCGGCCGGTACCCTGTGAAAGAATCCTCCGCCGAGGCATTCCGGGGAGGCCATGAGCGACTGGATCGACGAGGACGGCTATCGCGCCAACGTCGGCATCGTGCTGATGCGAGACGACGGGCGCGTATTCCTCGGCGGTCGCCCCGGCGGTCGCGGCTGGCAGTTTCCTCAGGGCGGCATCCGCCGTGACGAGTCGCTCGAGCAGGCGCTATACCGGGAACTCGAGGAGGAGATCGGACTCGCCGCGGCCGACGTCACCTACCTCGGCGAGACGCGGGACTGGCTGCGCTACAAGCTGCCGAAAAAGTACGTGCGGCGCCATGGAACGCCGTTGTGCATCGGCCAGAAGCAGCGCTGGGTGCTGCTGCGGTTCCGGGGCGGCGACGAGCGTCTGCGCTTCGATGTCACGACCGAGCGCCCCGAATTCGATCGCTGGCGCTGGGCCGAGTTCTGGGACCCCGTTCGCGAGGTCATCTTCTTCAAGCGGGACGTGTATCGCCGGGCGCTGCACGAACTCGGCCGGATTGCCTTTCCGCAAGGCTTGCCGCCGTACCCCGCATGGTGGGACGCGGAACCGTCGGCGCCGGGCGCCCAGCGCTGAGCCGGCGCCGCATCGGCTCGTTGACTTCCAGCATCCGGATCGCGATCACTGGCGCCGGTATTCCCGTGGATCAGCTTTTCCGACGCCCCGAATGTCCATTGCCGAGGTCGTGGAACCAGGACACTGGCCGGCCGCACCAAATGTGGTACACCACGAGCCCGGGGACCACTCAGGGCCCGGCCGGCGGCCGACCCGTCGGTGGCCGCGAAACCTGCATGCAGCGCCCTGATCCACAGCTAGAGCATTCGAGCATCTCCTGCCGGCCGAGGGGCCCGAGTTCACTCTAGGTTCGTCGCGAGCTTCATGCCCACCGATACGCAACGCCTGATCGTCAAACGCCATGCGCCCATCCGGGCGGCGCTCGTGTGGGCGATCGTGGTCGTCGGCGGGATCGCGTGCCTGGTCGGCGCCTTCGAGGCCGGAGGCATCCGCGCCGGCTATTCGCTGCTGGCGGCGCAACTCGATCGACGCGCGAAGGCGGCGCAGATCGAAGAACTGACGGCACAGCTCCGGTCGACCCAGGCGCGTCTTGCCGAGGCCGAAGTCGCAAGACGCGTTGATCGCGAGGCATACCAGCAGGTCGAGAAGTCCCTCGCCGATTTCGAGGCGCGGCTGTCCTCGCAGAGCCAGGAGCTGACGTTCTACCGCGGCATCGTCAACCCTTCGGACGGGCTGGCGGGCCTGCGTATCCAGCGGCTGCAGATCCTGCCCGGCATCGCCCCGCACAGGTTCCGAGTGCGCCTCGTGCTGATCCAGGCCGCGCGCCAGGACGCGGTCGCCAGCGGCACGGCGGACCTGTCGGTCGACGGGCAGCGCGGCGGCCGCGCCGTCAATCTCCCGCTCGCACAAATTGGGACTTCGTCGAACTCCCTCAACTTCTCGTTCCGGTACTTTCAGGAAGTGGAGACGGAGATCGAGCTGCCCGAGGACTTCCTGCCGGAGCGCGTGGTCGTCGAGGTCCGTCCCGCCAAGGCCACCGCATCCATTCGCCAGACCTACCCCTGGAAGATCGAGACGACCTGACCCGGAGGATTCCGATGTTTGGGCGACGCAAGCAGCCTGCCGCGCAGATCGAGACCCTGATTGCCGCGGGTACGCGCGTCGAGGGCAACCTGGTCGTCACCGGGGGCGTGCAACTCGAGGGCTACGTGCGGGGTAACGTGACCTGCGATGCGGGGGCGACTGCAGCGCTGTCGATTGCGCCGAACGGCGTCGTCGAAGGCATCGTCGAGGTCCCGCGGGTCGTCGTGCACGGCGAGGTGCGGGGTGACATCAGGGCTACGGACAAGGTCGAGCTGGGCCCGACCGCGCGCATCAGCGGCAACGTGACCTACGGCTCAATCGAGATGGCGGCGGGCGCGGTGATCCGGGGACGCCTGTTCGCTGCCTCGGGTCCGGGCGCGGTGGACGCGGAGCCGCCGCCGTTGCCGCCTGTCGCGGGCGGGTGAGCCGAGTCCGCAGGGCTCACAGCAGCGCGACGATGTCCTTCTCGATGCTCTCCGGTTTGTCGTTGGGCGCGTAGCGCGCAACGACCGCGCCATCCTTGCCCACGAGGAACTTCGTGAAGTTCCACTTGATCGCCTCCGTCCCGAGCACGCCCTTCGCCTCGTGCTTGAGGTACTGGTACAGAGGATGCGTGCCGCTGCCGTTCACCTCGATCTTGGCGAACATCGGGAAACTCACATCGTAGTTGACGCTGCAGAAGTTTCGGATCTCGCTCTCGTCTCCCGGTTCCTGGTGTCCGAACTGGTCGCACGGGAAGCCGAGCACCGCGAAGCCCTTCTTCCCGAGCTTGCGATACAGTGCCTCGAGGCCCTGGTACTGCGGCGTGAAGCCGCACTTGCTCGCGACGTTGACGACAAGCAGCACTTTCCCCTTGTACTTGGTCAGCGGCTCGTCCTTGCCATCGATGCTGCGGGCGCGAAAGTCGTGAATGCTCGCCATGGTGGTTGCCTCGCATCAGAACGATGATCGCCGAGCGCCGTCGGCGGCGACCCGGGCGCGCCGGATTATAATCCG
>DATNHZ010000022.1:0-5386 GCA_035604655.1 Steroidobacteraceae bacterium | reverse complement strand
TCGGTCCTGTACAAATCGACTTGGACGGCCCGACGTCAAGGCGCCGGGAATCGAGGGACCCCGGTGTCACACGTTACGACCGGGCCGGCGCGATAGCTGTCGCCGGAGCGCGGATCCACCGCGAATCGCGCGATCAATGCCCGAGGCGAGGCGTCAGGCCTGCAGCGGGAGCAGCGGCCCGACGAAGCGCTCGTAGCGGCGCCACCGGCCTACCGAGGCCGTGCCGATGGGCTGGCGCACCTGCCAGCTGCTCGCCGTCAGCACCGGCCGCGCGCTGTGGTGGAACTCGAGGCAGCGCGGGTCCCACGGCAGCCCGATGTGCGCACACATCCGGCGGCTCCAGTCCTCGGGATTTTCGACCAAACCCTCGTACGGAACCTCGAGCAGCGTCGCCGCGGTCAGCGTCGCGCGCCAGTGCGCCATCAGGCGACGGTACTCGCGGTAGTAATGCGCCAGGTCATCGAGGTCGGTCGCGTAGGTGTGGGCGGCCGAAAAGCCCTGGAAGTAGATCGACAGGCACGTGTCGATCGGATTCCGCTCGAGGTGAATGATCCGTGCCTTGGGCAGCGCCGCATGGATGAGGCCGATGTTCTCGAAGTTGCCCGGCAGCTTGTCGACGACCCGGGCGGTCACGGCCGACCGCGCCGCGAGCGTCGCGAGAAAGTCTTCGGCGAGTTTGGTGATCGTGGCCAAGCGCTGCGCGGATGGCGCCGCGCGCTCGATGTCCGCCGCGAAGTTCCAGTAGACCAGTTCACCCGCGCCGTGCACGTCGGGGTGCGAGGCGAGGATCTGCTCGGCGAGCGTCGTGCCCGAGCGGGGCATGCCGATGATGAATACCGGACGCTCGGACGGAAGCCCGGCCGGTCGCAGTGCGTCGAGCGCGCCGCGGTCGAAGGCGGCGATCGTCTGCGTGACGCGCCGCGTGGTCGCGGCGCGGTCGTACCGCGGACCGGTCGGGCGGGCGAGCTCGTTGCCCAGGCGATGATGCCGAAACGCCGCCTCGTACTCGCCAACATCATCGTAGTATTTACCCGCGGCGTGGTGCAGGTTGATGGCGTGACCGAGCGGCAGGCCGCGTTCCAGCAGGCGTTCGGCCGCCTCCCGCCAGTCCGCATCCGCTGTAGTCATCTTGCGGATCTTGGACAGGCCGACCAGCGCCTCGGGCAGCTCCGGGGCGATAGAGCGCGCCGCGTTCAGCAGTTTTTCGGCCTCGGCGAACCGGCCCCGGTCGCCGGCCAGATTGCCGAGAAAGACGAGCGTATCGGCCGCCCCGGGATTGAGCTCGAGCGCCCGTCGCGCGCTCGCTTCCGCCGTATCGAGCCGGCCGAGCGCACGCTCTGCCATGCCGAGCGCGTTGTGGAGCGCAGCGTAGCCGGGAGCGACCGCGATGCCGGCCCGGTAGCAATCTGCTGCCGCGCTCAGTTCGCCCAGGGCGAGAAGTGCGTTGCCAAGATGCAGGTGCGCCTCCGGAAGCTTCGGGTCCAGCTCGACTGCACGCCGGCAGTGATCGATCGCGGCGCGGAAGTCGCCGATGCAATGGAGCGTGTAGCCAAGATTGGAGTGCAGCCGCGCACTCAGCGGCTCCAGAGCGAGCGCTTCGCGGTAGCGCCGCGTGGCGGCCTCGAAGCGGCCGAGTCCGGCGAGCAGAGTCGCGAAGCCTTCGAGCACCGAAGCGGTGGGCGCACGCGCCAGAAGATGCTCGTAGTACGGGATCGCTTCGGCACCGCGCCCGGCAGCCGTCAGCGCGCGCGCGAGCTGGGTGGCGGCGCTTGCGTAGTCCGGACGGAGTTCGAGCGCGCGCCGGAAACAGTCGATCGCAGCGTCGCGCTCGCCGGCCTCGGCGAGCGCGCTGCCGAGATGGTGGTGGGCCTCGGCAGTGCGGGGCTCGAGCTCGAGGACGCGCCGGTACCCCGCGATCGCTGCGGCGAGGTCGCCGCGCGCGCCAGCGGCATTGGCGAGGTTGCCGATGGCTGCGGCGAAGTTTGGCCGCAGCGCGAGTGCGCGACGGCAGCTGGCGATGGCCGCCTCCGTCTGCCCGAGGCGCAGCAGCACCTGGCCGAGATCGTTGTGGGCGTCGGCGAAGTCCGGCCGTAGCGCAGTGGCACGGCTGAGACACTCCGCGGCGCGCGCGTCAAGGCCTCGGCCCTCGAGCGCCTGGCCGAGCAGGTAGTGCACCTCGGCGTCGCCCGGGAGCGAGCGGCTCGCCGCCTCGAGCGCCGCCAGAGCGTCCTTGCCCTGCATCTGGCGGGCGATTCCAAGGCACTTCCACGCCAGGCCGAGGGCCGGCTCGTGCGCGAGCAGGCGCTCGCACTCGACCTCCGCCTCGGCCGGCCGGCCGGCCTCAATCAGCGCCCACGGGACCGTCGCGGCCCGCGCCGGTCGGGCGGGTGCCGGCGCCTCGCGTGGTGGCACCCCGCAGCAGTGCTTGTACTTGCGACCGCTGCCGCAGGGGCAGGGCTCGTTTCGTCCGGGCGGCATCTCAGCCCTGGTCCGCAGGCCGCTCCCGACAGGATGTCGAAAAACGATCGTTTGTCGTTCGTTTCATCGAATCGCTCACCGCAAGTACCTGATTGATCGTTGCCAGTACGCTGAAGACGGGCGGGAAGGAGTGCTCGAAAAACGCTTTTCAACACCCTGCTAGCGGCGGTAGCGCACGAGCGCGTCGCCGAGCGCCGCCTCAAGCGGCCCGAGCCACGGCGCGTAGTTCCGCCACTGGTCGACGCCCTCGCGGTAGATCGGCTGGCGCACCTGCTCGGAGCTTGCGGTGCGCACGCTGCGCTCGGTCTTGTGGAACTCGACGCAGGCCGGTTCGAATGGCAGTCCGCAGAAATCGAGCATGCGGCGCACGCTGCCTTCGAGGTCCTCGACCACGTCCTCGTGGTGGACGCGCAGCACCCGTCCCGGCAGCGCCTGGTCCCAGTGCTGCATCAGCTCGAGGTAGGTGCGGTAGTAGCGCGCGATGTCGTCGATGCTGTAGCAGAACTCCTGGCCGCGGGCAAAGAGCTGCTTCAGGTTGCCGAAACAGCAGGCCATCGGCTCGCGGCGCGCATCGATGATGGTCGCGTTCGGCAGCATCAGGTGGACCAGGCCGATGTGCCGGAAGTTGTTAGGATTCTTGTCGACGAACAGCGGCCGGCCGCTGCGGTAGGCGCGGGTGTCGGCGAGGTACTTCTCGCCGAGCGCCCTGAAGTCATCCGCGCTCATGTCGGTGAGGCACATCGGATAGCGTGGGTTGTCGAGGTCGGGGTTTAGACCCTGCAGATCGAGTGCCACGCGCGAGACGTTCGCGAGCTCCTGCGTGCCGTCGACCATGGAGTGCGAGGCGAGTATCTGCTCGAGCAGCGTTGAGCCCGCGCGCGGCAGGCCGAGGATGAAGATCGGGTCGCGTGCCGCGGCGCCCCAGCCGCGCCGCGCCGCGAAGAACTCCCGGGTGCACACGCGCTTCTGGTTCGCAGTGTTCTGCTCGAGCAGCTCAGGCCGGTACTTGCTCTCGGTGCGTTTCATGGCATTGCCGCGCTCGTAATAATGCCAGCTGGTCGCGAAGTCGCTGCGGTCCTCAAACGCCTTACCGAGCGCGAAGCAGATGTGGTAGCGGTCGATGATGGCAAGCGAGGCATCCGCCTCGGCGTGGCGCAGTTCGTCGATTTCCGCGTCCGAGAACCCGTAGGTCTTGAGGTTTGCGAGGCTCCAGTAGGCGTCGCCGAAGTTCGGCCGGACCGCAATCGCCCGCTTGTAGGAGTCGATGGCTTCGCTGCGCCGGCCGAGCGTCTTCTGCGCGTGACCGATGGACAGCAGCAGGTCGGCCGCCGACCGCGAGCCGGGCGCGGTGTCCTCGAGGACTGCGGCGAAGCCGCGGATGCCGCCCTCGTGATCGCCGAGACCGACGCTCGCGGTCGCGCGCAGCGTCCGGTAGTCGATGTTCTGCGGGTCGTCGACGAGCAGCCGGTCGAGCTCGCGGATGCAGTCGGCATGCCTGTGGCGGTCGAGCAGCACGCAGGCGTAGTCGCGCCGGAGCTCGGTGTAGTCCGGCTGCATCTCGAGGGCGGCGGCAAGCAGCACCTCGGCGTCGTCCAGCACCTCCCGCGCGACGCCGATCCGAGCGAGCAGGCGCATCGCCTCGACGTGGTTGCCGTGCTGGAGCAGGTACGCGCGCACCAGCTTCTCGGCGGCGGTCAGGTCGCCCTCGCAGAAGAGCCCGAGCGCCTTGACGACCTCGCGCGGCATGGCCTGCAGCTTGCGGGCGTGCGCTGCCGCGACCTGGCGCTGTTGGTCGTTGCCAGCCAGCTTGTGGAGCCCCTCGAGCATGCTCCAGCTGGCGGGCAGGGCGGGGTTGATCCGGACCGCGCGCTCGTAGGCCTCGATCGCGCGTGGCGCATCCTTCAAGGCGACGTAGCAGTGGCCGCGCTCCTGGTAGAGCGCGCTCGCGCCCGGATGGTGCCGCTCCATCTCAGCGAGCGTCGCGAGCGCGTCCCCCAGACGGCGTGTCTGCCGCTGACCGAGCGCGAGCAGGTACAGGACGTCGCGATTCTCCGGCACGGTTGCCTTGAGTGCCGCGGCGGCGGCGACCGCTTCCTCGATTCGCCGCGCGGCGAATAGACCACGGATCCTGTGCACCCCCTGTTCGATGCTGACGGATCTCGCGGGCTGTGCCGACACGGTCATGGACTCCTTAAAAACACAAAGGGCGGACATCGCCGTCCGCCCCTTGAGTGTACCGCAACCGTTACGGGTCGCGGCGCATCGCCGGCGTCAGAACTTCATCTCCACCTTGAGGCCGAGCACGCGCGGATGCAACGGTATTTCGGCGCGGACGTCCTGGCCGGAGGTCGTGAACACGCTCGAGATCTTGTTCGTCAGATTCTGCGCGAACAGCTGCGCGTCCCACGCACCCTTCGCCAGCCCGAGCTGCGCATCGAAAATGTTGTAGCTCGGCATTGTGTAGCGCAGCCAGGTTGTGTACGGAACCGGGATCGGGTGCGCCGGGTCTTCGCCCGACGTGAAGCCACTTGGCTGGTTGCTCATCTCGTCGGTGTGGTTCATCGCGACCTGAACATAGGCCTTGTACTCGTCCACGCTCCAGTCGTAGCGGCCCCGCAGGTTGAACTGCAGCGTCGGCGAGAACGCCGGCGTGTCACCAACCGCACCGAGAGGGTTTGTCAGAGGAACGTTCATGGATCCGGATCGAACCTGCGTCAGGCACGCGCCGGCGGGCGTCGGATTGCTACCGATCGATACACCATCCACCGTGAGCTTGCCGGGGGAGACGATGCAGGGCGACGTCGTCTGTGACGCATCGTTGTGAGACAGCGAGCCCATCAGCGTGAGGCCGTCCGTGACCCGCGCGGTGAACTGCAGCTCGAAGCCCTTGATGCGGTACGTCGGGCCG
>DATNHZ010000021.1:0-19897 GCA_035604655.1 Steroidobacteraceae bacterium | reverse complement strand
ACCCCGGCTCGGCGCGGCCGAGCGAGCACAGCTCGATTCCAGCCGCGGGCTTCCCCGTTACCTCGAGGTGCTGCGCGGCGCCGGCTGGTTGCGCCTTCCGGAGAGCGCCGCCGCGCAGGACGTCGACAGTTTCGAGTCGCGGCTGCGCGAGCTGTGGCGTGCCGAGTGTCGGGCGGTGGCCGGCTGGCACCCGCCGCGATGGCGCGGCGCGTTCGAGTGGTTCCAGACGCTTGCCGATCTTGCGCTGCTCGAGGGATTGCGGGCCGCAGCCGCGGTGCCGCGTGCGCAACTGGTGGACGGGCCGCTGGCCGCGATCGCCGCGGCCGACCCGCGCGAGCGCGCGGCGCTGCTCGTAGCCTCCGGCTACGCCCCGCTGCGCAGTGCCTGGCAGTCGGGGGCGCCGCTGTTGCCGGCTTGGCACCGCGAGTGGCGCGCGCGCTGGCCGCCGGGGGAGGGGCGCGCACGGCGGGCGCTGCTCGCGCTCGAGGCCCTGGTGCGGTCAGTCGCCGGCACGGATCATCCGACGATCGAAAGCCGGGCCGTGCTGAGCGCCGGCTTCGAACGCCTGTTCCGCAGGAGTTCCGGAACCGGCGCGGCGGGGTTTTGCGAGCTCGCGCGGCGGGCACTTGAGTTCGAGATGCTGCGCGGCGGCTTCGTGGTGCGCCTGTGGGTGCCGGGCTCGCCGTCAGCGGAGCCGGTGGGATGACGCTCCGGCCGGTCGCGGCGCGCTGGTTCGAGGTGCTGACCGACCGCGAGCATCTAGGCGCCGTGCTCGAGTGTCTGGCCGGCACTCGGTCGGTGGAGCTCGAGGTCACGAGCGCGACCGACAGCGCCGCGGCGGTACCCGATTACCGCGACGTATTGACCGAGTACCGCGAGCTTGGCCGCCGTTACGCGCCGTATTGGCCGGAGCCCCGCGTCGATACGCAGATCGCCCCGCCGCAGTCGCTCGCGGGCGCGCGGGATGCGCTTAAGGAGCTGCGCGGCTGGGCGGCCGAGGCGGATGCGCCGATCGCGCGCCTGGAAGGACTGATCACGGAGCAAGCGGGGCTCGTCGAGATCGAGCGCGTGTTTCGGGCGGCCGGGCCGGCGCTTCCGAGCCTCGCCGCCGTGTCGCGCGCCGGGCCGGTTCTGGCGGCGCGGCTGTACGTAGCCGAGAAAGGCGCGGTGACGCAGCTGCCGGCATCGCTGCTCGCGCTCGAGCTCGACCTGCCGCCGAGCCATTACCGCCTGTGCGTCGGCGAAGCCGCACAGGTCGCGGCGCTCGACCGCGAGGTGGCGGCCGCGCGCGGTCGCGCCATCCCGCTGCCACAGGGTCTGTCTGCGGATCCGCTGGTCGCGCTGACCGAGCTCGGCCTGCGCCGCACGGCGGTCGGCGAGGCGCGGCGCGCGGTCGAGCAGGAGCTCGCCGCGCTCGCCGGCCGGCACCGACTCGCGGCGCGGCTCGCCGGCTTTCGGTTTCTCGAGTGGCTGGTCGCGCACGTGCCGCGCCTGCCGGCCACGGAACATTTCGCGTATGTCACCGGATGGACACGCGACCTCGGCGGCCAGGTGCTCGAGCGCGCGCTTGCCAGTTCGGGCCTTCCGAGTCTCCTGCACTTCCCGGAACCGCCGCGGACGCTCGAGGCACCGATCGTGCTCGACAACCCGGCCTGGCTGCGGCCGTTCGAAGCCTTCGTCGGGCTGCTCGGCACGCCGGGGGCGAAGGAAGCCGATCCAACGCCGCTGGTCGCGATCATCGCACCGTTGCTGTTCGGCTACATGTTCGGCGACGTCGGCCAGGGCCTGACGGTCGCCGCGGTCGGGGGTCTGCTCTGGCGACGGGCGCCGGCGCTGCGGCTGCTGGTTCCCGGCGGTCTTGCGGCCGCCGCCTTCGGGATCGCGTTCGGCAGCGTGTTCGCGCGCGAGGACGTGTTTGCTCCGCTGTGGCTGCGGCCGCTGTCATCGCCGCTCGCAATGCTGGGCGTCAGCGTCGGTTTCGGTGCGGTGGTGCTGCTGGTCGGGTTCGTGCTCGAAGCTGCCGAGCACCTGTGGGCGCGGCAGGGTTCGAGATGGCTCGTGCGGCGCGGCGGCCTGCTGGTGCTGTACGTCGGGTTGCTGCTGAGCCCGTTTGAGTCGCGTGCGCTGGCGCTCGCGGGCGCTGGCCTCGTGTGGACGGTGGTCGCGGCGGGCGTCGCCGAGCGCTCGCTCGCTGCCGCCGGTGGCGCGCTCGGCGAGCTGTTCGAGTCGGCGCTGCAGCTGCTCGTCAATACGATCTCCTTCGCCCGAGTCGGCGCGTTCGCGCTCGCGCACGCCGGGCTCGCCGCGGCGGTGGTGGGGCTTGCCGCTGCGGCGCCCGGCCGCATCGGCTACGTCCTCTCGCTGATCCTCGGGAATCTGCTGATCCTGGTGCTCGAGGGACTGGTCGTCGGCATCCAGACGACGCGCCTCGTGCTGTTCGAGTTCTTTGTCCGCTTCCTCAGGGCCGAGGGGCGGCCATTCCGCCCGCTGCCAGAACCGGCCGCACCCTCCATCAAGGAATCACCATGAAGCTTTCACGATCCATACCGCTCGTGTTGGTACTGCTGGCCGCCGGTATCGCGGGCGGCCTGACGCTGATGTGGCTTGCGTTGCCGGCGCATGCCGCGGGGCCGCCCGGAGCCCCGCCCGATCCGGCCGTGCTGCAATGGGCGTTCGCGAGCGCCGCCGCGGCGGGCGCGATTGCCGCGGCGGCGGCGGCCTACGCGGTTGCGCACGTCGGCGCGGCTGCCGTCGGGGCTGTGGCTGAGAAGCCCGAGCTGTTCGGCCGGATGCTGATCTTCGTGGGCCTCGCCGAGGGCATCGCGATCTACGGCCTGATCGTCGCGGTGCTGATTTTCAACCGGGTCGGTGTATGACAGCGGAGCGCGGTGGGCCGGTGGTGGTGCTGTGCGAGCGGCTCCCCGCCGCGGGCTGGCGCCTGGCCGGTGCCCACGTGCGCCTCGTTCAGCCCGAGTCCGCCGCCGAGGCGCTGGCGGCGGCGGCGGCAACGGCCGAGCTCGTGCTGTTGTCGCCCGGTCTTGCGGGACGGTTACCGCCCGCGATCCTGGCGCGGGCCCTGCGCGGACCTGGGGCCCTGGTCCTCGTGCTCGACGAGGCGGCCGAGGTTCCTGGCGCTCGGCCGGCGGTGCGCTTCGCGCGCGCCGCCCTCGGGATCGGAACATGACGGAGCGCGTGGCATTGCAGCTCGCGACCTTGCGCGAACGCGTCGAGCGCGCCTGCGAGGCCCTGTCGGCCGAGGCGCGCGAGGCGGCGGCGCTCGATGTCGGCGGGCTGTTGGGCGTGGCGCGGCGCGAATCGCGGCGCAAGGTGGGCGCGGCGGCGCGCGCCAAGCGCGAGCGGGTGCGCGAGCGTTGCCGCCAGGCGCTCGCGGATCTGGAGGCGGCGCGCCGCCGCAGCGACTTCGACAGCGCCGGCCGCTGGATCGCTGCGGCGCGCGCGCAGCTGCCGATGGCGCTCGCCCGACGATGGCTGAATCCGGCGGGCCGCAGCCGCTGGTGCGACACCGCGATTGCCATCTCTGCGCGGCGCCTCGTGGGCCGGGACTGGCAGATCGAAGTCGCGCCCGGCCTCGACCCGCGCGAGCTCGCCGCCCTCGGCGAGGCAGCGGCGCGCGCCGGCGCGCGCGCGCAGGTCATCGTCGCGGCACAGGACGCGGGATTGCGCATCAGCGCCGGAGAGACCACGGTCGATGCGACGCCGGTCGGCCTGCTGGCGGATTCCGCGGCCGTCGATGCGGCGCTGCTCGCCGCTCGCGAGGCCAGCACTGCAGGTGCACGGCCGTGAGCGAGGCGCGGCTCACGCACGTTGCGGGGCCGGTGATCCGGGCCGAGTCGAACGGCGCCTTCCACCTGCACGAGGCGCTGGCGGTCGGGCCACAGCGACTGCCGGGCGAGGTGGTCGAGCTGAACGGCCGGCAGATCGTTGCCCAGGTCTACGAGGACACGACGGGGCTCGAACCGGGCGCGATCGTGACCGGATCGGGACTGCCGCTCTCGATCCACCTCGGCCCCGGCCTGCTGGGCAACATTTTCGACGGGCTGCTGCGGCCCCTGCCCGAGGGGATCACCACGCTCGAGCCCGGGCGCAGCGCGGCGGCGGCTCAGCGCCGGCGGTTCGAGCCGCGCATCGCGGTCGACGATCAGCTGCGCGGCGGGCAGGCATTCGGCGTCGCGACCGACGAGCCGTGCATCGCCCCACCGGGAGTTCTGGGGCGCGTCGTGCGCGTGGTGCCGGCCGGCGAATACCTGGACAGCGAGGTGCTGGTCGAGCTCGAGCTCGCGGACGGCGGAACCCGGAGCCTGATGTTCGGGCACGACTGGCCCGTTCGCACGCCGCGACCCGTCGCCGCGCGTCTCGCCCCGAGCGGCCCGCTGATCACCGGGCAGCGAATCCTCGACACGCTGTTCCCGGTGGCTCGCGGCGGACGCGCAGCGCTGCCGGGCGGCTTCGGCACGGGCAAGACGATCCTGCAGGAGGCGCTCGCCAAGTGGTGCGATGCGGACGTGATCATCTACGTCGGCTGCGGCGAGCGGGGTAATGAGATGGCGGAGGTGCTCGACGAGCTGCCCGCGCTCGAGGATCCGCGCACCGGCCGTCGGCTGATGGAGCGGGCCGTGATCATTGCCAACACCTCGAACATGGCAGTCGCGGCGCGCGAGGCGAGCATCTATACGGCAGTGACGGTCGGCGAGTACTTCCGCGACCTCGGGCGCCACGTCGCGCTGCTTGCCGATTCGACGAGCCGGTGGGCCGAGGCGCTGCGCGAGGTCTCGGGACGACTGGGCGAGCTGCCTGGCGAGGCCGGCTACCCGGCGTACCTGAGTTCGCGGCTCGCCGAGTTCTACGCGCGCGCGGCGCGGGTCCGCACACTCGGCGGACTCGAGGGCTCGCTGACCATCATCGGTGCCGTGAGTCCGCCGGCTGGCGACTTCTCGGAGCCCGTCACGTTGCACACGCGGCGCTACGTGCGCTCGTTCTGGGCGCTCGACCCGGAGCGCGCCCATGCGCGCTTCTATCCCGCCATCCATCCACTGACGTCCTACAGCGAGGATGCCCGGGGCCTCGCGGCCTGGTGGCAGGCGAACGGCAACAGCGCCTGGGCGCAGCACCGCGAGCGGCTGCTCGCGCTGCTCGAGCGCGCCGCGCGGCTCGAGCGGATGGCGCGCATCGTCGGGCGCGACGCGCTGCCGCCGGAGCAGCAGGTGACGCTGCTGCTCGCGGACCTGGTCAACGAGGGTCTGCTGCGACAGTCTTCATTCTCCGACGTCGACCGGTACTGCTCGCCCGCGCGCCAGTCGGCGCTCGTGCGGCTCATCATTGGTTTCATCGAGCACGCCGAGGGCGCGGTCGGGCGCGGGCTCGCACCCGCCCGGATTGCAGCCCTCCCGGGGCTTGCCGATCTACGCCGGGCAGGGGAGGACCACGGCGAGGACGATCTCGCCGGCATCGATGAGCTCGGCCAGCGGCTCGATGCGGCGCTTGCCGCTGCCGAGGCGGACGATGCGCGCTGAGGTTGTGGTACGCGGAGCGGCGCGTCGCATCGAGGGGCCGCTGCTGTTCCTGGCGCGGACCGTCAATGTCGGCGTCAACACCGCGGTCACCGTGATCGGTGCCGACGGCCGCGAGCGGATCGGGCGGGTCGCCGCGGTCAGCGACAACGAGCTGGTCGTCGAGGTGCTCGAATCCTTGAGCGGGCTCGGGCTCGCCGACACGCGACTGCGCGCGCTCGGCGAGCCACTGCGCTTCGGCCTCGGACCGGGACTGCTCGGACGCGTGTTCGACAGCGTGGGCCGGCCGCTGGACGGCGGTCCGCCGGTGGCTGCGACCGTCCGCCTGCGCGTCGATGGTGGCGTGATCAATCCGGCGATGCGCGCGCTGCCGCGCGACTTCATCGAGACCGGCATCACGACGATCGACCTGATGAACAGCCTCGTTCGCGGCCAGAAGCTGCCGATCTTCTCGGGCGGCGGCCTGCCGCACGACCGGCTGGTCACGGATATCGCCGTGCAGGCGCGACTGCGTGGCGCCGACGCCGGGCGCTTCGCCGTGGTGTTTGCAGGAATTGGCGTGTCGCACGACACGGCGGAGGCCTTCCGGGCGGCGATGGAGGGGAGTGGCGCGCTCGCGCGCACCGTGATGTTCCTCAATCGCGCGGACGAGCCGAGCGCGCAGCGCCTCCTGACCCCGCGATACGCGCTGACCGCGGCGGAGTACCTCGCATTCACCGAGGGTCGGCACGTACTCGTGGTCATGACCGACATGACGAACTACTGCGAGGCGCTGCGCGAGGTCTCGGCAAGCCACGGCGAGGTCCCGAGCCGCAAGGGCTACCCCGGCTATCTGTACTCGGACCTGGCCTCGATCTACGAGCGTGCCGGCTGCATCCGCGGCCGGCAAGGGACCCTGACGCAGCTGCCCGTGCTGACGATGCCGGCCGACGATATCGGCCATCCGATCCCCGATCTGACTGGCTACATCACCGAAGGCCAGATCGTGCTCGACCGGGAGCTCGACCGGCGCGGCATTTACCCGCCGGTCAAGGTGCTGCCGAGCCTGTCGCGGCTGATGTCGGCCGGGACCGGTCGCGGCTATACCGAACCCGACCATCCGGCTCTCGCCAACCAGCTGTTCGCCGCCTACGCGCGCGCGGTGCGGATGCGGGTGCTGGCGAGCGTAATGGGCGCGGAGGGCCTGAGCGCGGCGGAAGGCCGCTTTCTCGAATTCGGCGAGCGCTTCGAGCGTGACCTGATCGCGCAACAAGGGCCAAGGACGCTCGAGGCCAGCATGGCAGCGGGCTGGCAGGCGCTCGCGGGCCTGCCGCTCGAGGAGCTGACCCGCCTGTCGAAAGCCCAGATTGCGGCCTTTCTCGCGCCAAACGCCAATGGCTGATCACGACCTTGCACCGACGCGCATTGCGCTGCTCGAGCTCACCGAGGATCGCCGCACGGCCGACGAAGGCTATGCGCTGCTCGATGAGAAATGCATGCTGCTGGCGAGCCGGATACTGGCGCTGATCGCTCGCTACGAGGCCGACTGGCGCCGCTGGCGCACGGACCTCGCCGCGGCGGAGGCGGCGCTGCGCGCGGCCTTCGAGCGGTACGGCCTCGGCGACCTGGAGTCGCGCCCGGTCGCACCGGCCACGCTGGTCCTCGTGCGACGCGAGCAACGCGTGCTCGGCGTCGGCGTGCCGGAGGTGACCGGCGTGCGCCTCGAGTTCGGACCGGAGCCGGCCGTGTTCGATGACTCCGCCGAGGCGCGGCGCGCGACGGTGCTGTACCGCGATTTGTGTCGCCTGGCGGCTCCGCTCGCAGCCCTCGAATGCGCGCTGTGGCGCCTCGCCGACGAGTACCGACGCACCGAGCGGCGCGCCGGCGCCATCGAGCACCTGCTGCTTCCGGAGATCGAGCGCGACATCGCAGTGATCGAGGCCGCGCTCGAAACCGTCGACCAGGAAGAGGCGGTTCGCGTGCGGCGCGCCGCGGGACAGGGCGCCGCCGACAGCCGCCTGCTGCGCAGCAGCACGAGCGCTTGAGCGCGCGCTGCTGCTCGCGGACAATCAGCCGTTTCCGGCTCTGGGATCACAGCCGCGGGCGCGAGGGACGCGCGCGACGGGGCAACGCCGCGCTGCTCCGCGCCGCCACACGAGCGGCCGGACAGCGGACAGCCATCCGGTCAACCGTCCGACATCGAGGGGCATCATGAAGACTCCGCACATCAGGACCGAACTTCCGGGACCGAAAGCGAGGGCGCTGCTGGCCCGCGACGCAAACGTCGTCTCGCCCTGCTATCCGCGTGACTACCCGTTCGTGATGTCGCACGGCAAGGGCGCCGAGATCTGGGACGTCGACGGCAACCGCTTCCTCGACTTCGCGGCCGGGATCGCGGTCTGCAGCACCGGCCACAGCCACGGCCGCGTGGTCGAGGCGATCAAGGAAGCGGCGGAGCGCTTCCTGCACATCTCCTCGGACTACTGGCACGAGGGCCAGGTGCGCCTCGCCGAGCGCATGAATGAGCTCTCGCCGATGAAGGAGCCCGTGATGAGCTTCTTCGCGCAGTCTGGCACCGAGAGCGTCGAAGGGGCGCTCAAGCTCGCGCGCTACGTCACCGGGCGACCGCGGTTCATCGGCTTCCTCGGCGGCTTCCACGGCCGCACGATGGGCTCGCTGTCGTTCACCGCGAGCAAGTACACGCAGCAGAAGGGCTTCTACGCGACGATGCCCGGCGTCACGCACGTGCCGTACCCCAACAACTACCGGCCGCTGCTTGCGGGACAGGACCAGGGCCAGGCCGTGCTTCGCTACATCGAGGATGTGCTGTTCACCAGCAACGTGCCCCCGAGCGAGGTCGCCGCGATTCTGGTCGAGCCGATCCAGGGAGAGGGCGGTTATCTCGTGCCCCCGGACGGGTTCCTGGCAGGATTGCGCGCGCTGTGCGACCGGCACGGCATCCTGCTGATCTTTGACGAGGTGCAGTCGGGGATCGGCCGGACCGGCAGGATGTTCGCCTCGCAGCACTGGGACGTCGTGCCGGACATCATGACGCTCGCCAAGGGCCTCGCGTCCGGGCTTCCGATCGGCATGGTGGTCGCGAAGAAAACGGTGATGTCGAAGTGGACGCGCGGTGCCCACGCCAACACTTTCGGCGGCAATCCCGTGTGCTGTGCGGCAGCGCTCGCCACGCTGGAGCTCGTCGAGACCGAATACATGGCCAATGCCTCGACCGTCGGGGAGTACTTCATGGGCAAGCTGCGCCAGCTGCAGGCGCAGCATGCGGTGATCGGCGAGGTGCGCGGCAAGGGACTGATGATCGGCATGGAGCTGGTGACCGACCGCAGCAGCCGCGCACCGGCGCGGGCGATGTGCGAGGCGCTGATCACCCGCGCCTATCGCAATGGCCTGATCCTGCTGTCCTGCGGGCAGAGTACGGTGCGCTTCATGCCGCCGCTGATGATCGGACGGCGCGACGTCGACGAGGCGGTGAGCCTGCTCGTGGCGAGCCTCGAGGAAGTACTCGCCGAGCGCCCGGCAGCGTAGCGATACTCGCACGCAGGGCGATCCGACGAACACCCAGGACTCCTCGGATCGCGACCGATCAGCAGCAATGCAGATGACCGAGTTCCTGCCGAGCTCGCCCGCCGCGGAGCGCAACAAGGGACCGCTACTGGAGGTCCTGCGGCCCGCGCTGCCCGCGGCGGGATTGGTGCTCGAAGTTGCTTCCGGCACCGGCCAGCACGTCGTGCACTTTGCCGCGGCGCTGCCGGGACTGGACTGGCAGCCGACCGAGGCGGATCCCACCCGGCTGGGCGCGATTGCCGAGCGGATTGCGCGGGCGTCGCTGCCGAACGTGCGCACGCCACTCGCGCTCGACGTGTTCGACGACCCGTGGGGCGTTGCCGATCCCGTCGCGGTGGTCGTCGCGATCAACCTGATCCACATCGCGCCATGGGCGGCGACCGAGGCGCTGTGTCGCGGGGCGCGCCGCCAGTTGGGGAGCGAGGGACTCCTCGTGCTGTACGGCCCGTTCAAGGAGCATGGGCGGCACAGCGCGCCGTCCAATGCGGCCTTCGACCAGTCGCTGCGCGCCGACGATCCGGCGTGGGGTGTGCGCGAACTCGAGGAGGTCTCGACTATCGCAGCGCGCCATGGATTCGCTGCGCCGCGCATCGTGCGGATGCCCGCGAACAACCTGACCGTGCTCTATCGTCTGCACGGACCGAGCGACCCGGGCGGATGAGACTCGCGTCGGGCGCCGCGCCAGAGCCTGCGGCTGGGGCCCGGCGTTATGTCGCACCGCCCCTGCGCGCGCGGGAGTGCGCCCGACGCTGCGGCCCGTCGTCCCCGCCGTTAACCCCTTTTCCGCCGCACGGCCGTTTCAGTCAGCAGGACCCTACTGCTGGAGACACCATGAAACGGCTTCTAGTGACTATCTTTCTCATGCAGCTCGCGCTGCCGGCGGCCGCCATCGGCCGGTTCACCGACGTGTCCGTGATCGACCGCGACAGCGGCCGGGCGCTCGACACCTACTACTACCGCGGTGAGTATTGGATCGCAGGTGCCCCCGGCGCCCGCTATGCGATCGCCGTGCGCAACCGGACGGGCGAGCGCCTGCTCGCGGTCATGGCGGTCGACGGGGTCAACGTCGTGTCCGGCGAGACCGCCGGCTGGAACCAGACCGGCTACGTGTTCGGGCCGAACCAGACCTACGAGATCACCGGCTGGCGCAAGAGCAACGCCGAGGTCGCGGCCTTCGAATTCACGTCCGCGCCCAACTCCTACGCTGACCGCACCGGGCGGCCCGCGAACGTCGGCGTGATCGGCGTCGCGCTGTTTCGTGAACGGCTGCCCGACGCGTCCGTTGCGCTGGTCGCGCCGCCGGCGCCGGCGTCGATGGACGGCGCGGCGAAAGCGGCGAGTGCCGCCGGCGCCGGCATGCCGCCCGCTGCGCGCGAGCAGGCTGCACCGGCCGACTCGCTCGCGCGGCCTGCGCCGCTCCTGCCCCGACAGACGCTCGGCACGGGTCATGGCGAGCGCGAGGAGTCGTATGTCGAGCACACCGACTTCCGCCGTCGCCAGAGCACACCTGACGAGGTCATTCGTATCCGCTACGACAGCCGCGACAATCTCGTCGCGCTCGGCGTGATTCGCCGGCCGGCCTGGGTTTCGCCGGCGCCGAATCCGTTCCCCGGCTCCTCCGGCCAGCAGTTCGTGCCGGATCCGCCAGCTTTTAGCCGAGGCGGCCTGCGATAATCAGCTGTCATGACTGCCGGCGCGGAGACGGACGAATCCCTGATGCAGCGCTTCGCCGCCGGCGAGGCCGAGGCATTCGAGATGCTGTACCGGCGCCACGAGCTGCGTGTGTGGCGTTACGTCGAGCGTACCGTCAGAGACCGGGCGGCCGCGGACGATGTGATGCAGGACGTCTGGTTCGCGGTTGCCCGCGAAGCGATTCGCTATCGGCCGACCGCGCGCTTCACGACCTGGCTCTACACCATGGCTCATAACAGGCTTGTCGACTGGCTGCGGGCAGCGCGGCCGCACGCGCAGATCGCGGCGGCGGACGAGCCGGCACCGGGTGAGGAGGTGCTCGCCGATACGCGCCCGGACCCGCTCGCGAGTACGCAATCGGCCGAGGAGGCGCGCGCGCTGCTCACTGCGATCGAGCAGCTGCCGGAGGCGCAGCGCGGGGCTTTCCTGCTGCAGGCCGAGGGCGAGCTCAGCGTCGCCGACATCGCGGCGATCACCGGGGCGAGCTTCGAAACCACGAAGAGCCGGCTGCGCTACGCCCGCGCCCGGCTCAAGCAGCTGCTGTGGGAGTACGCATGAGCGAGACCCCGCTTCCCGAGGATGCTCCGGACGCGCTCATCGAGCGCTATCGGCGCGCGAGTGAGGCGGATCCGAGCCGCCCGAGCGATCGCACACGGGCGGCGATCCTTGCGCATGCACGCGAGGTCGCCGCCGCCCGCCGCCCGCCGTCGCCAGTTCTCAGCGAACAGCGGCCCGCAGCCAACGATGCCCGCTGGCGGCTCGCCGCCGCCGGCGGCCTCGCGGCCGCGTTCTTCGCGGTACTGCTGTGGTATCCACATCTGCAGGCGCCGGCGCCGGCCCCGGGCGTTGCCGAAGTTCCGGCTGCAGCGACGGCCGGCAGTGCAGCAGAGGCCCCGGTCGCGCAGTCGACCGATGCGATCGAGGCCCGGAGTCCGCCGCGCGCCAAGGCCGTCCCGCCGCGGGTGTCCGGATCGGCCGTCGCCCCGGCCGATCGCGCCGCGTCCGCTGCGCAGGCGCCCGCCGCTCGTCAACAGCCCGCGCCCGCCGCCCGGCCGCAGCCCGCACCCGCCGTCCTCTCGCAGCCCCCGGCAGCAGAGGTGACGGAAGCGACGCAACCGCGTCTCGCAGCTGCGGCGAGCGGGCAGTCACCCGCGGCCGCCGGCCGCACGGCCACGGCGTCAGGCGCGGCAGCGGACACCTTGCGGCCGGCGCAGGCCGCAAATGTCGCGCCGTTCGCCGCGCAGCTCGACACCGACGCGCAGCTGCGCGCGGCAGTCCGGGCGGGAGACCCGGACCGAGTTGCCACACTCCTCAGGGCAGGTGCCGCCCTCGAGCGCCGCGACGAGCGCGGTCGCACGCCGCTGATGCTTGCGGTGATTGAGGGGAGAGGCGATGTGGTGCGGATGCTGCTCGCAGCCGGGGCGGACGCGAATGCGCTCGACCAGGACGGGCTGAGCCCGCTCGAGCGGGCGCGGGAAGCTCAGCGCTCCGATCTCGAGAGACTCCTTGAGGCGAGCGGCGGGCGGTGATCGACAGCCGCCGGCTCGCACGTCCGGCGCCGGCCGCACAGCTCAGAGAGGGGCGCCTCGCAGCGTGAACGCGCGTGCCCGCGTCACGGCCGAATGGCTGCGCTGCAGGCGCTCGCCCGCGGTTAACCCGGGAAGGGGGTCGATAATCCGCGGCACGCGAACGCGCCGCGGTGCAATCATGCGCCCGTTCAATAAGCGTTGTGCGGCGGATGCTGCCGAGGCATAGTGCCGCGGACGCCATCGCCGGAGAATGCCGGCCGGCGCCGGACCGGATGCCCGAGCGAGGAGACCGTGAGCGACACATCCGCCGCGCCGCGTCGCGGCCGCGAGATCCGCCGGGCGCGTGCCAGCGCGCGCACCGTCAAGTATCCGTACATCCGCCGCAAGCTGCCGGTCGTGGAGCTGCTGAGCACGGAGGCGGTGGAGATCATCGAGGCCAACGCCGAGACGATCCTGGCGGAGATCGGAATAGAATTCCGGCGCGACCCCGAATCCCTGCGCCTGTGGCGGGAGGCGGGCGCGGACGTTGCCGGTGAGCGCGTCCACATTCCGCGCGGGCTCGCGCGTCAGCTGCTGAAGACCGCGCCGCGCGAGTTCGAGCTCTACGCGCGCAACCCCGAGCGCAACGTTCACTTCGGTGGCGACGCCCCCGTGTTCTCGCCGGTCGGCGGGCCGCCGTTCGTCACCGATCTCGATCGCGGTCGGCGCTACGGCACGCTCGAGGACCTGAAGAACTTCATCAAGCTCGCACACATGGCGCCGGCGATTCACTTCTCCGGCGGCTGCATGTGCGAGCCGATGGAGATCGCGCCTAACAAGCGCCACCTCGACGTCCAGTACTCTTTCTTCCGCTTCAGCGACCAGGGCTGCGAGGCGACGCCGGAGACCCCGGGCCACGCCCGCGACGCCGTCGGCCTCGCGCGGGCGCTGTTCGGCACCGCCTACCTCGAGGACCATCCGGTGGTCCTCGGCAACATCAACTCGAATTCACCGCTGACCTTCGACGGCCGGATGCTCGGGGCGCTGCGGGAGTTCGCTGCAGCCAACCAGGGCACGATCGTGGTGCCGGCGGTGCTCGCCGGCGCGATGGGCCCGGTGACGGCGGCCGGCTGCATGGCGGAGATTCTCGCCGAGACGATGGCCGGCATGGCGCTCACGCAGCTGGTCCGGCCCGGCGCACCGGTGATCCTCGGCTCCTTCGTCGGCGCGATCTCGATGCGAACCGGGGCGCCGACTTTCGGAACGCCCGAGGCGACCCAGATGATCTTCGCGACCGCGCAGCTCGCCCGGCGTCTCGGGGTTCCGTGCCGCAGCGGCGGTTCGCTGTGCTCCTCGAAGAGCGCGGATGCGCAGGCAGCCTACGAGAGCGCACACACGCTGCTGCCGACACTGCTGGCCGGCGTCAATCTCGTCACGCACGCGGCGGGCTGGCTCGAGGGCGGGCTCGTCGCCGGCTACGAGAAGTTCGTCATGGACGCGGACCAGCTTGCGATGATGCAGGTGCTCGCGCAGGGCATGGACATCAGCACTCGCGGCCAGGCGCTCGATGCGCTGCGCGAAGTTGGTCCCGGCAGCCACTTCCTCGGCTGCGAGCACACGCAGGCGAACTTCGAGACCGCGTTCTATCAGTCGACGATCGCCGATTACTCATCCTACGAGCAATGGTCGGCCGAGGGTGCGCTGACGGCCGAGCAGCGCGCCAACGGGGTGTGGAAGAAGATGCTCGCCGAGTACCAGGACCCGGGGATCGACCCGGCGGCGGACGAGGCGATGCTGGCATTCATCGCCGGCCGCAAGGCGGTCCTGACGGATGCCGTGGAGGAGGAATGATCGCGATTTCCCGGGTCCATTTCCGGCGGACGCTGCTCGCGCTGGTGCTGGCCGCCCTCGGCCTGCCAGGTCCGTTGCTCGCGGACCGCCGCCCGATCTTCGAGCAGATCGACCTGCCGCATCCCTACTACTACCACGAGATGTATCTGCCGCAGCTCACCGGCGGGCCGAGCAGCGTCACGTTCTCGCCGGACTCGAAGGAGGTCATCTACTCGATGGCCGGCTCGCTGTGGCGCCAGCGCCTCGACTCTGCGACCGCCGTGCAGCTGACGGACGGTCCTGGCTACGACTACCAGCCGGACTGGTCGCCCGACGGGCGCTCGGTCGTGTACGTCTCGTACCGCAATAGTGCGCTCGAGCTGTGGATGCTCGACCTTGCGAGTCGTGGCTCGCGGCAGCTGACGAGCGGCGGCGCGGTCAACGTGGAGCCGCGCTGGTCGCCCGATGGCACGCGGATCGCATTCGTCTCCACGGCCTACAACAAGCATTTTCATGTGTTCCTCGCCGACGTCGCGGCCGACCACTTCGGACCTCCGGTGCGCCTGACCGGCGAGACGAAGAGCCCGCTGCGGCGCTACTACTACAGCGCCTTCGACCATGAACTCAGCCCGGTGTGGACGCGCGACGGCCGCTCACTGATCTACGTATCGAACCGCGGTCACATCCACGGCACAGGCGGGTTCTGGCAGATCGAAGCGCGCCCCGGGAGCGAGGGGCGCGAGATCCACTACGAGGAGACCAACTGGCGGGCGCGGCCGGACGTCTCGCCGGACGGCTCGCGGCTGGTCTACAGCTCCTACCTCGGCCGCAACTGGCACCAGCTGTGGCTGCTGCCCGTGGGCGGCGGCGATGCGTTCCCGATCTCCTACGGGGAGTTCGACGCAGTGGGAGCGCGCTTCTCCCCCGACGGGCGCGAGATCGCCTACATCTCGAATGCGAGCGGCGGACTCGAGCTGTGGCTGCATACGGTCGCGGGCGGCGCCGAGCGGGCGCTTGTCGTGACCGAGCGGCGCACGCTCAAGCCCACCGGCCATCTCGAGCTGTCGATCAAGGACGGCGCCGGCGGCCCGGGCGCGGCGCGCGTGTCGGTCACGGACGCCGAGGGGCGTTTCCACGCGCCGGCTGGGGCCTGGATCCACGGCGATGACGGCTTCGACCGGGCCGAGCGGCCGTTCGAGGCGCACTACTTCCACGCCCGCGGCGAGGTCGCTCTCGACGTGCCGGCGGGGCTCGTCCAGGTCGAGTTCATGCGCGGCTTCCGCTACCCGCTCGTCTCGGGCACGGTGATCGTGAAGGAAGGTGCGACCGTCCGGCTGGGGACGTCCGCGCCGCACATCTCCTCGCCCGCGGCGGGCGGCGGCCGCTGGGTCAGCGGCGACGTGCACGTGCACATGAACTACGGCGGCCTGTATCGCAATACGCCCGCGCATCTCATCGAACAGGCTGCGGCCGAGGACCTCGACATCGTCCATGCGGTGCTGGTCAACAAGGAGCAGCGAATGCCAGACATTGCCTACGGCGCGCACGGGCTCGATCCCGCCTCGACCGCCGAACATCTGGTGGTGCATGGCCAGGAGTTTCATACGAGCTACTGGGGGCACCTCGGGGTGCTCGGTCCTGCCAGCGGCCCGCTGCTGCCGGGCTATGCGGGCTACCCGAACACCGCCGCCGCGAGCCTCGCGCCGACCAACGCCGACATCGCCGACCTCGCGCATGCGCGCGGCGCCCTTGTCGGGTACGTGCATCCCTTCGACGAGGAGCCGCACCCGTTCAACGTCGCCGAGCCGCTGTCGATGGAGCTCCCGGTCGACGTCGCGCTCGGCAAGGTCGACTACATCGAGATCCTCGGATTCTCGGACCACCGGATCACGGCCTCGGTCTGGTATCGGCTGCTGAACCTGGGGTTCCGGCTGCCGGCTGCCGGCGGCACCGACGCAATGCCGGACTACGCATCGCTCCGGGGTCCGGTCGGGATGAACCGCGTGTTCGTGCGGGTCAGCGACGGGCCGCTCGACGACGGTGAGTGGCTCGCGGCGCTGAAGGCGGGGCGCAGCTTCGCGACCAACGGGCCGCTGCTCGAGTTCACGCTCGGTGGCGTCCCGGTCGGTTCGGAGCTCCACTACAAGACGCCGCTGGCGGCGGTGCCATTCACGGCGCACCTGCGCTCGATCGTGCCGGTCGATCACCTCGAAGTCGTCTGCAACGGCGCTATCGTGCGGGTGCTGCGCCTCAAGGGCGCTCGCACCGAGGCCGACGCCACCGGCAGCGTGCCGGCCAAGCGCAGCGGCTGGTGCCTGCTGCGGGCTTCGAGCGACCGGGCCCAGTACCCGGTGCTTGATAACTACGTGTACGCGACCACGAGCCCGGTCTACGTGACCGTCGAGGGCGCACCGGTGCGCGCGAGCGCGGACGCGAACTACTTCTCGGCCTGGGTCGACCGGGTCACGGAGTCGACGAGCCGCTATCCGGACTGGAACTCGGCGGCCGAGAAGGCGGCGGTGCTCGCCGAACTCGCCGCGGCACGCGAGGTGTACGAGAAACTGAAGTAACGGACCGCGGCGCCGCCGCGCTCAGCTGTCGACGGTGCCGCCGACCAGCTCGAGCGGCAGTTCGGTCGTGTTCTTCGCCTCCTCGAGCACGATGCGAGACTCGATCGCCTGCACGCCCGGCACCTGCGACAGGCGTTTCTGAATGAACTCGTTGTAATGGTTGATCGTGCGCGTCGCGACTAGCAGGATGAAGTCGAAGTCGCCGAGCACCATGAAGCACTGCACGACTTCCGGAAAGCTCACGACCTTCTGCTTGAATTTCGGCAGCGATTGCCAGCCGTGGCTCGCGAGCTTGACGTGCGTGAATACCAGCACGTCGAGTCCGACCTTGTCGCGCGACAAGAGCGCCACTCGCTTGCGGATCACCCCGTCCGCCTCGAGCAGGCTGATGCGTCGCCAGCACGGCGATTGCGACAGCCCCACGCGCTGGGCGATCTCGGCCGTCGATAGCGACGCGTCCTTTTGCAGTGCACTCAAGATCTTCAAGTCGGTCCTGTCGATAGTCATGGTATAATTGTTCCGTTAAAGTCAATCTGATAGATAAAATATCGACTATCGGCCTGCCCGGCAAGACGCTTTGGGTGAATTCTCCCGGCCCCCGGCGGTACGCTGACGCATCGGACCGACCGAGGAACCCGCATGCCACGCCCGTCCCGCCTGCACGTTCCGCGACCGCCGGCCCGCCCCGGCGAGGCCCCGGACTTCAGTTATCTGCGGCTGTCGCCGGCAGGCGCCGTGGCGCGGCCGGACGTAGCCGCTGCCGCCGCCGACATCGAGAACCTGTCGATTGACCTGGTGCGTGTGCTCGACGACCAGCACCGGGCCCTGGGGCCGTGGAACCCGCGCCTCGATGCGGCCGAGCTGCAGGTGGGGCTCAGGCACATGCTGCTGACGCGGCTCTATGACGACCGGATGCTGAAGACCCAGCGCCAGGGCAAGATCTCCTTCTACATGAAGTCGACCGGCGAGGAGGCCGTGGCGGTGGCCGCCTGCATGGCGCTGCGCCCGACCGACATGCTGTTTCCGGCCTATCGCCAACAGGGCGCATTCCTGGTGCGTGGCTTGCCGCTGGTCGACCTGATGTGCCAGCTGCTGTCGAACACCCGCGACATGTGCAAGGGACGGCAGCTGCCGGTGATGTACCACTCCGTACCCGGGCGCCTGTTCTCGATTTCCGGCAACCTCGCAACCCAGTTTCCGCAGGCCGTCGGCTGGGCCATGGCCGCGGCGATCAAGGGCACGGACGACCTCGCAGCCACCTGGATCGGCGAGGGCGCGAGCGCCGAGGCGGATTTCCATCACGCGCTGCTGTTTGCCTCGGTCTATCGCGCACCGGTGATCCTGAACCTCGTCAACAACCAGTGGGCCATTTCGACGTTCCAGGGCTTTGCCGGCGGCGAGCAGCGCTCGTTCGCGGCCCGCGGCCCGGGATACGGCATTCCCGGGCTGCGGGTCGATGGCAACGACTTCCTGGCCGTGTACGCGGCGACCGACTGGGCCGCCGAGCGGGCGCGCAAGGGAGCGGGAGCGACGCTGATCGAGCTCGTCACCTACCGCGCCGCCGCGCACTCCACCAGCGACGACCCGTCGCGTTACCGGCCGAAGGACGACTACGAGCGCTGGCCGCTCGGCGATCCCATCGAGCGGCTGAAGAACCACCTGATCGCGCTCGGTGAGTGGTCGGAGGCGCGCCATGCGGCGCTCATCGCCGAGCTCGACGAGCAGGTGACCGCGTCATGGAAGGAAGCGGCAAGCTACGGCACGCTGACCGAGGGGCCGCGCCTCGACCGCGACCTGATGTTCGAGGACGTGTTCAAGGAGTTGCCGCCCCACCTGATCGAGCAGCGCGACCAGATGCGCCGCGGGCAGGGCTGACGATGGCAAAGATGAACATGATCCAGGCGCTGAACGGCGCGATGGACCTGTGCCTGGCGCGCGATCCCTCGGTCGTGCTGCTCGGCGAGGACGTCGGCTATTTCGGCGGCGTATTCCGGGTCACCGACGGGCTGCAACGCAAGTACGGTGAGCACCGCGTGCTCGACACGCCGATCGCCGAGGGGGGGATCATCGCGGCGGCGATCGGCATGGCGGTCAACGGGCTGCGCCCGGTCGCCGAGATCCAGTTCGTCGACTACATCTATCCGGGCGTCGACCAGATCGTCAGCGAGCTCGCGCGGCTGCGCTACCGGACGGCCGGCGCGTTCTACGCGCCCGTCACGATCCGCACGCCGTGCGGTGGCGGGATTCGCGGCGGGCAGACGCACTCGCAGAGCCCGGAGGCGATCTTTGCCCACGTGTGCGGCATCAAGGTCGTGATGCCCTCGAATCCGTACGACGCCAAGGGACTGCTGATCGCGGCGATCGAGGACGACGACCCGGTGCTGTTCCTCGAACCCAAGCGGCTGTACAACGGCCCTTTCGACGGCAACCCCAACAAGCCCGCGGTCCCGTGGAGCACGCATCCGAAGGGCGAGGTACCCGACGGCCACTACCGCGTCCCGATCGGCAAGGCGGAAATCGTCCGGCCCGGGACCGCGGTCACGATCATCGCCTACGGCACGATGGTGCACGTCGTCGAGGCCGCGGCGCGCGGTCTCGGCCTCGATGCCGAGATCATCGACGTGCGCTCGATCGTGCCGCTGGATGTCGAGACGCTGTGTCAGTCGGTCGCAAAGACCGGTCGCTGCCTGATCGCGCACGAGGCCACCCGCTTCGCGGGTTTCGGCGCGGAGCTGATGGCGACGATCCAGGAGCGCTGCTTCTGGCAGCTCGAAGCGCCGATCCAGCGGGTGTGCGGCTACGACACGCCCTACCCGCATGCGTTCGAGTGGGAGTATTTCCCGGGACCTGCGCGTGTCGCGCAGGCGCTCACGACCGTCATGGAGAGCGCATGAGCCGCTACGTCTTCCGGTTGCCGGATCTCGGCGAAGGCACTGTGTCGTCCGAGATCGTCGCCTGGCGAGTCAAGGTCGGGGATGTCATCGAGGAAGATGCGCCGCTGGTCGAGATGTCGACCGAAAAGGCCGTGGTCGAGGTGCCCTCACCGGTCGGCGGCCGGGTGGTTGCGATCTCGGGCGAGCCGGGCCAGTCGGTGGCGGTCGGAGCGGAACTCGCGGTGTTCGAGACCGACACCGCTCAAGCCGCGGCGGCCTCCGCGCCGTCGGTGGCTGCGAATCCGCCCGCCGCCCCGGCTGCGCCCGTTGCG
>DATNHZ010000020.1:0-6653 GCA_035604655.1 Steroidobacteraceae bacterium | reverse complement strand
GACGAGCGCCCAGCTGACGATCGGAGCGGTGGCGCTCGACCTCGCGAGCCGCACGGTGCAGCTGCACGGTCATGCACTCGACGTGACGCGGCGCGAGTGGTCGATCCTCGAGTGCCTGGCACTCGACACCGGCCGGGTGGTCGGCAAGGAGCGCCTGTTGCGGGCGATCGCCGGCTGGGACGAAGAACTGACGCCGAACGCCGTGGAAGTCTACGTGTCGCGATTGCGGGCCAAGCTCGGTGACGCCGTGGCCATCCATACCGTACGTGGACTCGGTTACCGCCTGGATGACCCGGCAGCCTGAGCCGGAGCCGGAGCCGGGACCCGCATCGCTCGGCCGGCGGCTGCTCGTGCTGCTGCTCGCGCCCCTCGCGGTCCTGCTGATCGCCGGCCTGCTGTTCGACTACATCTCGAGCGTCGGCCCGGTGCGCGGGGCATTTGATCGTACGCTCGGCGACGCCGCGCTGGTCGTGGCCGCATACCTGCGCCCCGGGTCGCTGGAAAAGATCCCCGGCGAACTGCCGCCGGAAGTGTCGGCGACGCTCCGCGGCACCGAAGGCCGGGCGCTGCGGCTGGCCGTGCGCGACGGGACGGGGAAACTGCTCGCCGGCGAGCAGGACCTGCCGCTGCCGCCCGCAGGGTTCACGACGCGCTCGCGGCCGAATCCCGCGTTCGCCGACACGCTGCTGGCCGGCGACCCGGCGCGGGTCGTCTGGTACGCGCTCGCGCTCGGCAGCGGGCCCACGACGATCACGGTCGCCGAGTCGACGCGGGGACGCGACCGTCCGGCCCGCGAATTCCTCACGGTCACGATGTTCGTCGACGTCCTGCAGCTCATCGCGATTCTGCTGCTGGTCATCCTCGCGGTGCGACGCGGCCTCAAGCCGTTGCTGGCGCTGCGCGACCAGCTGGCGGCGCGTTCGGCGAGCGAGCTCGAGCCGCTCGACGAGCGCAGCGTACCGGTTGAAGTGCGCACGCTGGTCGCCTCTCTGAACGCGCTGTTCGCTCGCATGCGGGCCACTGCCGAAGCGCAGCAGAAGTTCGTGGCCGACGCCGCGCACCAGATGCGCACGCCGCTTGCCGGCATACAGGCGCAGCTCGAGCTGCTCGAGCGCGACCCGCAGGCAGCGCCGGTGCGCGACCGGATCCACGCCGTCGGCGAGGGCATCCGACGCCTCGCGCACGCTGCGCACCAGCTGCTGACGCTGGCACGGGCCGACAGTGCGGCAACGCTCGAGCGGGATTTCCGGACGGTCGATCTGCGGCAGCTGATTGAGGAGACCGTGACCGCGCAGCTCGACCGCGCGCTCGCCAAGCACATCGATCTCGGTGCCGAAGCGGAGCCGACGACCGTGACGGGCATCGACTGGCTGCTCCGGGAACTGCTGAACAACCTCGTCGACAACGCGCTCAACTACACACCGCCGGGTGGAGCGGTGACGCTGCGTTGCGGATCGAGCGCGGGTGCCGCGTTCCTGGAGGTCGAGGACGACGGACCGGGCATTGCAGAGACGGAGCGCCCGATGATCACGGAGCGTTTCCGCCGCGCGGCGGGCACTGCCGGGATCGGTACCGGATTGGGACTCGCCATCGTCAGCGACATCGCCCGGGTGCACGCGGCCAGCCTGTCGCTCGATGCCGGCGCCGCCGGCCGCGGCACGCGGGCCCGAATCGAGTTCCCGCCCCGCACGGATCCGAACGGCTGAGCCGAAGCGTCGCGCGGCCCCGCCAGACGGTGACGGGCAGCCGGTCCCCGGCCGGGACGCCGGCCCTCCGAGCTTCGCATGGGGCCGGCGGCGCCTTCCATTACAATGTGCGCCCTTTGCTCCGAGGTCTCGCCGCGTGCCCGCGCCCCGCATCGATCGCCGCTTCGAAAGTCATCTGGCCGGGCTGGTCAATTCCGGCGAGCGGGCGGTGCTGGTCGGCGGTCTGAAGGGCGTTGAAAAGGAGTCGTTGCGCGTGTCTCCGGACGGGCGGATTTCGCAGCAACCGCATCCGCGCGCACTTGGTTCGGCGCTGACCCACGAGCACATCACGACCGACTATTCCGAGGCGCTCCTCGAGCTCGTGACACCGACGTTCACGACCTGCTGGGAACTGCTGCAGTATCTGACCGACGTCCATCAGTTCGTCTACCTGCATCTCGGCGATGAGCTGTTATGGGGCACCAGCATGCCGGGCGCGCTCGAGGGCGACAGCAGCATACCAATCGCGCAGTACGGCACCTCAAACGTCGGTCGTATGAAGACCGTGTACCGCGTCGGGCTCGGGCTTCGCTACGGCCGCATCATGCAGGCCATCTCCGGCGTGCATTTCAACTACTCATTCCCGCGTCAGTTCTGGCCAGTACTCGCCGACGTGCTCGGCAGCCACGACGATGGCCAGGACTTCATCTCGGCGATGTATTTCGCGCTGTTGCGCAACTACCGGCGGCACGGCTGGATCGTCCACTACCTGTTCGGCGTTTCGCCGGCGGTGTGTCGCTCGTTCGTCGGCGGCCGCGACGATCACGGCCTCACCGAGCTCGGCGGCGGCACCCTGTACGGGCCGTATGCCACGTCGCTGCGGATGAGCGACCTCGGTTATCGCAACAAGAGCCAGGCCGATGTCGCAATCTCGGTGAACTCGCTCGCCGACTACGTCCGCGACCTGCGGCGGGCGATTTCGACGCCGAGTCCGGAGTACGAACGGCTGGGGGTCGAGGTAAACGGCGAGTGGCGGCAGCTGAACGCCAATCGACTACAGATCGAGAACGAGTACTACGCATTCATCCGGCCAAAGCGGGTGGCGCGGTCCGGCGAGCGGCCGACCAAGGCGCTCAAGCGCGCGGGCGTCGAGTATGTCGAGATGCGCTCGCTCGACGTGAGCGCGCTCGATCCGGTGGGCGTCAACCAGACGAAGCTGCGGTTCCTGGAGGCGTTCGCGGCATTCTGCACGCTGGCTCCGAGCCCGCCGATCGACAACGGCGCGCAGCTCGAGTTCGATCGCAACCATGTGACCGTTGCGCGCCGTGGCCGCGAGCCCGGCCTGGCGCTCAACTGGGATGGTCGCCGGGTCGACATGCGCACCTGGGCGCACGAGATCCTCGATGCGATGCAGGGTACCTGCGAGCTGCTCGATTATGGCGACCCGGAGCGGCCGTACAGCGCTGCGCTCGCGGTTCAGGCCCACAAACTGCTCAACGTCGAGGCGACGCCGTCGGCGCGCCTGCTCAAGGAACTGCGCACGACGGGTGAGTCCTTCGTCGACCTCGCGCTGCGGATGTCCCGGACCTACAAGTCCTACTTCACCGAGCTCCATCCGCCGAACTCGGCGCGGATTGCGGCATTCACGGCCGAGGCGCGGGCCTCGCTCGAAGCCCAGGCGCGGGCGGAGGCGGCACCGCAGGAGCCGTTCCGCGAGTATCTGGCGAAGTATCTCGCCGACTGAGCACTTTGCGCCGCAATGGGTCACGTCGCGGCCCAGACCGCCAGCCGGTCCGGCGGCACCAGCGGTACACTTGCGCAGCGCGCTGCCGGCCGTGGCGGGCACGCCTGAAGGAGGACCGATGGAGCGATTCACGATCTCCATGGACGACGAGCTCGCGCGCGATTTCGACGCGTTTATCGCCGGCCGCGGCTACGAGAACCGCAGCGAAGCCGTGCGCGACCTGATCCGTGCCCGACTCGAGGCCGAGGGCCACGCCGGCACGCGCGGTCACTGCGTCGCGAGCCTCTCCTACGTCTACAACCACCATGCACGCGAGCTCGCCGAGCGGCTCGCCGGGCACCAGCATGCGCAGCACGACCTCACGGTCGCGAGCCTGCACGTGCACCTCGACCACGACAACTGCCTCGAGAATGTCGTGCTACAGGGGCCGGTCGCGGCGGTGCGCGAGCTGGCCGACCGGCTGACCGCGGAGCCCGGCGTGCGTCACGGGGCCCTGAACGTGGTCACCGTCGAGCGGGTCGCGCGTCATACGCACGCGCCTTACTCGCCGGGGCGCGAGCCGCACGTGCATCTGAAGCCCCGCTACTAGCCTGCGGAAAACCGAAGTGCGTCCGCGGCCGGACGCGGGCGTAGTATGAACGGCGTCGTAATCTTCATACCGGCGTCCGGATGCATTCCCTGCCCGCCGATTGGGCCTCGCTCGCAGCCGTGGTGTTCCTGCTCGGCATGAAGCACGGCTGCGATGCGGACCACCTGGCGACCATCGATGGGCTTACCCGCGTCGGGCGGCGCGCCGGGGCGCGCTACGCCCCGTACTCCGGTGTGCTGTTCTCGCTCGGTCATGGCGCGGTGGTGCTCGTGATTGCCGCACTCGTTGGATGTGCGTCCGAGCAGTGGCACACGCCTGCGTGGCTCGAGCGCAGCGGAGTCCTGATCTCGATGTTCTTTCTCGTGCTGCTCGGCGTACTCAACCTGCGCGCCGTGTTCACGGCCGCGCCTCACGAGGTTGTTGCGCCCGTTGGTATCAAGGGCCGCTGGCTCGGCCGGCTGGCGCGTGTCCAGCGGCCGTGGCTCGTAATGGTGGTCGGCGCGCTGTTTGCGTTGTCCTTCGACACGGTCAGCCAGGCGGCATTGTTCGCCGCGACCGCAGCCGAGTACGGTGGAGTGCGGGCGGCACTGTGGCTCGGCGCGCTGTTTCTCGGCGGCATGCTGCTGACCGACGGCTGCAATGGGCTGTGGATCTCGCGGCTGATCGCGCGCTCGGACGAACTTGCGCGGATTGCGTCGCGCGTCATGGGGCTCGCGGTGGGCAGCGTGAGCCTGATGGTCGCCGCGATCGGCATGGCGCAGCTCGCGGCGCCCGCGTTTGCGCGCTGGAGCGAGGGGCGCGAACTCGCTTTCGGCGGGCTGGTCGTCGGGCTCGTACTGCTGAGCTTCCTCGCCGGTCGCGCGCTCGCCCGTCGTCGGCGCGCAGGATCCCTGCTGCCCGCCTGAGTCCGCGCCCCGATAGTGCCGGCACCCTGCTCGGCCAGCCCAAAAGCGCTGAGCGGGCGCATCCGACGGCACGCTCGCCGAATCAGGGTTTTACATAACCTGCCAAGTCACCGGCAAGCTCACGACATTTGGGCCGGCATCTGACCGAATGCCATTCGAGCGAACGCCGTCGGCAACGACGAAGTGTCACGGACGTCGATCATGCTGGGGTCATGAGCACCTTCGAGGTATCGCGAGCCGCGCGCCTTGCTGAACCCGTCCGGCACGCTGCGGCCGCGGATGCGACCGGGCCGGCGTTTCTCCGTGGCACAGCCGGTCGGCCGGCCGCTCCGGCCGCGGCCGGACGGGATCCGCTCGAGACCTGGCGGACCCGCGTACGTGACGCACGTCGTAAGGCGCTACGGCCAGCGGCCCCCTGAGGCCCGAAACCGCCGATTCTGTGCGTCGGCGCGCAGTTCGGGGCGGCCGGCCCGTGTGTAGTGAACATATTGACGGTTGCCCCGGGGACAGGGCGCGCCAGCGCTGTATTACACCTTGGATCCGCTCGCGACTCAGCAGCTGATTATTACGGGCCAGTCGGCGACCCAACGCCAGCTCGAAGCCGGTTTCCCGTGGCTCCGGTTCGAGCACGAACTCGAGCGCGAATTTCGCCGCGAGCAGTCGCGGACCCGGCTGCCGCAGATCCGCTTCAACCTGTACCTCGGTGCCGTCCTCGTCGTGGCCTTCGGCTGTCTGAACCGCCTGGCGCTTGGGGCCGACGCGCGCACCCTGCTCGATCTGGTGCAGTTCGGGCTGCTGTTGCCGATCTTTGCCGGCGGCATCGCGATCACCTACCTCGAAAGTGGCCGCAGGCTCTATCCACGGCTGGCGCCGGTGTTTGCGCCGATGATCGGCCTGCTGGTAATCGCGGTGGAGCTCAGGGCCGCGCAGGCGGGTGCCCAGATCGTGTTCACGATGGTGCTGCTGACGTCGGTCTATCTCTACTACCTGATCGGATTGCTGTTCTACGAGTCGCTGCGAGCCAACGTCGTCATGTGGTGCGCGTACCTGGCATTCGGCATCGTGGGCGGCCTCGCCGAAGCCGACGTGATTTACAACTCGGTCGTGCTGTTGCTCGGCAACGTCATCGGCGCGACGGTCGCCTACGGTCTCGAGATGGAGATGCGCACGCACTTCCTGGAGCGACGGATGCTGTCCGAGACGGCAGCACGGGACGGGCTGACCGGCATCTACAACCGCCGCCGATTCGACGAGCACCTGCAGACTTTATGGCTGCAGGCGCTGCGCGAAGGCGCGACGATGGCGCTGGTGATGGTGGACATCGATTTTTTCAAGCGTTTCAACGACCGCCAGGGCCATCAGGCGGGAGATGAGTGCCTGAAGGCGGTGGCGGCCGCGCTGGCGCGTTCGGCCCGCCGGCCGCTCGACTTGGTTGCGCGCTATGGTGGCGAGGAGTTCGCGGTGCTGCTGTACGACCCGTCTCGCCAGTACCTGCACGAGGTGGCGAATCGCATCCACGGCAATGTCGCCGGGCTGCGGATTTCGCACGGCGACTCGTCGGTCGGGTCATTGATCACCGTCAGTGCGGGCATCGCCTATGTCGCTCCGACGCTCGAGCGCAGCACGCAGGGCTTCGTGCAGCTCGCGGACGAAGCGCTCTACCAGGCCAAGAGTGACGGGCGCAATACGTCCGTGTTCGACGAATCGGCCTACGAGTCGCTGCAGACCGG
>DATNHZ010000019.1:0-2500 GCA_035604655.1 Steroidobacteraceae bacterium | reverse complement strand
ATCTGCTGCGTGCCATCCAGCTCGGGGTCGGCGCCGAACGCGTTGTTCACCACCGTCTCGCCGACATCGATCAACTGCCGGCGCAGCCATGCATCGTGGACCGCGCGGCCGTATTCGCCGGCATTGATGATGCCGACCATGGCGCCGAGCAGTTGCGCGAGGTAGGCGGTACCGCCGACCTCCTCCAGGATGGCCGAGTGCTCGAACTCGGCCTTCAGCGTCACCGCGTCGGCGAGCTGGCCCGCCTCGACCCGCCGCGCGATCGCCTGGTAGATGCGGCCATGGATGGGATCGGCGAAATGTTCGGGCGCGAGGAACTCCGAGACGCGCTCATAGGCCCGGTTGTTGGCGAGCAGCGCGCCGAGCAAGGCCTGCTCCGCCTGCACGTTGAAGGGCGGCAGGCGCTGCGACAGACCCAGCAGGGGCGACTCGATGGTGTTCATGGTGAACGCAGCATAGCCCCCGGCGAGTCGGGGGGGCAGTCATAGTTGCCTGTGGATAGCGTGCAACCTGGGGACGCTTCGGGAAGCAGGGGCGGCTAGTTCCCCTGGCTCATCACCCCTTCCTTCTGACCACTGACCACTGACCGCTGACCACTGCTGACATAGTCGCGCGTCAGCGGCACCGCGGTCTGGCGGTGGGCGAGCTGGATCTGGAACACCATGTGGCCTTCGCGGCGGAACGCGATCTCGGAGCCGCACAGGTAGAACTCGAACATGCGGCAGAAGCGTTCGTCGTACAGCGCGGCGATGGTGTCGCGATTGGCGCTGAAGCGGCGGCGCCAGTGGCGCAGCGTCTCGGCGTAGTGCAGCCGCAACACCTCGACGTCGGCGGCGATCAGGCCGCTCTTCTCCAGCGGCGGCAGCACTTCGGACAGCGCCGGACAATACCCGCCGGGAAAGATGTATTTGGCGATCCACGGATTGGTGAATCCCGGCCCGTCGCTGCGGCCGATCGCGTGCAGCAACGCCACGCCGTCCTGGTTCAGGCAGCCCGCGAGCATGTCGAAGAATGCGCGGTAGTGCACGACGCCGACATGCTCGAACATGCCCACGGAGACGATACGGTCGAACCGGCGATCCACCGCACGGTAGTCGAGCAGCTCGAACGACACGCGGTCCTGCAGCCCCTCGGCGGCGGCACGCGCGCGCGATTCGGCGAGCTGCTCGGTCGACAGGGTGATGCCGGTGACATGCGCGCCGTACTCGCGTGCCAGGAACAGAGCGAGCCCGCCCCAGCCGGAGCCGATGTCGAGCACCGAAAGTCCCGGCCGGTCGAGGCAGAGTTTCGCGGCGATGTGCCGCTTCTTGGCGATCTGCGCCTCTTCCAGCGTCTCGTCGCCGCGCGGGAAATAGGCGCAGGAGTATTGCCGGTCACGATCCAGGAACAGGCTGTAGAGCCGGCCGCTCAGGTCGTAATGGTGGGCGACGTTGCGCTGCGCGCGCGGCGCCGGATTGTACTGGTCGATACGGCGCCTCAACCGACGGACAGCATCGCGCAGACGTGCCACCGGATGGCCCGTCGCATTCGCCATCACGTTCGCCACCAGCAGGTCCAGCATATGGTAGATGCCGTTCGCGTCCGGTACCAGCCCGCCGTCCATGTAGGACTCCCCGACCGCCAGCGTCGGGTTGAGCACGAGCCGGCGAGCCGTTTGCCGGTCGCGGATCGTCATCGTCGCCTCCGGGCCCGATCCCTCGGGGCCGGCGTAACTCGTCAGCCGCCCGTCGGGCCAGCGCACGACCAGCCGACCGACCACGATAAAACGCCTCAGGATCGCGTCGAGGGTTGCCTGCATTGTTCCGACTCCGCATCGCCAAATCCCGGAGAAGCGGCAGAATGGCGTAACGAAGGGGGGCTCGTCAAAGCCTGGCGGACGATCGGCCAGGGCAATCGGGGGAACGGCCCAGCGCCTGTGGGCGCGGCAGCAGCGCAAGGTTCCTCACGGAGGTCTCGGAGTTTCAAGCGGCCGAGGGCCACCGAGAAAGAGAAACTGTGCTTCGCGCGAAGCGCAATCGATAAAACTCGGTGGCCCTCGCTCCTTTGATCTCCCTGGCCTCCGTGAGGAACCTTGCTTTGCTCCCCACACATTGGGGCTGTTTCGTTCACCCGATTGCCCTGTTTGCGGCCGGCGCGGCCATCGACTCGTGATTCGCGATCGGTCAAGAATGCGGTTGAATCGACGCACCGATCGAGCCGGGCAGCGCGTGGCCCACGGGAGGAACGATGTCGCTGCCGACGAACCTGTTCGATGCGCTGGCCCAGGCGGCACAGCGTTTCGGTGACGCCGAGTTCCTGGTGGTGGGCCGGCGGCGGGAGACCGCAGGTTTTCGTGAGTTGCACCGGCGGGCGGAGCGGTTCGGCCACGCGCTGACGGCGCACGGCATTCGCCCCGGCGACCGCGTCGCCGTATGGATGACGAACCAGCTCGACTGGGCGGTGGCCGCCTATGGCGTGGCGCGTTGCGGCGCGGTGCTGGTCGGCGTCAACACTCGGCTGT
>DATNHZ010000018.1:0-2187 GCA_035604655.1 Steroidobacteraceae bacterium | reverse complement strand
AACACCCCCTCGCCCGAGCCGCCGACCAGCAAGTCACCAAGGCCAGGTATGCGACCCAAGAGGCTGTTGACGGTATAGGCCGGCGCCACGGTGCCGCTGAGGTCGATGGTGTCCGCCTTGAGGTCGAGGGCGCCGCTGCTCACGTTGATGCCGATCGCGCCGCCGAGCGCCTTTGCGTCGGTGACCGAGAGCTTGCCGTCGGCGAAGGTGTACTTCGCGGCGATGCGGTCGAACGGGATGCCTTCGCCGGCGAGCATGCTGTTGACGGCCGTGAAGGACGCCACCGAAAGCAGCCGGGCGACCAGCGGCGCGTGCACGACCTTGTAGTTCTGGCCGTCGGCGATGCCCGAAAACACGCGCTTGTCGCCCTTGTCCTCGGCCGTGCCGATCACCACGAAGGTGCCGCCCACGACATTGTCGCTGACGCCGAGCAGCTTGAAGGTGGCGCCCATGTCGTTGGTGTCGATGCGCAGCTGCCCCGGCGTCTCGCCGAACCGGATGCCGAGCTTGCCGCCGCCCGTAAGCGCTGCATCGGCGATCACCGTCTGCCAATGGCGGCCGTCGTCGACGAAGCGCAGGACCAGGTTCTTCACCTCGCGGTCGTCGCTCAGCAGCACTCGGTCGAGCTTCGCCTCGAGGCTGAGCGGCGGCGTCTTCTGGTTGTCCTTGCCGGCATCCTTCAGGAGCTTGCTGGCGTCGAGACTCTTGCCGGCGACGGTCGCGGCCCAGCCGCCCTTGGGCTGGCGCTGGATCGAGCCCGTCGCATCGGTCTTGCCGATCAGCAGCCGGCTCGCCTCGATGCTCTGGATATCGGAGCCGCCGGCCTGCATGCGGATCGCGAGCGCGGCATCGAGGCCGTCGCTCTTGATCGTGGCCTGCGGGATCTCCGTGACCTGGTCCCCCGCGAAGTTGACGCGGAGCTGCGCCGAGGCGGCGACGCCGACCCGCTTGCTCCAATTGAGGCGATCGAAGGAGAGCGCGGCATCCTTGAGGTCGAGGGCGATGTCCGCCTGGCCGCCCGACTTCTGGGACGTGGAGACGGCGTCCACCCCGACCACGCCGTTGACGTAGCCCGAGAGGAAATCGACGCCGAAATGCTTGCGCGCGGCGTCGTCGAGCCGGGCCTTGAGCGCATAGCGGCGCGTGGAGTCTCCGGGCTTCAGGCTTTGCATCCAGCTCAAGGTCGCGGGGACGCCGTCGAGTTGGCCATTGCCCTGGACCCGGAACGCGGCACGATCGAGGTCGAGACTGAGGTCGCCGGCGCTGAGATCGTGCCCGCTGAGCAGCCCGGGCACCGACACATCCGTGAGGATGGCCTTGGCCCCGTAGTCGACGTTGGCCATCTTGAGGGAGTTGATCAGCGGAAAGCCGAAGGTGAGCTGGGTGTCGGCGGTGCCGGAGACCTTGCCGGGATCGATGCCGATGGCATGAGCGTAGCCGAGCGGCTGCGTGTCGATGACCTGGAGCGTGTCGCGCAGCGGCCCGCGCACGCCGACCGCGATCGCGATGGTCTCGTCGTTGGTGTCGAGCTTGGTCATCTGGATGGTGGCGCCGCCGACCCGCAATCCCCGGAGCACGCCGGACGTCGCCACCAGGTCGAAGCGCGCGCGATTGAACGTGCCGGTGCCGTCGATCTGCTGCACCTGCGGCAGCGGCGGGAAGTAGTCCGCAGTCAGATTTCTGAAGGCCAGCGTCCCCTGGAGATAGTCGACCTGCACCGGCTTCGTCACGCTCGGGTCGAAGTCGACGGTGAGGTGGATGTCGGCCTTGCTCTCGCTGACGACGCCGTCGTGCAGATGCGCGATGACCCAGCTGCGGCTGTGCGGGCTCAGCGTCTCGGGCCAGTAGCGCGCGACGGTATCGATCGTCAATTGGCCTAGGGAGAGCCGGCCGCCCACGTCGAGACGCTGCAGCGATCCGCCCCGCAGGAAGCCGGGGTCCAGGCCGCCGACCTCGCCGGTGAACGAGATCTGCGGACCATCCGTCTGCAGCGTGACCTCGTCGATCGAGACGCGCTGCGTGGCCGGATTGTAGCCGAGCCGCGCGGCACCGCCCGTGACGGGCAGCGCGCCGCCGGCGAGGTGGACGTCCTCGATCTGACCGGATCCGATGGTGACGTCGGCGCGCGCACCCTCGACGTGCAGGCTCGCGGTATCGATGCTGAAACCGAGCCGACCCGTCACCGGA
>DATNHZ010000017.1:0-8109 GCA_035604655.1 Steroidobacteraceae bacterium | reverse complement strand
CCTGCCGATGCGCGCCGCCCCCCGTCCCGGGGCCCGCGTGACCTGCCGCGTGCCGGCTAAACCCGCCCGCAAGGCCGCTGCATGTCCGTCGTAGAAGTGGCGCTGAAGCGGCCCTACACGGTAGTGGCCGGGCTGATCCTCGTGTGCCTGCTGGGCATCGGCGCGGCGCTGCGCATGCCGGTCGACATCTTCCCCGAGATCGACATCCCGGTGGTCGCGGTCGTCTGGACCTACAACGGGATGAGCGCCGAGGACATCCAGAACCGCATCCTGACGCTGCACGAGCGGCAGCTCGCCTCGCTGGTCGACGACATCGCGCGGATCGAAGCGGTCAGCTACGTCGGTGTCGGGGTCGAGAAGATCTACCTTCACGAAGGCGCCGACGTGACGCGTGCGGTGTCGCAGCTCGCGAGCAGCGCGCTGGTCGTGCTGAAGTACATGCCGCCGAACATCACTCCGCCGCTGGTGCTGCGGTACGGCGCCACCGACGTGCCGATCATCCAGCTGAGCCTGGCGAGCAAGTCGCTGCCGGACACCAAGCTCAATGACCTCGGCCAGAACATCATCCGCCCGTCGCTCGCCGTCGTGCACGGCGCGGAGGTTCCGTATCCGTACGGCGGCAAGCCGCGAGTCATCATGGCGGACCTGGATTCTCGTGCGCTGCAGGCACGCGGGCTGTCGCCGTCGGATGTCAGCGCCGCCCTGCAGCGCCAGAACGTGATTCTGCCGTCGGGCGATGTGAAGATCGGCGACCGCGACTACCTGCTGACGATGAACAACACGCCCGACGTCATCGAGGCCATCAACGCATTTCCGGTCAGGCAGGTCGACGGGCACACGGTGTTCATGCGCGACGTCGCGCATATCCACGACGGCTTCCAGGTGCAGACCAACTCCGTCGCGGTCGACGGAACCCCTGGTGCGCTGATGATGATCCGCAAGACCGGGGGCGTCTCGACGCTGACGGTGATCGACGGAGTCCGCGCGGCCCTCGAGGACATCCGCAAGGTCGTGCCGCGGGACGTGACGATCAAGACCCTGTTCGACCAGTCAGTGTTCGTCAAGGCGGCCCTCAACAGCGTGCTGCTGAGCGGCTTCATGGCCGCGGCGCTGACTGCGCTGGTGATCATCCTGTTTCTCGGCAACGTGCGGCTGTCGGTGATCGTGCTCGCGGCGATACCCCTGTCGATCATCACCGGGGTCCTGTTCATCGACGTTGTCGGCCAGACGCTGAACACGATGACGCTTGGGGGCTTCGCGCTCGCGATCGGCATTCTCGTCGACAACGGCACGGTCGTGATCGAGAACATCGAGCGCCACGTCGCGATGCACGAGCCGCTGCACGCGGCGATCGTCGACGGCGCCCGCGAAGTCGCGGTGCCGACGTTCCTGTCGACGCTGTGCATCTGCATCGTGTTCGTGCCCGTCTTTCTGCTGCAGGGAACGGCGAAGTACCTGTTCTCGCCACTGTCGCTGTCGGTGATCGGGTCGCTGCTGGCGAGTCTGGCGCTGTCGTTCACGATGGTTCCGGTGCTGTTCAACCATCTGATGCGGGGCTCCGTGGTGGCCTACGCAGGAGAGGCGCACCATCGGCCCGTCGGTACGCACGCGCAGGCGCACGGCATGCTGGCGCACGTGCTGTTCGGCTTCGCGCGCGGCTTCGAGAACTTCCGCGATCGCTACCGCAACACGCTTGCCTGGGCCCTGTCGGAGCCGCGCTCGACGGTAGCGGCATTTGTAATCCTGATGGTGCTATCGGTGCTGCTGTTTCCCCAGCTGGGGCGGGATTTCTTTCCGCAGGTCGACGCCGGGCAGATGCGGCTGCACGTGCGGGCGCCTCCCGGGACCCGGATCGAGAGGACCCAGGAGTACTTTGCGTCGGTCGAGTCCGAGATCCGCCGTCTCGTCGGTGGCGATCAGATCAGCGTGATGCTCGACAACATCGGACTGCCGTACAGCGGCATCAACATTGCCCTCAGTGACTCCGCCACGGTCGGACCGATGGACGGAGAGATACTGATCTCGCTGAAGGAGCGGCACTCCCCGACAGCGGACCTCGTGGCCACGCTGCGGCGCGAGCTGCCGAAACGCTTCGCCCAGCTGCAGTTCTTCTTCCAGCCCGCCGATATCGTCGACCAGGTTCTCAATTTCGGTCAGCCCGCGCCGATCGACGTCCGGGTGTCCGGACCCGACAGGGAGGAGGCGTATTCCCTCGCCTCGGTCATCGCTCGCGCCCTGGGACGAGTGCCCGGGGTGGTCGACTCGCACGTGTTCCAGGTGCCGGACGCCCCCGCCCTGACGGTCGACATGGACCGGGCGCTCGCGACGGAGGCGGGCGTGACGCAGCAGGAAGCGGCCAACAACGTGCTGGTGGCAACCAACTCGAGCGCCCAGACGGCACCGAACTTCTGGGTCGACCCGCGCAACAGCGTCAGCTACCCGCTGGCGGTCCAGGTGCCTCCGTATCGCATCGGCTCCTCGCAGGACCTGCAGACGTTTCCGCTGACCTCCGGTTCGGCGCTGGGGCAGGGGCAGCTGCTCGTCAACCTCGCTTCCTTCGGGCGCAGTGCCGTTCCGCTCGCGATCTCGCAGCTGAACATCCGGCCGGTGTTCGACGTGCACGCCGACGTTCAGGGGCGGGATCTGTACTCGGCGGCGCACGACATCGATCGCGTGCTTGCCGCCCACCGGCCGGCGGCGACCAAGGCGCTGACTGTCACCCTCAGCGGCCAGGTGGAGACGATGCGCGAGAGCTACGCCGGGCTGTTCACTGGCATTGCCTTCGCCGTCATTCTCGTCTACTTGTTTCTGGTGATGAATTTCCAGAGCTGGATGGATCCGCTGATCGTGCTGATGGCCGTCCCGTTCGCGCTCGGCGGGGTGCTGTGGATGCTGTTTCTCACCGCAACGCCGCTCAGCGTCCCGGCGCTGATGGGCACGCTGATGTGCATCGGCCTGACGACCGCGAACAGCATCCTGGTCGTCAGTTTCGCGAACCAGCGCATGGCCGCCGGCGATGAGGCGCTGCAGGCGGCCGCCAGCGCCGGCTACACGCGGCTCCGGCCCGTGTTGATGACCGCCGGCGCGATGATTGTTGGTATGGTGCCGATGGCCTTAGGTATAGGCGAGGGCGGCGAGCAGAACGCGCCGCTCGGCCGGGCGGTGATCGGCGGGCTCCTGTTTGCGACCTTCGCCACGCTGATCTTTGTACCGACCATGTATCGATTGCTGCGCCGACTGGCGCCCGGAGTCCCCGACTCAGCCGCCACAGGTAACGCCAATGCAGCCGCCTGATTCCCCCCCGCCGCCAGCGACGCCCGGTCACGAAGAACGCGCGCCGGCCACGGAGTTCCCGGACGACGTCGCGAGAACCGAGCACCAGGCGGTCTCGACGGCGTTCGACCCCGGCACCGGCCAGCGGCTGAAACGGGCCGCGATCATCGCCGCTGCCGTGCTGCTGGTCGGCTTCGTGGCGGTACGGGTGGTGCGCTTCGTTCACGACTATGGTCTGGCGCGAAGCTCGGAGCGCGCCAACTCGGCGCCACGCCCGGTGGATACCGTGGTCGCGCGGCCGGCCGCCGCTGGCCAGGGCCTCGCGCTCCCCGGGCAGACCGCGGCGTGGTTCGACACCACGATCTATGCGCGGGTCAACGGCTATGTCGCGAGCTGGCTGGTCGATATCGGCGATCACGTGAAGAAAGGCCAGCTGCTCGCGACCATCGAGACGCCGGAACTCGACGCGGAACTCGGCGCGGCGGTGGCGCAGTTGAAGGCATCGGATGCGCAGGCGGTGGCGCGGAAGGCCGAGGCGGAGTTCGGGCGGACGACGAACGAGCGCTGGCGGGATTCGCCGAAGGGCGTCGTGTCCGAACAGGAGCGCGATGCCAAGAAAGCGGACTTCGAGACCAGTGAGGCGCGCCTGTACGCGGCAACGGCCCAGGTGGCCCTCGACAAGGCACGCGTCGACCAGTACAGCGCCCTGGCCCAGTTCAAGCAGGTGCGCGCGCCGTTCGACGGGACGATCACCGAACGCAGGATCGATATCGGCAATCTCGTCACGGCCGGCAGCACCTCCGCGACCACGCCGCTCTACCGGATGAGCCAGAGCGACCCGCTGCGGGTGTTCGTGGACGTGCCGCAGAGCCTCGCCGGGGAGCTGATGAAGCCCGGGGTGCCGGCCGAAGTGCAGGCGAGGGGCGTCCCGGGTGGCGCCCTGCTCGGGACCATCGCCCGCTCGGCGGAGGCCATCAACGCCCAGGCCCGTACGATGCGGGTGGAGGTCGACATCCCCAACAAGGATCACGCGCTGGTTCCGGGGATGTATGTGACGGTCGCGTTCCGGCTTGAGCCGCAAGGGCTCGTCGAAGTGCCTGCGGCCGCACTCGTCTTTCGCGCCGATGGACCGCGGGTCGCGCGCGTGGGTCCCGACAGCAAGGTCGAATTCAGCAAGGTCACGATCGCCCGCGATGACGGCAGCATGGTGGAGCTTGCCTCCGGCGTCGCGGCCGGCGACCGGCTGGTATTGAATATCAGCGGCCGGATTGCCGCCGGCGATGTGGTCAGCGTGACCGGCGGGAGCGGCAGCGCTGAGCAGGCGGCCGGTGCGGGGCATTGATGGATAGGCGAGTGGTGTCCCTGCAGGCAATCGCGCTGGCGCTGCTCGTCGGGCTGGCCGGCTGCGCGGTGGGCCCGAACTACCGGCGCCCCGACGTGCCGGTTCCGCCGGTCTTCGCAGCCACTGCGTCACCCGCCACGGCCCCGACAGCAGCCGTCGCTCCGGATCTCGCGGCCTGGTGGCACGCGCTCGGTGACCCCGAACTCGATTCGCTCGTGGCGCGCGCGGTCAGGATGAACCCGGATCTGGACATCGCCCTGACGCGATTGCAGCAAGCGCGCACCTATGAGGCGGTCGTGCTGGGCTACGCGCTGCCCGAGGCCGATGCGAGCGCCGCAGCCGGTCGCGGAACGGGGACGGATCTCACGCGCGGGCGTGCAGAGTCGGGACTCGTGTCGGCCGACAACACGAACGGCCTGCAGCACATCAACACGATCGCCGGTTTCGACGCCGTATGGGAACTCGACGTGTTCGGAAAGTACCGGCGCGAGATCGAGGCGGCGCGCTACGACCGGCAGGCAGCCGCTGCGGCGCGCAACGCCGTCCTCACCTCGGTGGTCGCCGACGTCGTGCGCGCGTACGTCGACCTGCGGGGGTTCCAGACGCAGGTGGCGATCCTGCGCAAAGCGAGCGAGGTGCTGCGGGAATCGCTGCGACTCGTGACGATTCGCTACGAGCGGGGCATCACCAACGAGCTCGACGTGACGCTTGCGGCGCGGGAACTGGCGACGCTCGAGGCGCAGATCTCGCCGGTCAGCGCGCAGGCGAGCGCGGCACAGTTCGCGCTCGCGACGCTGGTGGGCGAGTATCCGGAGACTCTCGCGACGGAGCTTGCGGAGCCCCATCCGATTCCCTCGATGCCGGGACCAGCCCAAGCCGGAGTTCCCGTGGACCTGCTGAAGCGGCGGCCCGACATTCAGCAGGCCGAGCGCGAGCTGGCTGGAGCGACCGCGCGTATCGGAGTCGCGACGGCCAACCTGTTTCCGCAGATCGCCCTCGTCGGGGCGATCGGATCCCAGGGCCAGGGGTGGGGAACGACTCCGGTCGTCAGCAAGCACGTCTGGTCGTTCGGGCCCGGGGCGATATGGCCGCTGCTCGACTTCGGTGCCCTCGATGCGCAGGTCGACATCGCGGATCTCGAGGCTCACGCGCGCCTGACCATCTATCGGCGCACGATTCTGAACGCGGTGCAGGAAGTCGACACCGCACTCAGCGCCTACACCGCGCAGCAGGACCGCCTCGATCACCTGGGCGAGGGGATGATCGCCGGCGAGCGCGCGATCACGCTGGCGAGCGAGCGCTACGAACGGGGCCTGACCGACTTCCTGAACGTCGTCGACGCCGAGCGCCAGTTCTACGATCTGCAGGAGCAATACGTGACCGCGCAGGTCGGCGCCGCCGAGCAGTTCGTGCAGCTCTACAAGAGCCTCGGCGGCGGCTGGGAGAACTATCAGGTAATCCCGGCCATTCGGCGGCCGGAGCCGGCCGTGATTGCAGCCTTTCAGAGAGTGCTGACCGGCTCCTCGCCATGATGCAGCGGATCCTCGACGACACTCACGGCGAAATCCTCATCGACCCACTGCGCGCGCGCCAGCCAGTAAAACGTGAAGTGAACCTGCTCACCGACCGCGACGCCTCTGGTGGGCAGTCTCGCGAGGTGCCCCAAGCCCCAGTCTTCGGTGGCGACGTCGGCCGGCTCGCGCCAGGCGCTCGTTCCCCAGTGCACCCGCGCAGGTTCTGGTAGCAGCAAGCGCAGCTCCTGGCCGGCGGTGATCTGCCGCAGGCGCTGGCGCGGCTGCCAGAGTGCGTAATCCAGCTTCGGTCGGTCGGCCCCGTAGCGCGCAAAAGTGTGCGCCGGCCGGTCGACCGGCGCGCCGGCGGCGAGACTCATCGCCAGCTTGATGAACTCGGCGTGCGTCCAGACGAGCGGCATCGCCGCGCCGGTCGGCCGGCCCGGATAAAGCCCGCGCTCCGGAATCGCGGCGCTGTCCCACACCTGCTCCGGCAACAGGCCGCCGGCGCCTGCCATCTGCCGCATGGCCTCGAGGTAAGGCCGCACGTCCTCGCCAGCGAGCAGCGCCAGGTGACCGCGCTCGCCGGTCAGGAGTGGCCAGCCCCGTCCGCGGCCCCAGCCATCGAATGGCGCCCCGTCGGGGTGCTCCCCGTAGCCGTCGCCGCTGTACCGGTGCCACACCGGGCCGTTGGGGGTGTCTGTCTTGAGCAAGGCATCGATGGCCCGCACGCTCGCCACGATCCCCGGGTCGCTGGCAGCACGCAGACCAAACCGTGTGAGCTGCAGGCAATCGATTGCGACCTGCTCGTCCGCGGCTCCCTCGACCTGCCGACCGCGGTTGTTGATCCGCAGCGGCCGGTGTTTTGCGCCATCGTGGGTCAGAACGTCGGCCGGCGCGGTGCGCATGTAGTAGCCGGGCACGCCGAGCTCGCGAGCGAGCGCCGTGTCGGCCGCCCACGTCCAGTCCTCCAGCCGTGCGTTCCAGGAATCGGCGAGCATCAGCGCGCACTCGGCCTCCCGCGCTTCGAGAAACCGGCTGCCCTCGACCAACGCGGCGATGGTGACCGCAAGCGTGAACGTATTGATGCCGGTGTTTTCCTCCCAGCGATCCTGGTCGGTCACCGGGCCCGCGCGTGCGATGAACTGGAGCGCACGGCGGATCATGTCGCGGACCTTCACTTCCCCGAGCGCTTCGCGCTCGGCGAGCGCACCGGCGAGCAGCACCGGAAAAGCCGTTTCGTCCAGCTGGATGCCCTCCCAGAACGGCTTGCCGCCGAGCCACTGGTTCTGGAACCAGTGACCGTCGGCCTGCTGGGTCGCGATCAGGTAAGCGAGGATGCGTTGCGCATCGGCCGTGCAGCCGAGTGCCAGCAGCGCGCCGCCCGCCTCAACGAGGTCACGCGCCCATACGAGGTGGTACCCGCCGCGACTGGTGCTGGCCTCGCCCCACGGAATCGAGAGACTCGCAACGAGCGCGCCGGGAAAGGTGTGGTCCTCATGGCACTTGATGACGACCGCCGAGCGTCGCAGCAGCGTGCGCGACTCGGGTGTCAGCTGCTCGGCCAGCGTTGCGGGCCATCGCAACGCCTGCAGCCACTTGAGCCAGCCCCTGCAGTACGCATTCCAGGCAGCGACAAATCCCGCGGCCAGCGACTGCAGTGCCAGGGTCGCGGCCGCTTCGCCGCTGCTCGACAGCCCCACGGCCAGCGTGCCCGCCCGCGGCAGCCGTGCCAGGAGCGCGACCTCGCCCGGACCGGCGACCGCGTAGTGCCAGCTCATGCGCCCGTTGCGGGCGAAGTCCTGCCAGCCATCGCTCTCGCCGACCCGGCCGACCGAGCGTTCGAGCAGCGCCGGGAACCCCTGGCGATCGGCGGCGGCGAGGGCGAGGCCGAAGGGGCCCTGTTCCGCCCACAGGATCGCGCGACCCGCCCAGTCGCCGGCGCCGGCCTGGTTGGCCGTCGCATCGCCGCCGATGCGCGGG
>DATNHZ010000016.1:0-10706 GCA_035604655.1 Steroidobacteraceae bacterium | reverse complement strand
TACATGCGCATGGTGGGACGCGAGGGCATGCGGCGCATCGGCGAGTTCGCCACGCTGAACGCGAACTACCTGCTCGCGCGGCTGCGGCAAGCCGGATTCGATCCGGCCTATCCGACACGGCGTGCGACCCACGAGTTCAGCCTGACGCTGAAGCGACAGGCCCGCGACCAGGGAGTGACGGCGATGGATTTCGCCAAGCGCCTGCTGGATTACGGGTATCACGCGCCGACGACCTATTTCCCGCTGCTGGTGCCGGAGTGCCTGCTGATCGAGCCGACCGAGACCGAATCGAAGGAGGCGCTCGATGGATTCGTCGCCGCGATGGAGGCGATCGAGCGCGAGGCCGTCGCCGATCCGGCGCACGTGAAGGGCGCTCCGTATACACTGCCGGTGCGGCGGCTGGACGACGTGCGTGCCGCCAAGCACCTCGATCTGACGTGGAAGCCTGCGGCATGAGTGTCAAAGCGCAGGCCACAGTCCGTCCCGGCGAGAAACCACGCGGACTCAGGCGCCTCCTGAACGCGTTCGGCAACACCGGCAGGGGGTTCGCCGGCGCATGGCGCGAGGAGGAGGCGTTCCGCCAGGAATGCCTGCTCGCGGTGGTCGTGGTGCCGCTCGGGCTCTGGGTCGGCGGCTCGGGGATCGCGCGGGCGCTGCTGGTGGGTCCGATGCTGCTGATCCTGATCGTCGAGCTGCTGAACAGCGCAGTCGAGGCGGCGATCGACCGGATCGGCGTCGAGCGTCACGCCCTGTCCGGGCTCGCCAAGGACCTCGGATCGGCAGCGGTGTTCGTGTCGTTCGTACTGCTGGCCGCCGACTGGGCGCTGGTGCTCCTCGACCGCTGAACCGGTTGCCGCAGGCGCAAAAGATGCGATTGACTGCCGCTGCTGGCGGGTACGCCGCCGGCTCGGTATGGTGCCCGCTCTCGTCCGGAGTTCCGGTTCAATGACTGCGATGATTTGCGGTTCGCTGGCATATGACACCGTCATGGTGTTCGACGGCCGTTTCAAGGAACACATCCTGCCGGACCGCATCCACATGCTGTCGGTGTCGTTCCTGGTGCCGCAGATGCGCCGCAACTTCGGCGGCGTCGCCGGCAACATCGCCTACAACCTGAGCCGGCTCGGCATCAAGAGCCACATCCTCGCGACAGTGGGGGATGATTTCGATCCGTATGAAACCTGGATGCGCCGCCATGGTCTTAGTCTCGAGTACGTGCGTCGCGTGCCCAATACCTATACGGCTCAAGCATTCATCACGACTGACCTCGATGACAACCAGATCACCGCCTTTCATCCAGGAGCGATGCAGCATTCGGGCGAGCTCATCGTGCCGCGCGGCGCGGGGATCTCACTCGGCCTCGTCGGCCCCGACAGCCGGGACGCGATGATCCGGCACTCGCAGCAGTTCGCCGACGCCGGCATCCCGTTCATCTTCGATGTCGGTCAGGGGTTGGCGATGTTCTCGGGACAGGACCTCGAGGCCTTCATCGACCAGGCGAGCTGGGTGATCGTCAACGACTATGAAGGTCAACTTGTCCAGGACCGTACCGGCCTGACTCCCGTGCAGATCGCGGCGCGTTGCAAGGCCTACGTGGTGACCCGCGGTGCGTATGGCTCGCGCATCTACACCGCCGGCGCGGTCGTCGACATTCCGTCGGTGCGCGCCGAGCGCGTGGTCGACCCCACCGGCTGCGGCGATGCCTACCGGGCGGGCATCATCTACGGTTTGACCCGCGGCCTCGACTGGGAAACGACCGGCCGCGTCGGCTCGCTGATGGGCGCGCTCAAGATCGCTCATCACGGCACCCAGTCACATGATCATGACCTGGCCGACGTCGCCGCGCGCTTCGAAGCCGCGTTCGGTTATCCGCTGTGAACCGCCGACCCGGAGCCGCTGATGCGCGGATGCACGAGCGCCGCAGCGCCGCGGGGCTGATCGCCGTGCTGGCCGCGAGCGTCGCGCTCGCGCAGGCGGTGCCCCACTCCGAACTGAAGCCGCAGCCGACGGGGTCGAGCACGATCCCGCCGACGGCGGTGCCGAGCGCGGTCCCGCCCGCGGCGGTGCCTGCCGCGGTCGTATCGGCGCTGCCGCCAGCAGCCGCCACCGAGGTGCTCGACGAGCGCCCCGAGTGGGCGCGAACGCTGCAGCGCATCGCCGACGGCGTGGTGACGATCCAGGTCGACCAGACCCGTGCCTTCGACACCGAATGGAACGCCACCGCGCAGGCTACGGGCTTCGTCGTCGATGCCAAGCGCGGCCTGATCCTGACGAACCGCCATGTCGTGACGCCCGGTCCCGTCACGGCCCAGGCGGTGTTCCAGAACCGCGAGGAAGTGCAGCTTTACCCCGTCTACCGCGATCCGGTGCACGACTTCGGCATCTACCGCTATGACCCTGCAAAGCTCAAGTTTGCGCGGCCGCAGGAAATCGCACTCGCGCCCGAGGCGGCCAGGGTCGGCACCGAGATTCGCGTGGTCGGCAACGATGCGGGCGAGCAGCTGTCGATTCTGGCGGGGACCCTCGCCCGGCTTGATCGCGACGCACCGGCCTATGGAGTCGGCAAGTACAACGACTTCAATACCTTTTATTACCAGGCCGCCTCGAGCACGTCGGGCGGGTCGTCCGGTTCGCCGGTCATCGACGTCAAAGGACGGGCCGTCGCGCTCAATGCCGGCGGCTCGAGCCAGGCCGCCTCGAGCTTCTACCTGCCGCTCGACCGGGTGGTGCGCGCGCTGAAGCTGATTCAGGAGGCCAAGCCCGTAGCGCGGGGCACGCTGCAGGTGGTGTTCGAGTACCTGCCTTACGACGAGCTCGAGCGCCTCGGCCTCAAAGGCGAGACCGAGGCCGAGGTGCGCCGCGGCTTCCCCAAGCAGGTCGGCATGCTTGCCGTCAAGGAGGTACAGCCTGGATCGCCGAGCGAAGGTGTGCTCGAGCCTGGCGACGTACTGGTGCGGATTGACGGCCGCTACGTGACCGAGTTCCTGGCGCTCGATTCGCTGCTCGACGATTCGGTGGGCAAGACCGTCCGCATCGAAGTGCAGCGCGGCGGCGCCGTGCTCGACCGCGAACTCCCGGTCGGCGACCTGCATGCGATCACCCCGGACGAGTACCTCGAGTTCGGCGACGCAGTATTGCACCGGCTGTCGTACCAGCAGGCGCGGCATTTCAACGTACCGATCAAGGGCGTGTACATCGCAAACCCCGGCTACGTGTTCGGCTCGGCCGGCGTGCCGCGCGGTGCGGTATTGACGGCGTTCAACGGCAAGTCGGTCAAGGATCTGGACGATTTCGAAAAGGCGCTCGCCGACCTCGCGCAGGGCGACCGCGCGACGCTGCGCTTCTTCACGCTCGAGGACCCGCGCAACTCGCAGGTCCGTTCGGTCAGGATCGACCGGCAGTGGTTCCCGGCCCGGCGCTGCAAGCGCGACGATGCGCTGGGCTGGTGGCCGTGTCGGGCGCTCGCACCCGGGCCTGCGCCGGGCACGCCGGAGCCGGCGAGCACGACGTTCGCCGCAAGCGGCGATCCGCGCGCCGACAAGCTTGCTCCAGCACTCGTGATGATCAACTTCGACATGCCGTATTCGGTGTCCGGCGTCACTGAGCGCAGCTACCGCGGCACGGGTGTCATCGTCGATGCGCAGCGCGGCCTCGTGGTCACGGACCGCAACACCGTGCCGGTCGCGATGGGCGACGTGCGGCTGACCTTCGCCGGGACGATCGAGGTGCCTGGCAAAGTCGTGTACGTCCATCCGCTGCACAACCTCGCGGTCGTGTCGTACGACCCGAAGCTGATCGGTTCGACACCGGTGCGCGCGGCGCGCTTCACGACGCGGGAGCTCGCCTCGGGCGACCCGGTCTGGGTCGTGGGTCTCAGGGCCGACCAGCGCCTCGCGGCGCTGGAGAGCCGCGTGGCGGCGGTCGACGCCGCGCAGTTCCCGCTGTCGCACACACTCGCGTTCCGCGAATCCAATCTCGAGGTTGTGAGCCTGGTGAACGGGCCGGCCGACTTCGACGGCGTGATCACCGACAAGAGCGGCGAAGTGCGGGCGCTGTGGTCGAGCTTTGCCTTCGACAACGGCCGGGAACTGCAGCAGCAGAACCTCGGAACTCCCGCCGAGGTCGTCACCGAAATGGTCGAGCTCGCCGAGACCGGCCGGGTGCTCCGGTCGCTGGAGGCGGAGCTGCAGGTCGTGCCGCTGTCCCTGGCGCGCAAGTTCGGCCTCGACGACGCCTGGATCAAGCGGATGGAAGTGCACAGCCCGGCGCGCCGGCAGGCCCTCGGGATCGGTCGCCTCGTCGCGGGCACGCCGGCGGCAGCGCAGCTGCAGACCGGCGACCTGCTGCTCGCGATCGACGGCACGCTGGTCAACCGCTTCCGCGAGGTCGAGCGCGCCGTACAGAAGCCTTCGGTCCGGCTGACGGTCTGGCGCAACGGCGCGGAGCTGACCCTCGACGTCGCGACGGCCGCGCTCTCAGGCCACGACATCGACCGGATCGTGCTGTGGGCGGGCGCGACGCTGCAGGCCCCGCACCGGGCACTCGCGGCGCAACGTGGGGTCGCACCGACTGGCGTGTTCGTGGCCTTCTTCCTCTATGGCTCGCCCGCCACGCGCTACGGTCTGTGGGCGGGCCGACGGATCATCGAGGTCGATGGCCGGCCGACACCGGACCTGGACGCGTTCCTCGCGGCGGTCGGCGGCAAGGCTGATCGCGCCTCGCTGCGGCTCAAGACCGCGACGTGGAACAACTCGGTCGAGGTGATCACGCTCAAGCTCGACAAGCACTACTGGCCGGCCTACGAGCTCAAGCGTGGGCCCTCGGGCTGGGAACGACAGTCGCTCGAATGACGGGTCATCGACGCTGGGCCGCGCCGGCAACACGGCGCGGCAATCACCAGCCAGCCGCGGCGGCCGGGACCAGGCCCGGGCGGGCTCGCTCCCAAGGCCCGCCGTCACCGCCTGACCCTGCCGTTCGTGCAGCACCGTGACGCGCTTGCTTGCCGAGTGCGGCCGCTTTGCTTAAGTTCGGCGCTTTGAGCTGCCGGCGAGCGCCGTGATACTCGACCCGTCGACGCAAATCGAGCTGTTCGCCGCCGGCGGGTCGGATGTCGACCTGATCGGCACGGCGCCGCTGCCGGCCGATCTTGCCGACGCACCCGCGCATCTGCCGCCGGGACTGAAGCTCGGCACGTCGAGCTGGGCATTTCCTGGCTGGGCGGGCGTGGTCTATGCGCACCGCGCCGGTGAGCAACTGCTCGCCCGCGCCGGGCTCGGGGCCTACGCTCGCCACGCATTGCTCGGCGCGGTCGGTCTCGACCGCACGTTCTATGCGCCGCTGTCGGCCGAGGAGTTCCGACGCTATGCGTGGATCGTGCCGTCCGACTTTCGATTCGTCGTCAAGGCTCACGCGGCGCTGACGACGCCCGTCGACCGCCAGGCCCGGAATGTCGCGGTAACCCCGGACGTCGACCGTTTTCTCGATGTCCGCTACGCGATCGAGCGGATCGTGACGCCGGCGGCGGAGGGCCTCGGCGATCGCCTCGGCGCGCTGCTGTTCCAGTTCCCACCGCTCGGACTTCCGTACGCCCGTGAGCCGCAGCTGTTCGTCTCGGCACTGGGCGCGTTTCTGGAGGCCCTGCCGCGTGGCCCGCAGTACGCCGTGGAGATCCGCAACAAGGAGCTGCTGGGACCGGAGTACAGCGACGCGCTCGCGCGCAGCGGCGCCACGCACTGCTTCAACGTGCATCCACGGATGCCCTCGGTGCTCGAGCAGGCAGAGGTGCTTGGCGAGAACGCATGGCTGTCCGGCGCCGTCGTGATCCGCTGGCTCTTGCACCCCGGCCAGGACTACGAGGCCGCGCGCGAGCGTTACTTTCCCTTCGACCGGATCGTCGACCCGGACCCGGGTAACCGGGCCGCGGTCGCCGCGCTGCTCGACAAGATCCTCGCGCGGGGCAACGAGGCACTGGTGATCGCCAACAACAAGGCCGAGGGTTGCGCGCCGGTGACGCTGTTCGGGCTCGTCCGCGAACTCGAGCGGCGGGCGCAGCCGCCGTCGGCGTGACCGACCCCGACGCCGAGATCGCCCGTGCCGTCAGCGCCCTTCGCGCCGGCGAGCTGGTCGCGTTCCCGACGGAGACGGTCTACGGGCTCGGCGCCGATGCGCGCAACGCCGATGCAGTGCGCCGCATCTTCACGCTGAAGGGCCGCCCACCGGGGCACCCGCTGATCGTGCACCTCGCAACCGGCGCGCAGGTCGGCGAGTGGGCGCAGCACGTCCCGGAGCCGGCCCGCCGGCTCGCCGCGCACTTCTGGCCCGGGCCCTTGACGCTGATCGTACCGCGCGCCGCCGGCGTCCTCGACGAGCTGACCGGCGGCCAAGCGACGATTGCCCTCAGGGTACCGTCGCATCCGCTCGCGCAGCGGCTGCTCGCGGCCTTCGGCGGCGCCATCGCTGCGCCCTCCGCCAACCGCTACGGGCGAGTGAGCCCGACGACCGCGGCGCACGTGCGCGAGGAGTTCGGCCCGCTGGTCCCGATCGTACTCGACGGCGGCGCCTCGAGCGTCGGCCTCGAGTCGACGATCGTCAGCTGCCTCGAGGAGCCGCTGCTGCTGCGCCCCGGTGGCATCACAGTCCCGGAGCTCGAGGCCGTCGTCGGCCCGGTACGCCGCGCGGAGCGCGGGGAGGGCCCGCCCGCGCCCGGACGCGCCGCCGCGCATTACGCGCCGCAGACGCCGCTCACGCTCGCCACCGGGGCCGCCTTCGCCGCAGCCACGCTCGCGCCGCAGATCGCCGTACTCGCCCACGGGCCTGCCCGCGCCGGGTTCGGCGGGCGCCTGTGGATCGACGCCGGTCGCGATGCACAGCAGTATGGACACGATCTGTATGCGAACCTGCGGCGCCTCGATCGCAGCGGCGCCGATGCGATCGTGGTCGAGGCTCCGCCGGGAGGTCCGGCCTGGGAAGCGGTGCGCGACCGGCTGGCGCGCGCCGCCGCCGCTTGCGGCGCCGAAGAAATCGCCTAGAATCCGCGCGCGTCACCCGAGGAACGCAGACATGCCCAAGGCCCAGATCGCGACGCTGCCCGTGGAGAGCCACGAGACCGGGCGGATGCATGCGCCCTACAGCGGTGCCGACCTCGAGGCGCTGGTCGCGCGCTACGGCTCGCCGCTCCTGATCGTCGACTGCGACCGGATCCGCGAGCAGTTTCGGCGCCTCGCGGCGGCGCTGCCGGGCGTCGACGTGCATTACGCGCTGAAGCCGCTGCCGGAGGCGGCGGTGGTCGCGGCGCTCAAGGCTGAGGGCGCGTTCTTCGATCTGGCGAGCAGCGGCGAGGTGGATCTGGTGCGGGCCGCAGGCGTCGCTCCCGGCCGCTGCATCCACACACACCCGATCAAGCGCGACGGCGACATCCGCGATGCACTGCGTTTCGGTGTGCGCACGTTCGTCGCCGACAATGCCGACGAGCTCGGCAAGTTCATCCGCCACCGCAAGCGCGCCGAGGTGCTGCTGCGGGTCGCGTTCCGGGCACCGGACGCTGTCTGCGATCTGTCGCGCAAGTTCGGCTGCGATCCGGAAGCGGTGCCGGAGTTGCTGCAGGTCGCCGCACGGCTCGGGGTGCGTGTGGCGGGCTTGTCGTTCCACGTGGGCTCGCAGGTGGCGAGCCCCGCGATGCACGTCCGGGCGATCGAAGCTTGCGGGGCGCTGGTGCGGGAGGCGCGGGCCGCGGGGCTCGGGCCCCTCGAGATCGTCGACATCGGCGGCGGCTTCCCGGTCGAATACCGCGAGCCGGTGATGCCGATCGAGACTTTCTGCGCGCCGATTCGGCAGGCGCTCGCCGCGCTGCCGCCGGGCCTGCGGGTCATCGCGGAGCCGGGCCGGTTCATCGCCGCCCCGGCCGGCACGTGCGTCGCGACGGTCGTCGGGCGGGCGCGCCGCGATGGCCGACCGTGGTACTACCTCGACGATGGCATCTACGGGTCGTTCAGCGGACAGCTGTTTGATCACAGCAGCTATCGGATCGAGAGCCTGCGGCAGGAGGGCGAGCGGCAGCCGAGCGTTCTGGCAGGCCCGACCTGCGATGGCATCGACGTCGTGGCCGAAGACCTGATGCTGCCGACGCTCGAGATCGGCGACCTGATCGTCGGACACAGCATGGGCGCGTACTGTTCGGCCTCTGCGACCGATTTCAACTTCGTCCGGCGCGCGCGGGTGCTTCCGGTCAACTCAGAATCGGCGAACGCGACGGTCGTCACACTCACGCCCCGGTGACCGGTACCTGGGATTCTTGTATTTTCCTGACCCTTCAGGAAGACTGCCGGGCATGTCGTACTCCAGGGGCACCGCTCCGGGTTCATCGCCGCAGCTGACGCGCCGCGCGGCGTTCGGGGCGCTCGCTTGCGGCGGCGCCGGGGTTGCACTGTGGCTGGGGTCTGCGGGCTCGGCGTTTGCGAGCCCCTCCGGGCCGCGGCGGGTCACGTTCCACAACACCCATACTCTCGAGTCCCTGTCGGTCGAGTATTGCCGCGACGGCGCCTACTGCGATCCCGCGCTCGCGGCGGTCAACCAGGTGCTCCGCGACCACCGCAGCGGTGAGGTGCACGCAATCGACCCGGGGCTCCTCGATCTGCTGTCGGATCTGGCGATCCGCTGCCAGAAGGATCCCGAGTTCGAGGTGATCTCCGGCTACCGCTCTCCCGAGACCAATGCCGCCATGCACGCCCGCTCGACTGGCGTCGCCGCGCACAGCCTCCACGTGGAGGGCCGGGCGATCGACATTCGGCTCGTCGGCTGCGGGCTCGGCGCGGTCCGGGATGCCGGGCTTGCGCTCGGCCGCGGCGGCGTTGGCTACTACCAGGCCTCGCAGTTCGTTCACCTCGACACGGGGCGGGTCCGTCGCTGGGTCGGCTGACCGAGACCCGCGGGCCCTTCGACATCCGCTGACGCGCAAGACCCGATGCGGTTCCGGCTCGCGACGGCAATGACGTTGCTCGGCGGATGCCTTGTCGCCGGCTGCGGCGACGGCGCCCCGCCGACGCCTGCGACACACGGCGCGCACCTGTACGTTGCGAACTGCATCGCCTGTCACCTGCCGAAGGGCGAGGGCGTCAAGGGCCTGCAGCCGCCGCTCGCCGGCACGCCGGTCACGATCGGCGAGCCGGCGGATCTCCTCGGCTGGGTGATGTTCGGCCAACGCCCCGCGGCGCTGCCCAAGGGCGTGTATGGCGGGATCATGCCGCAATTCAGCTACCTGAGCGATGCGGATCTGGCGGCACTCCTAACGCACGTGCGTTCGAGCTTTGGCAACCACGCCTCGCCGGTGACGCCGGCGATGGTGGCCGCGGCGCGCGCCGCGCACCAGAGCGGCTGAGCGACGATTGCAGGTCGAGGTCCTCGACTTCGTGGCAGGCGCCGAGCGCGCGACCGGCAGCGCCGTCGTGATCGACGTGTTCCGCGCGTTCACGACCGCCTGCTATGCCGTCGCCGGCGGCGCGCGCGTAATTCCGGTTGCGGAGATTGACGCTGCCCTCGCGCTTAAGGCCCGCCACCCCGACTGGTTGCTGGCCGGCGAACGGTCAGGCCGCGACCTGCCGGGCTTTGACTTCGGCAACTCGCCCACGCGTATCCAGGCGGCCGCCCTCGCAGGACGTACGCTCGTCCACACGACGCACGCTGGCACGCAGGGCCTGACGCGTGCCCGGCGGGCGGCGGAGGTCCTGACCGGGAGCCTCGTGAATGCCGGCGCCGTTGCGCGCTACCTAGCCGCCGGCGCGCCGCCGACGGTGTCGCTCGTGCGCATGGGCGATCAGGGCCGGGCGCGCTCAGCCGAGGACGACATCTGCGCCGAGCTGATCGCCGCGCGCCTGTCCGGCGCCGACTATGATACCGACGGAATCGCAGAGCGGCTGCGGCACACGGCTGCGGCGGCGAAGTTCTTCGATCCGGCGGCCACCTGGGCGCCGGAACGCGACTTCGAGCTGTGCCTTGCGATCGACTGCTTCGACTTCGTACTCAGACTTGCGCCGCCGGATGCCGAGGGCCTGCGAGTGCTGGAGCGGATCTCGGCCTGACGGGACCGGACGGTCCCCGGGGAGCTGTGCATGCCTCAGATCGGCCAGACCATCATCCTGCTGTCGTTGTCGAACGTGTTCATGACGTTCGCGTGGTATGCGCACCTCAAGGAGCTGAGCCATCGGCCGTGGTGGATTGCGGCCCTGGTCTCTTGGGGGATCGCGCTGTTCGAGTACCTGCTGCAGGTGCCCGGCAACCGGATTGGCTACGCGGTGATGACCGTGCCGCAGCTCAAGATCCTCCAGGAGGTCATTACGCTCGCGGTCTTCGTCCCGTTCGTGCTTTTGTACCTCAAGCAGGGACTGAAGCTCGATTACCTGTGGGCCGCGTGCTGCATCATGGGCGCGGTGTACTTCATGTTCAGGAGCCACGGATGAATGCCGCGCCTGACACGGCGATCCACCGCCGGGTCGCGGCGCTGCGCGCCGGCCACGATCCGGCGCAGGTCGCACGCCTGGTATCCGGCTGGGTCGTGCTCGGCGATCCGCAGGTGATCCCGGGCTACTGTCTGCTGCTGCCCGATCCCGTGGTCCCGCAGCTCAACTCGCTCGCTGCGGCCGGCCGCACGGCGTTTCTTGCCGACATGACGCGGGTGGGCGACGTGCTGCTCGCGGCCATGGCGGCGAGCCGCG
>DATNHZ010000015.1:0-12202 GCA_035604655.1 Steroidobacteraceae bacterium | reverse complement strand
CTCGAGGACATCAACCTCGCCGGCGCCCAGGGCATCCTCGTGAACATCACCGCCGGCATGGACATGGCCATCGGCGAGTTCGAGGAGGTCGGCAACACCGTCAAGCAATTTGCGAGCGACGACGCCACGGTCGTGATCGGCACGGTCATCGAGCCGGAGATGCAAGAGGAGCTGCGCGTGACGGTGGTCGCGACCGGCCTCAACCGTTCAGCGCCGCGACTCGTCCAGCCCGCGGCGGCGATCACCCGGGCCGAGCCCACGATGCGCATGGTCAGGAAGCAGGGGGCGGGAACCTCGACACCCGACTACTCGCAACTCGAACGGCCGGCCATTCAGCGCAAGAGCGCCGTCGGCGACGGGCTGAGGCCGGAAGTCGACGGCGACGAGGTGCTCGACATCCCCGCTTTCCTGCGCCGGCAGGCCGACTGATGTCCGGGGTGGCGGGCCGGCCGACGGCCCCGCCGCGATCCGGCAGGGAGGATACATGCGTGATGAACGACGGCTGAACGCGCTCGCCAGGGGCCGGCTCCGCGTCCAACGGGGGGCGGAACCCCGGGTGCCGGCACCCGGCGACCCGCCGCGGGCCGAGAGGCGCGTCACCCAATCCGGTCAAAGGCTTGTAGCGGTTTTGAAGCCTGTGCTAGGGTGCTGAGTCCCTGCCGCGGGGCAGGGCGGGATCTCTCTCAGACGACTCCAGAATGTTGAACCAGCGCACGCTCAAGAACACGATTCGCGCCACGGGCATCGGCCTACATTCGGGGCGCAAGGTGTTCATGACGCTGCGTCCGGCGCCGCCCAACACGGGAATCGTGTTCCGGCGCGTCGACCTGCGCGAGCCCGTCGACATCGAAGCGCGCGCCGAGAACGTCGGCGACACGACGCTCGGCACGACGATCGTCAATGGCGATGTCCGGGTATCAACGGTCGAGCACCTGCTGTCGGCGTTCGCCGGCCTCGGCATCGACAACGCCTTCGTCGAGGTGAGTGCGGTCGAAGTTCCGATCATGGACGGTAGCGCGGGTCCCTTCGTGTTCCTGCTCCAGTCCGCGGGCATCGAGGAACAGAACCAGCCCAAACGCTTCGTCCGCATTCGCAAGTCCGTCGAGGTCCGCGACGGCGACAAGTGGGCGCGTTTCGATCCGTTCAACGGATTCAAGGTCAATTTCGAGATCGAATTCGACCACCCGACGTTTCGGCGCCATACGCAGCGCGCGTCGATGGATTTCTCGACGACCTCATTCCTGAGAGAGGTCAGCCGCGCCCGGACCTTCGGGTTCATGCGCGACCTCGAGGGCCTCAGGGCACGCAATCTCGCGCTCGGCGGTACGCTCGACAATGCCATCGTGCTCGATGACTTCCGGGTGCTGAATGAGGACGGCCTGCGCTACGAGGACGAGTTCGTCAAGCACAAGATCCTCGATGCGATCGGCGATCTGTACCTGCTCGGCCACAGCCTGATCGGCGAGTTCAGCGGCTACAAGTCGGGCCACGCGCTCAACAACCGGCTGCTGCGCGCCCTGATGGCTGACGCCTCCGCCTGGGAGGAAGTGACCTTCCGCGATCGCAGCGAGGCGCCGATCTCCTACGTCACCGCCGCTGCTGTCGGCGCGTGAGCCGACTTCGGGGCCGCTCAACCCGGCCGCGGGCGTGGCCGCACCCTGACCACGGTCCGCGCAACCCCTTTTCCCAAGGCCGCCGCGACCCGCGGGGCCAGCTCAGGCAGCTGGTAGCGCAGCCGGGTCGCCCAGCCGCCGCTATCGGTTACGAGCGTCAGCACGCCTTCATCGTCGAGGGAGGCGCCCCAGACGTGCGTCGCCGCCTCGACCGGTAACGATTGCTGCACCGCAGCAAGCGTGCGGCTAGCGGCTTCAGCCCCGACCTTCAGGCGTTCGAGTTTTGCTTTACCTTGGGCCAGTAACTCGCTGACCGCCGTTGGTTTTCGCATTTTTACAGGCCGCTCCACATCCCAAAATCACACAAAAGTGGTTGTTGCGCCAAGGGTTTTTGTTGCATAGTCCCCTGTGCTGTACAAGGGCAAACCCACCGAAAGGCGGGGACGCAAAGCCACCGGTCTAAAGCGAGAGCTATGACGGCGGGGTTACCAGTCATGAATACCACGCGGGCCGTGGAGGGTGGGGACAGGCCATCGATTGCCATCTCCGGCGACCTTCCAGGCGGGGGGTTGGCCTTGGGACGTGGGATGCGCGGGGTGGCCCGTGTTGATGCCCCGGTGAGGTGGAATTCGGACTGTTCGCCCTCTCAGGGGCTGGATCGTCGAAGCCTCCGGCCATCGGTTTGGCGGGTCGGTCGGGCCTGGCGCGGATGGCGGGGTGAAGTGCGGGTGGAGCAACGGCCTTGAACATCATCATTTTCAGCCGCCAGCACGGCCATGCCCGGCAATTCGACCTGCGCTCGCCCGTCTTCATCGGGGCGTCGGTGGGCATCGTGTTACTGCTGTTCGGCGGCGTGTTTGCCGCCGGCTCCTGGGTCGGAGCCCAGTGGGCCGACAGCCAGCCGGCCCGGCAGTTCGCCCACTGGTCCGCCGAGCTCGGCAAGCAGCGCGAGCAGATCGAGGCGGCCCGCGCGCTCGTGCACCAGAACGTCGATGCCCTCGCCATGCGCGTCGGCCAGATGAATGCGCACGTAATCCGGCTCGATGCGCTCGGCAAGCGGCTCACGGCGATGGCCAAACTCAACAAGGGTGAGTTCGACTTCGACCGCGCCCCGCCCGTCGGCGGCGTCGACGAGACCGCCGGGTCCGGCCTCCCGGCGAGTGCCCCGCTGCTGACGGACATGCTCGACCGGCTCTCCGACCAGGTCGCCGATCGCGAGCGCCAGCTCGGCGCGCTGGAGAATGTAATCCTGACGCGGGAGCTGCGGCGCGACGTGTACCCGCAGGGCCGCCCCGTGCTCGCCGGGTTCATCTCCTCGTTCTTCGGCCAGCGCCTCGATCCCTTCACCGGCTACACCGCCTTCCACGCGGGCATCGACTTTGCCGGCGAGGCCGGGGCCCAGGTCGTCTCGGTGGCCACCGGGGTCGTGACGTGGGCGGGGGAGCGCGTCGGCTACGGGAACCTCGTCGAGGTCAACCATGGCAACGGCTACCTGACGCGCTACGCCCATAACTCGGTGCTGCTCGTGAAGGCCGGCGACACGGTCCAGAAGGGCCAGGTGCTGTCGCTGATGGGCAGTACCGGCCACTCGACAGGGCCGCACCTGCACTTCGAAGTGTTGAAGGACGGCAGCCCGGTCGACCCGATGGCGTTTATCAACGAGAACGCCGCCCCGCTGCTGAAGAGCGGGCGTTGAACGGCGGGCCTTCGGCCCCCATCTGAGGGGCAAAGGCGCGCTCCACCGGTTCCAGACCCCGTCCGGGACCCGTCGGCCACCGACGGGTAATGGCGATCACTCCTTAGTACAATGCGCGACTTTTCCGCGCAGGGACGGGCGCTGAGACGCCCGGCCCCGAAGGACCTCGATTCGTGCTCAAGCTTCTGACAACGATCTTCGGCAGCCGCAACCAGCGCCTGCTGCGCCAGTACGCGAAGCAGGTGACGGCCACCAACGCGATCGATGCGCGCATGACGGCGCTCCCGGATGACGCGTTTCCGGGCGTGACGGCGGCGCTGCGCGAGCGCCTCGCGAAGAGCGAGACACTCAACGACGTGCTGCCGGAGGCGTTCGCGGCCGCACGCGAAGCGGCGCGGCGCACCATCGGCCTGCGGCACTTTGATGTGCAGCTGGTCGGCGGCATCGCGCTCCATGAGGGGAAGATCGCCGAGATGCGCACCGGCGAGGGCAAGACGCTGGTCGCGACGCTGCCCGTGTACCTGAACGCGCTGCCAGGAAAGGGCACGCACGTGGTGACGGTCAACGAGTACCTCGCCGGGCGCGATGCCGAGTGGATGGGCCCGGTGTACAAGTTCCTGGGACTGACGGTCGGCGTGATTCGCTCCGGCCAGAGCCAGGAGGAGAAACGCGCGGCCTACGCCTGCGACATCACCTACGGCACCAACAACGAGTACGGCTTCGACTATCTGCGCGACAACCTGGCGTTCCGGCTCGAGGATCGCGTGCAGCGTTCGCTCGAGTTCGCGATTGTCGACGAGGTCGACTCGATCCTGATCGACGAGGCGCGCACTCCGCTGATCATCTCGGGGCCGGCCGAGGAGAGCACCGAGCTGTATCTGAAGATCAACGCGCTCGTGCCGCGCCTGAAGCGCGCCTCCGGCGAGGAAGCGAATGACGGCGACTACTGGGTGGACGAGAAACAGAAGCAGTCGCACCTGACCGAGGCCGGCCACGAACGGGTCGAGGAGCTGATGGCTTCCTCGGGACTGCTGCGCGAGGGCGAGAGCCTGTACGAGGCGGCCAATATCCGCCTGATGCACCACCTGAGCGCGGCGCTGCGTGCCCACGCGATCTACCGCAAGGATGTCGAGTACATCGTCCGCAATGGCGAGGTCATCATCGTCGATGAGTTCACCGGGCGCACGATGCCCGGGCGCCGCTGGTCCGACGGCCTGCACCAGGCGGTGGAGGCCAAGGAGCAGGTGCAGGTTCGCGAAGAGAACCAGACGATCGCCTCGATCACCTTCCAGAACTACTTCCGGATGTACCGCAAGCTCGCCGGCATGACCGGGACGGCCGACACCGAAGCATACGAGTTCCAGCAGATCTACGGCCTCGAGGTCGTGGTGATTCCGACGCACCGCCCGATGATCCGCAAGGACATGTCGGACCTCGTGTACCTGACGCAGAAAGACAAGTTCGAGGCGATCATCGAGGACATCCGCGACTGCCTCGCGCGCCAGCAACCGGTATTGGTCGGCACGACCTCGATCGAGACCTCGGAGCTGCTGTCCAAGGCGCTGGCCAAGGAAGGCATCGTTCACCAGGTACTGAACGCCAAGCAGCACGACCGCGAGGCGCAGATCGTCGCGCAGGCCGGCAGACCCGCGGCGGTGACGATCGCGACCAACATGGCGGGACGCGGTACGGATATCGTGCTCGGCGGCCGGCCCGAGGCGCAGCTGCCGGGCGCGCCGCCAGCCGATCCGGCGACGGTCGAGCAGGCACACCTCGAGTGGACCGCACGACACGAGAAGGTGATCGCCGCGGGCGGACTGCATATCGTCGGGACCGAGCGCCACGAGTCGCGGCGCATCGACAACCAGCTGCGCGGCCGATCCGGACGCCAGGGCGATCCGGGCTCGTCGCGGTTCTACCTGTCGCTCGAAGACAACCTGATGCGCATCTTCGGCGACCCGACCCGGATGAAGGCGCTGCTGTCGCGCGTCGGCATGAAGGAAGGCGAGGCGATCGAGAGCGGCATGCTGACGCGACAGATCGAGCGCGCGCAGCGCAAGGTCGAGGCCTACAACTTCGACCTGCGCAAGAATCTGCTGGAGTACGACGACGTCGCCAATGACCAGCGCAAAGTCATCTACGGCCAGCGCAATGAGCTGATGGCCGCGGAGGACATCGCGGACACTATCCAGGCGCTGCGCGCCGAGGTCGTCGCGACGCTGGTCGCGCAGTTCGTGCCCGCGGAGAGCATCGAGGACCACTGGAACGTGCCGGGGCTCGAGGAAACCGTCCAGCGGGATTTCGGAGTCGCGATCGGCGTCAAGGCGTGGCTCGAGCACGACCGCAGCCGCGGGCCGGCGCAGCTCGTCCCGCATATCACCGAGGTGCTCGAGGCGGCCTATCGAGAGAAGGAAGCGGCGGTCGGCGCGGCGGACCTCAGGCGCATCGAGCGGACCTTGATGCTGCAGATGGTGGACACGCACTGGCGCGAGCACCTCGCGGCGATGGACTACATGCGCCAGGGCATCTTCCTGCGCTCGTACGCGCAGAAGAATCCGAAACAGGAGTATAAGCGCGAGGCCTTCGAGTTGTTCTCGGCGATGCTCGATCGAATCAAGTTCGACACCGTGACGCTGCTCGCGCGGCTGCAGATCCGCTCCGAAGCGGAGCTCGAGCGCGAGGAGCAGGAGCGCCAGGCACGTCTCGCCCGGATGATGCAGTTCCAGCACGCGCCGCCGCCGCCGGTCGCCGTCGGAGCCGGACCGGCCGACGACCAGGGACCGCTCGCCGACGCCCCGGAGCCCGCCGCGCCGCCGGCCATCACGCCGTTCCAGCGCGCGGAGCGCAAAGTCGGGCGCAACGAGCCTTGTCCGTGCGGCTCGGGCCGGAAATACAAGCATTGCCACGGCCAGCTGCAGGGCCAGGCCTGAGTAGTCCCGCGATGAGCAAACCGATCGGCCGGGCGCCGGCGCCGCTGCAGGTGGTGGCCGGCGCGCTGGTTGATGCCCGCGGTCGCGTGCTGATCACCGAACGCCCGGCCGGCAAGGCTCTTGCCGGTCGCTGGGAGTTTCCGGGCGGCAAGCGGGCGCTTGGCGAAACGCCGCGCGCGGCCCTCCGGCGCGAACTCGCCGAGGAGCTCGGCATCGAGGTCGACCGCGCCGCGCCTCTGCTTGCGGTCACGTACCGCTACCCGGCGGCTACCGTCGCCGTGCACATCGACTGCTGGCGCGTCGACTCGTGGCACGGCGAGCCAGTCGCCCTCGACCGCCAGCGTCTCCGGTGGTGCACGCGCGAGGAGCTCGCCGGGGCCGATATCCTCGAGGCCGACAGGCCGATTGTCACGGCGCTGCTGCTGCCGCGCGTGTTCGTCAGGCTCACAGCGTCCGAGACGCTCGTCGAGCAGCATGCGAGCGCACCGGGCGGACGCGAGCGCACCGCGTGGCTGGTCCCCGCGCCGCCCGCCGACTCAGGCGTCACGCGGCGCCTCGAGGAGCACGGGGATCTCGTGTTCATCATCGATCCGCACACCCCGCCGGCAGGCGGCGTCGGCTGTCTGTACAGCACGGCGCGTCATTTCGAGCCCGCCGCGAGCCGCCAGCCGCCCGCGGGGCGAATCGTGCATGCGGCCGGTGAGGCGCGCGCGGCGCGGGCGGCTGGGGCGGATTTCCTGGTGGTGCCGGACGGGAACTTGCCGCGCGATGAGCTGCGCGCGATCGCCGACGTGGGGCTTCCCTGGTACCTCGACATGGCCACGCCCGTCGATGGCGTGGAGCCGGCGCCGACCGGCCGGCTGCAGTGGCGAGGCGATGACCCTCTGGCGAGGTTCTGACTCGGCCGCGCGCCGACGCTGCTGGTCCCGCGCCAGCTCGCGCTGCTCAAACAGCAGCCCGGGATTTTGGAACGGCCCGCGCAGCTCACTCGAGTGTGGCGAGCTTGAGGTCCGATCGCGCGCTCGCGACCATGAACATGAGCAGCGCACCATCGGGCGCCGCCGTCATACCCGAGCCAGGCAACAGTCCCGGCAGTGTACGCACACGCGACACGCGATCATCGGCGATCGAATAGCGCGCGAGCTCGGCGGGCCCGCCGTCCGCGCGCGTGACGAACCAGACGGAGTCGGCCGTCACCTCCCAGTCGCACCAGTCGGCAGGCCCGAAATCCGCCGTGACCAGCGTTTCGTCGCCGCCCGGCTCGCGGTTGCGGCGCCACAGCCCGCGGCGGTCCGGCCGCACGTAGTAGAGCGCATCGCCATCGCGCGACTCGAGCGCCGCAAACCCGCCCTCGGTTGTCAGCGCCTCCGCCGCGCCCGCCTCCGGCCAACCGCGCCGCCAGACCTGCCACATCCCTGAGCCAGCGGTCGCGTAATACAGCCAGCGCCCGTCGCGCGAAAAGCTCGGCGCGCGGCTCGCACCATCGTCGCTGAGGCGCTCCAGACGGCCGTCGGCGACCGTCACGGCCCACAGGTCGAAGCGCCCGGCGCGCGCGCCGGCAAAGGCGATCACGCGTCCGTCGGGTGACCAGCGAGGGCTCTCGAGGTAATCGAGGTCGGCATGCGTGAGGATTCGCGGCTCACCGCCAGTCGGCGAGCCGATCCACAGCTGGTCGCGGCCGCTGCTGTTCGACACAAACACGAGCTCCCGGCCGTCCGGGGACAACTGCGGCTGGCGCTCGAGCGCGATGCCGCCCGGCCTTTCGTCTGCGAGCGCGCTGGTGCCGTCGGCTGGGGCGCGCACGAGCCGCGTCGTCAGCTGCCACTCCTCGAAGGCGAGCTCGCGGCCGTCGTTCGAAATCGCAGGCGAGCGCAGCTCGTTGGGTGTGGCCAGCAGCAGCTCCGGTGGCCTGCCGTCTAGCCGCGAGCGCCACAGCGCCAGCCTGCCGCCGCGCGGCGAGGCGAACACCACCGAAAAGCTGCCGCCGTCCCAGGCGGCGCCCGCGAGCGGCCAGCCATCGCGCGTCACCTTCTCGACCGCAACCCCGCCGGACTCGAGCAGCGACAGGTCCGCGACGCCGATCGCGTGCGAGCGTACGAAAGCGAGGCGCCGGCCGCTCGGTGACAGCACCGGCTGCGTGTCGCCCGGCATGCCGACCACCGGATTCGTGACGCCCGCGAGGCGCAAGGTATTGATGTCGAGCGACACCAGCTGCCTCGACCGCACCGCGTCGGCGCGGTGCGAGTAAATCAACGCGCCGCCGTCCCGGGTCCAGGTCACCGGCCCCGCGGCGCCGAAATTGCAGTCACCGACGCGGCGTTCGTCGCTGCCGTCCGGGACGATCACAAACACCGCGCAGTCCGCGGCCGCGATGCGCTCGAACGCGATCCGGGTGCCGCTCGGCGACCAGGCAGGGAACTCGTCGCTGCCGGCGCCCGCAGTCAACGGCCGCCAGCTGCCTCCCGCCACCGGTCGCGTGACGAGGTGGGCCCCCGTGTCGTCGGCACCGCGCCAGCTGTACACGACCTGCCGGCCGTCCGGGGAGAAGCTCGGATTGCGCTTGTCGCCCGGTTCGGCTGCGAACGGCGCGACGTGCGCGACCGTGCCGAAGGTCACGACGTGGCCCCGGTCGATGAGCGCGATGAGGCCGGTGGCGAGCGCCACGACGACGAGCGTCGCGAGGCCGATCGCCAGCCAGTGGCGCTTGGCGCGGCGGGCCCAGGCCTCGACCGCGCCCGGCTCGTCGCGCAATCCGTGGAATTCCACCGCCTTGGGACCGCGGCCGGGCACTGGATCGCCGACCTCGAGGAGATAGGCATCGCCGGGCGCGTTGGTCAGGCGCACGGCGCCATCCTCGGAGAACGCTCGCCGCAGAAATCCGAGGCAGCGGCGGAGCTTCGGCTCCTGCTGCTCGACGCCGCCGGGGCCGAACACCCGCGCCGCGAGTTCGTCGCGGTTGACGCCGCCCGGGGGCCGCTCGGCGAGGATCAGCAAGACGAGCAGCGTCGGTCTGTCGAGCGCGATGATGCGATCGGCACGAGTCATGCGGCCAAGCGCCGGCCGTACGCGCCAGGTGGCGAGATCGAAATCGGGGACGGCCTGCGGGTCGGGCGGCGGGGCCACCGGGCCGACTGGTTTGCGAACGGGTCGGCCGAACGCCTTGCGCCGCCCGAGCTCCAGATAGCCCGGTCGTTTCATCGTGGGTGCGCCGCGTGCGCCGTCGACCCGGACACAGTCGTCACTCGGGCGGCCCCGGCCGGCATGCGGGAGATGAGCGGAGCAGCAGGTCCCGGCCGGGGCGTGCGGCGCGGACCCGCCGCCGGGAGCACCGGGTCAGGCATGGCGCATCGACTCCAGCGGTGTGCCTAAAGTCTAGCAGACCGACCCGCGCGGCCAAGGTTCCGTTGCTGGCATCGGCCCAGTCCCGCGATCGGGGGTGAGAGCGCCTCGTCGGAAGCAGCTGCCAGCGTCAGGCGCGGGCGCTCGGCCGGGCGTTGATCGCGGCGTACCAGCGTTTCAGGTTCGGCTGCGCGTCGGCGATCCTGAGGTTCGAGGGCTTGCCGAAGTCGATGCTCGTGAATGCGACGACGTCGGCCATGCTGAACGTGTCGCGCGCAATGAACTCGCGGCCGTCGAGCGCGCGATCGAGCGAGGCGTATTCCTCGAGCACGGCCGCGCGCTGGATTTCCGCCCACTCCGGCACCTGTTTCAGGCGCGTCGCCCAGAACGGATGCGTATGGCGGAACACGTGCGTCGTCGGCACGTACAGGCGAAACATCAGCCGGTCGATCCAGCTGTTGATCGCGGCCCGCTCGCGCGGCGTGCGGCCGAACAGGTTGGGCTGCGGGTGCTGCTCCTCGAGCCAGCGGCAGATTGCCACGGATTCGCCGAGATGGGAGCCGTCAGCGAGCTGAAGCGTCGGCAGCTCGCCGAGCGGATTCACGGCGAGGTATTCGCGGCTGCGGTGTTCGCCGGCGGCGATGTCAACCTCGACGATGTCGAGTACCCGGCCCTTCTCCGCGGCGAACATGCGCACGCGACGCGGGCTCGGCGCGAACTTGTTGGAATAGAGCTTCATGACCCTTCGTCCGGCGGCTCATCGGCGTCGGCGACCGCCTGCTCGCCCGGAATGGCATGGCGCTCGAAGAGCCAGGCGCCGAGATCGAGCAGCCGGCAGCGCTCGCTGCAGAACGGCCGCCACGGATTGGCCGGCACCGCCGGTATCTGGCGCCCACAGGTCGGGCATTTGGATCGCGCTACGGTCACGGCTGCGCCGGCGTCAAGTGCAGCAGGTCAGCACGAACGGCACGTCGCCCGGTGCCTGCACCGGACGATTGTCGGGGTCGACCCAGCTCAGGAAGCGGATGCTGCAGCGGTGGTGGCTGCCGCTGATCTCCGGGTACAGGCCGCCTTCGCCCGGCAGCGTGATCCGCAGCAGCTGGATCGGCGTGTCGCGCTCGAACACGATCTGATAAGTGCCGCCCGGCGCGACCTCGCGCCGCGGCCGGGCGTTCTCACGCGTCACCCACAACAGGTCACCCACGCTCTCGCACAGCGGTCGCAGCGTCCCGAGCCAGGTGTTGAAGTTGGCCTGGCGCGTCTCGGTCGGCAGGTTGAGCCAGTGAAAGTAGTCGGGCAGGTCGAAATCGCAGGTGCCGCCGGGAATCGTGCTGCGGTGCTTGATCGCCGCGAGGAACTCATTGTCCCGCAGGCGCGCGAGGGCCGAGCTGCTGGTCGCCTGCAGCTCGTCGCGCCGCTGCGTGAGGCGCGCGAGCACGGCGCGCAGCCGGGCAGTGTCGACGCCCGGTCGGCTCTGGAAGTCGCGGAGCACCGCCATCTGGCGTTCCAGATCCTTGAGCACGTCGTTGCGCGCATCGCCGCGCGCGGTGATCGCGAGCATCTCCAAAAGGCTCGTCACCGCCGCCCGGCTGCTCCAGGACGTCGGCGTGTCGTTGTGGTAAAGGGCCTGCTGGTAGAGGAATTCGAGGCGGAGAAACGTGCGCATCCGCTCGTTGAGCGGCTGCTCGAAGACCACGGTGCGGCGCGCCGCGAGGGCTTCCGGCTCGGCAGGGGCCATCGGCTGCATGCCGCTATTCTGCGCGTCGCGAGCGGAGGCCGTAAACAGGCCCGTGCATCCCGGGCGGCCGTCCCGCCCCCTCAGGAATCCCGAACACGGCGGTCGCCGGCGAGCGACAGGTAGCGCCGATGCAGCGCTTCGACCGAGCGATCGAGGTCCTCGAGCGAGCCGGTGTTGTCGATCCGGTCGTCGGCGATCGCGAGGCGCGCGCTGCGCGGCGCCTGAGCGGCCAGCATGGCCGCGGCCCGCTCGGCCGTCTCACGATCGCGCGCCATCAGCCGGGACGTCTGCAGCTCCGGGGGGCAGTCGACCACCAGCACTCGATCGACCGACTCCTGCTGGCCGGTTTCGGCGAGCAGCGGGATGGCGATCACCGCATACGGCGCAGTGACCGCCGCGGTTTCGGCCTCGATCGCACGGCGTATCGGCGGGTGCAGGATGGCTTCGAGTCGGCGCCGCCGCTCGGGCTCGGCGAATACGAGCTCGCGCAGGCGAGGCCGGTCGAGCCGGCCGTCCGGCAGCACAATTCCGGCGCCGAACTCCGCCACCACCGCCGCGAGTGCCGCCGTCCCCGGTGCCACGACGTCGCGGGCGATCTGGTCGGCGTCGATGACCGGGACGCCACGCCGCGCAAAGGCGCTGGCGACGGCGGTCTTGCCGCTGGCGATGCCGCCGGTGAGCCCGATGCGAAGTGTGGCCATCGGCGGCTCAGCGGCCGAGCGACCACCACGGCGCAACCAGCGTCGGTGCCCACATCATGACGAGCCAGCCTGCCGCCGCAAGATACGGACCGAACGGAATCGGCACGTCGCGACCGTGACGTCGCAGCACGATCAGCAGCACGCCGATCACCGCCCCGGTCGCGGCTGAAAACAGGATCACCGGC
>DATNHZ010000014.1:0-2655 GCA_035604655.1 Steroidobacteraceae bacterium | reverse complement strand
CGGCGCCGGCGCTGACGGTTTATCTACTCGATCACGGCCGGACATACGGTCTGACTGCTAATGGCACGGGAGATTCACACTCATAAACATAGTCCTTGGCCGCACGACAGGCATCGTGGATGTCGAATTTTGTGAATTGCGCACGGGGAAACGCCGCGAGAGTGGCGCAGGGGGTCCATGGCATCGAGGCGTGCCGCCGCAAGATGGGCCCGCCACCCGGACCGGCGCCCCGGGCCGGCCGCGCCGAGCGAGCCGCCGGCCGCCGACGCGCGGACTGCATGTCACCCAATGGAATCAGTAACTTGTACAATAGGCCACGACCGAGGCGCACGACTTTGCGACACTCGGCCGGCCCCTTGAGGAGGATGGATGCCCCGAGCTGCCCCGCGCTCGCGCCGATGTCTGGCCGTTACCGCCCTACTGGGCCTTGCGCTGCTGCCCGCCGGCATTGCGGGCGCCGCCGCGAGCGACTTCCCACGGCCTCCTCAGCTCGACGCCGATGTGCAGTTCTGGGAGCGGATCTACTCGAAGGTCACGACGCAGGCGGGGCTGCTGCACGATGACCGCTATCTGGATGTCGTGTACGAGGAATTGGCGTTCGCGCCCGGACTGTCGCCGCGCGAGCGCGCCGACCTCGTAGATGCCGCGCGCACGAAGTACGAGCGAATGCTGCGCCGGCTCGCGACCTCGCCGGATGACCTCAGCGACGACGAGCAGCGGGTGCTCAAGCTGTTCCCGCCCAGCGTCGGGGGCGCGGCGCTCAGGGAGGCTGCGGATCACGTCCGTTTCCAGCTGGGCCAGGCGGACCGTTTCAAGGAAGGGTTGATGCGCGCCGGCGCCTGGGAGCGCCACGTCGAGGAGACGCTGCAAAAGCAGGGGCTGCCGCCCGAGCTGTCAGCACTGCCGCACGTGGAGTCCTCGTTCAATCCGCGCGCCTATTCCAAAGTCGGCGCGGCCGGGATGTGGCAGTTCATGCGCTCGACGGGCCGGCGGTGGATGCGGGTCGACAATGTCGTCGACGAACGACTCGACCCCTACAAGTCGACGGTCGCGGCGGCCCAGTTTCTCGGCATCAACTACTCTATCCTCGGCACCTGGCCGCTGGCGCTCACGGCCTACAATCACGGGGTCGGAGGCATGCGCCGCGCCAAGGAGCTGATGGGTACCGACGACATCGTCACGATCCTGCGTTCCTACCAAAGCCGGAGCTTCGGCTTCGCCTCGCGCAACTTCTATGTGTCGTTCCTGGCGGCGCTCGAGATCGACCGTGATGTTGATCGCTTCTTCGGCCGCCTCGAACGGCTGCCGCCCGACACCAGCCGGACGCTCCGGCTGCCGCACTACATTCCAGTCACTGCGCTCGAGCGCGCGCTCGGCACCGACCGCGAGACGCTGCGCAGCCTGAATCTGGCGCTGATGGATCCGGTGTGGAGCGGTCAGCGGTTCGTGCCGCGTGGATTTGAGCTGCGGATCCCTGCCGCGGGCACGAAGGAAGCGGACCGCGCGCTCGCTGCAGTGACGAGCGGCGAGCGCTTCAACGATCAGAAACGCGACGCCGCGCACCGCGTCCGGCGCGGCGAGACGCTCGAGCGCATCGCTACCGCCTACGGCGTGCACCCGGCCGAGCTGCTGGCGCTCAACGGACTCACCGACCCGAAGGCCGTCAAGGCCGGAATGACGCTGAAACTGCCTCCGCAGCAGCCGATCAGCGCAGCCGGCCCCGCCGCCATGGCCGCGGCGCCGATGCAGCCCGCGGAGTCCGCCGGCGCCGAGGTCTACGTGGTCCGCAGCGGCGACGTGCTGTCCGAAATCGCCCGGCGGTTCGGACTCAGCGAGGCCGCGCTGATGAGCCAGAATGCGATCACGGATCACAACTTCCTGTTCGAGGGGCAGGAGCTCAACGTCGCGAAGGTGCCGGGGACGATCGCGCCCGCGGCGCGGCCAGCGGAGCCCGCGGTCCGCGAGGAGACGACTGCCGAAGAATCGCGGCCCGCAGTCGAGTCGGCACGCGCCAAGCCGCAACCGGTGTCACGCGAGCAGGCTGCCGAGTACGGCCCCGGCCTCGTCCCGGGCATCGAGAGCGCCGCCTCGGCGGACCCGAGCGACTACTCGGTGGCTGGCGACACGGCGATCGTGCAGGGTGCGGAGACGCTGGGTCATTTCGCGGACTGGCTGTCGGTGAGCGCGAGCCGGCTGCGGGCACTGAACCAGATACCACCCGGTTCCGTACTTGCGCTCGGCCGTCGCATCCGCCTCGACCTGTCGCGCGTCGATGCGGCGACGTTCGAGGAGCGGCGCGCGCGCTTCCACCACGAACTCCAGGATGAGTTCTTCCAGCGCTTCAAGATCGTCGGGCACGACAGACACCGGATGAAATCCGGCGAATCGCTGTGGACGCTGACCCATAGGACCAACGTGCCCGTGTGGCTGCTCCGTCAATACAACCCGGAGACCGACTTCACGACCGTGCGCGTCGGCACCGAGATCGTGTTGCCCAAGGTCGAGAGCGTCGCTGCGTCGGCGTCGCCGGCCGCGCCGGCGACTGCTCCGGCACGGCCCGCCGCGAAGGAGCCGCCGGCGGCCGGCGCGCCCCAGGGGCCAGATCGGTGATGCGCCGCGTCGCGGCCGTGGTCGGACTCGCGCTGCTCGGAGCCT
>DATNHZ010000013.1:0-7832 GCA_035604655.1 Steroidobacteraceae bacterium | reverse complement strand
AACACATCCGCGCCGCCGATCACCATCAGCGCCTCGGCGGCGCCGGCCGCGGCCGCGGCATCTGCGAGCGAGCGGACCACCGTCGCCCCGGCCGGCCGGAATCCCCGATCGCGGCTCAGCACCAGGCTCTGCCGCTCGGGCAGCGGCCGTCCGATGCTGTCCCAGGTGTGTCGCCCCATCAGGATCGGCCGGCCGAGCGTGAGGCGCTTGAAGTGCCTGAGGTCCTCCGGCAGGTGCCACGGGAGCTGGTTGCCGCGGCCGATCACGCCGTTGCGGGCGGCGGCCACGACCAGTTCGATCCGGGGACTCGCGGCGCGTGTCTCGACGGGCATACGGCCTACCGGCAGTTGACGGCTCACCGCGGAGCTTGCGGCGCGCCTCTTTATATCGTGTCCGTGCCGGCCCCGTCAGGCGCCCGCCCGGGACCATAGCGGTCCGGCGGGCTTTCGGATCCGCCGGGCACTGAATGCCGCTTGCCGGCCCGAGGGCCGGCGGCTGCCGCAGCGCGGCGAAATTCGCCTAGACTCACGGGCCATGATCCTGCTGCTCGACGTCGGCAATACGCGCGTGAAGTGGGCGTGGCTCGAGTATCTCGAGATTGCACCGGCGGGCGCCATCGCGCACGACGCCACCCGCCGCAGCTGGCAGCGCGAGATCGAGGCCGACGGCCATCGGCCGAGCCGGATCGTCGTCGCGAGCGTGGCCGGACCCGCCTTTGCCGCGGCGCTCACGCTCTGGTCGCGCGATCACTATCGGGTCGAACCGGAATTCGCGACCGCCTGTGCCGAACTGTGCGGCGTGCGCAACGCCTACGTTCGCCCCGCGACGCTCGGCGTCGACCGCTGGCTCGCGCTGATCGCCGCCTGGCGCAGCGAGCGCCGGGCAACCGTGATCGTCAACAGCGGCACCGCCCTGGCCGTCGACACTCTCGATCGCGACGGGCGACACCGCGGCGGCCTGATCGTCCCGGGCGCCCAGATGATGCGCGAGGCACGCGCTCGCTTCAACGGCGACGCCGAGCTGCTGCCGGCCGCGGCTCTTCCCCCCGCGCCCAACGGCGATGCGCTTCCGGACTGCGTGCTCTTGATGCTCGCCGCGCTCACCGACCGGTCGGTGGAAGAATTCCGGGCGCGCGTCGGCGTCGAGCCACGCGTGCTGCTGACCGGCGGCGATGCCGGCCTGATCGAGCCGCACCTGCACCACAGCGCCGAGGTCATTCCCGATCTCGTGCTGACCGGCCTCGCAATCGTCGCCACCCGAGGAGCCGCCGATGGCTGAAACACTCGCCGCCCTGATGGACCGGATCGACGCGCGCGCCGACGAGCTCGTCGCGCTCACCCAGGACCTCGTGCGGATCCCGACCGTCAATCCGCCGGGCGATGGCTACCGCGCCTGCGCCGAGTTCCTCGGCGAGCGCCTCGGTCAGCGGGGATTCCAGGTCGAGTACGTTCGCGGCACCGGCTCGCCGGGCGACAGCGATCGCTATCCGCGGACCAATGTGATCGCGCGGCGCGAGAGTGGCCGACCCGGCCGCTGCGTGCATTTCAACGGGCATATCGACGTCGTCGAGCCCGGTCGCGGCTGGAGCGCGGACCCGTTCGGCGCGGCGGTACGCGATGGCCGCATCTATGGCCGCGGCACCTGCGACATGAAGGGGGGCCTCGCGGCGGCGATCGTCGCCGTGGAAACGTTGATCGAGTCCGGCCTGCCGCTGCCAGGCGCACTCGAAATCTCCGGCACCGTCGACGAGGAGTCGGGTGGCTACGGCGGCGTCGCCTATCTCGCCGAACGGGGCTGGTTCCGCCCGGGCCGGGTCGATCACGTCATCATCCCCGAGCCGCTCAATGTCGACCGGGTGTGCATCGGGCATCGCGGCGTGTGGTGGGCGGAGCTCGAGACCAAGGGACGGATTGCGCACGGCTCGATGCCGTTCCTCGGCGATTCCGCGGTGCGGCACATGGGTGCGGTACTCGAGCGCTTCGAGCACGATCTGCTGCCGGCCCTCGCCGCGCGCCGCACCGAGATGCCGGTCGTTCCGGCCGGCGCCCGTGCGTCAAGCCTCAACATCAACTCGATTCACGGCGGCCAGCCGGAAGAACATGCCGGGCTCCCCACCCCGTGCGTTGCGGACTCCTGCCGCGTCGTGATCGACCGCCGCTTCCTGATCGAGGAGCCGCTGCAGGGCGTCAAGGACGAGGTCCGCGCCATTCTCGAGGGCCTCGCGCACGGCCGCAGCGGGTTCCGGTACGAGCTGCATGACCTGTTCGAGGTGCTACCGGCGATGGCGGATCCCAAAGGGCCCGTGGTCCAGGCGACGCTGGCCGCGGTGCGCGAGGTCCTCGGCCGGGAGCCGCAGGTCGTATGCTCGCCCGGTACGTATGACCAGAAACACATCGAGCGGATCGGCAAACTCAAGGACTGCATCGCGTACGGGCCCGGAATCCTCGACCTTGCTCACCAGCCTGACGAGTTCGTGGCGATCGCCGATCTCGTGGCCTCGGCCAAGGTCATGGCGCGCGCCACCCATGCGCTGCTGAACCGGGGCGCATGACCGGGCGGCCGGTCGGTCGCGGCTGGCGCCCCGCCGCGGCGCTGCTTGCCGCTGCACTCCTCGCCTCCGCCGCGGCCAGCGCGGTGCCATCCGCGGCAGGCCGCGACGATGCCGAAATCACGCTCGGCATGGCGCTCGAGCCGCCGAACCTCGACCCCACCAAGAGCGCGGCCGAGGCCACCGAGGATGTCGTCTACTGCAACCTGTTCGAGGGTTTGACACGGATCGCCGAGGACGGCAGCGTCGTGCCGGCGCTGGCACGCGCGTGGAGCATCAGTGCGGACGGCCTCAGCTACCACTTCCAGCTCCATGCGGGCGTGCGCTTTCACGACGGCACGCCACTCACCGCGCTCGATGCCAAGTATTCGCTCGACCGCGCGCGGGCGACAGGGTCCACCAACCCCCTCCACGACCTGCTCGCGGCCGTCAAGTCCGTGGACGTCGACGGCGAGCTCGGCCTGCGCATCGAGCTCGCCCGCCCGGTCGCAGACCTGCTGACCTACCTCGGCTGGGGCAACCTCGTCATCATGAGCCCGTTGACCAGTGCACGCGCCGCCACGGCGCCCGTCGGCACCGGGCCGTTCCGCTTCAAGGAGTGGCGCAAGGGCGATGCGATCGTGCTCGATCGCAACGACGACTACTGGGGGGCGCGGGCGCGGCTGAAGCGCGTGACCTTCCGCATCGTGCCGGACTCGAGCACCAGCCTCGCGGCGCTCCGTGCCGGCGATGTCGACGGCTTCGAGAACTTCCCGTCCCCGGAGAATGTCGCCGCACTGGCCAAGGACCCGCGCTTCGCGGTGGTCGTCGGCTCGACCGAGGGTGAGACGCTGCTCGCGATCAACAACGCGCGACCGCCGTTCAATGACCTGCGCGTCAGGCGCGCGCTGTCGCACGCCGTCGACCGGACCGCGATCATCAAGGGCGCGATGTACGGCTACGGCCAGCCGATCGGCAGCCATTTCGCGCCGCACAATCCCGCCTACGTTGATCTGACGGGGCGCTACCGCTACGACCCGGCCGCCGCGCGCGCGCTGCTGACCGCGGCCGGCTACCCGCACGGTTTCGCGGTGACGCTGAAGCTGCCTCCGCCCTACTACGCGCGCCGCAGCGGCGAGATCATCGCCTCCGAGCTCGCGGCGGTCGGGATCCGCGTCACGCTTCAGAACGTCGAGTGGGCGCAGTGGCTCGACCAGGTATTCAAGAACCGCGACTTCGATCTGACGATCGTGTCGCACACCGAACCGCTGGATTACGACATCTACGCGCGGCCAAATTACTACTTCGGCTACTCGAACCCAGCCTACACGGCGCTGCTCGACCGCTTGTCCCGCGAGCGCGACCCCGAGCAGCGCCGCCAGATGCTCGGCGAGGTCCAGCGCACGCTGGCCGAGGACGCCGTCAACGTGTTCCTGTTCGAACTGCCCAAGCTCGGCGTATGGCGCGCGGACCTGCACGGCCTGTGGCGCGAGGCGCCCGTGCAGGGTATGGACGTGACCCGCGCCTGGCTCGATGCGCCCGCGTCCGGCGCAGCGCACGGCCGCGCGGGATCGCTGCCGGTCGTGCTGCTCGCGGCGGCCGGGCTCGCGGCGGCGGCGCTCGGGGGTCTCGCCCTCAGCCGCCACGTCAGCCCGCGCTACCTGGTTGGCCGGCTCGGGAGCCTCGCGCTGACGCTGCTGCTGGCATCGGCCGTGATCTTCGTGCTGGTCGAGATCCTGCCCGGCGACCCGGCAGCCTACATGATGGGGCTGAACGCGAGCCCGGATGCGGTCGCGCACCTGCGCGCCGACTACGGCCTCGACGCCTCGCCGCTGCAGCAGTACTGGTCGTGGCTCTCGGGCGTCGCTCGCGGCGATCTCGGCCTCAGCTACACCTACCGCGTGCCGGTCGCGGGGCTGGTCGCCGAGCGCCTCGCCGTGTCCGTTCCGCTTGCGCTCTACGCACTGGTGCTGGCGGTGCTGCTCGCCTTCCCGCTCGGCCTCGCCGCCGCCGCGCGCGCCGGGACCCGCACCGATGCGACGCTGATGGGCCTCGCCCAGGTCGGCCTCGCCGTCCCGAATTTCTGGCTCGGAATCCTGCTGATCCTGCTGTTCGCCGTGCAGCTGCACTGGTTCGCGGCCGGCGGCTTTCCCGGCTGGGACGCCGGGATCGGCGCCGCACTCGGCGCGCTGACGCTGCCGGCGATCGCGCTCGCCGTGCCGCAGGGCTGCATCCTCGCGCGCGTGCTGCGCGCCTCGCTCGGCGAGACGCTGCGCGAGGACTACGTTCGCACCGCACGCGCCAAGGGCCTGACCGCAGGCCAGGCGTTGTGGCGCCACGCGCTGCCAAACGCGCTGATCCCGGTGCTGACCGTGGTCGGCCTGCAGTTCTCGTTCCTGCTCGCCGGCGCGATCCTGGTCGAGACCGTGTTCTCGCTGCCGGGTATCGGGCGGCTGATCTTTCAGGCGACGACGCAGCGCGACCTGATCGTGGTGCGTAGCGTCGTGCTGCTGCTGGTGGCGGCGGTGGTCGTCGTCAATTTCCTGGTGGAGCTCAGCTACGCGGTCGTCGATCCTCGCCTGCACCAGCGGAGCCGCGCGTGAGCATGGCTGCGCGCAGCCGACGTCTCGACCTCGGCTTTGCCGCCGCCGCGGCCGTCGCGCTCGTCGCTGCGCTCGCCGCGCTGCTGTCGCTGACCGGGGCGTTCGATGCGGGCCTCGCGCTCAACATCGATGCGCGCCTCGCGCCGCCCTCCGCCGGCCACTGGTTCGGCACCGATTCGCTCGGCCGCGACGTGCTCGCGATGATCGCCGCCGGGTCGCGGGTGTCGCTTGGCGTATCGCTGGGCGCGGTCGCCATCGGCCTCGGCGTGGGCGTCCCGCTCGGGCTCGTGGCCGCGGTCCTCGGCGGCGTCGGCGACGAGGCGGTCGCGCGATTCAACGACCTAGTGTTCGCGATGCCCTCGCTGCTGCTCGCGGTGCTGCTGGCTGCAACGATGGGTCCGGGTCCGGCGAATGCGGTGATTGCACTCGGCGTGTTCAACGTGCCGGTATTCGCACGCCTGACGCGGGCGAGCGCGCGCGCGCTGCTTGCGCGCGATTTCGTGCTGGCGGCCCGGGTCGCAGGCAAGGGGCGGCTGAGGATCGCGCTCGAGCACCTGTTGCCGAACCTCACCGGGCTGCTGATCGTGCAGGCGACGATCCAGCTGGCGCTCGGCATCGCGGCCGAGGCGGGGCTGTCATATGTCGGGCTCGGCGCCCAGCCGCCGGCGCCGAGCTGGGGCCGCATGCTCAACGATGCGCAGACGCTGACCGCGATCGCGCCGTGGCTCGCGTGGTGTCCGGGAATCGCGCTCAGCGTGACGGTGCTGGCCCTGAGCGTGCTCGGCGAGCGGTTGCGCGACGTGTTCGATCCGCGGGCGAGGCGCTAGGCGCATGGCGCTGCTCACCGTCAGCGGGCTCGGCGTCACGATAAGAGACGAGGCGCTGCTGCGCGACGTGTCGTTCGAGATCGCAGCCGGCGAGGTGCTGGGGCTTGCCGGCGAATCGGGCTCCGGCAAATCGCTGACGGCGCTCGCCGTCAGCCGATTGCTGCCGGCGACGGCCGCCGCCACCGGCAGTGTGCGCTTCGAGGACCAGGAGCTGCTGGCACTGTCGGAGCGTGAATTGTGCGCGATTCGCGGCCGCGGCATCGGACTCGTGTTCCAGGAGCCCGCCACCGCGCTCAACCCCCTGCTGACCGTCGGCGCACAGGTCGCCGAAACCGTCCGGATCCATCTGCCGGTGTCGAAGGCCGAGGCGCGGGAGCGCGCGGCACGCGCGCTTCGCCGGGTCGGGCTCGACCCGGCGCGCATCCCGCTCGGTCGCTATCCGCATCAGCTGTCCGGCGGGCAGCGACAGCGCGTGGCGCTCGCGCTTGCGGTCGCGCTGACCCCGAAACTGCTGATCGCCGACGAGCCGACAACGGCGCTCGATGTGACGACGCAGGCGCAGATACTCGCGCTGCTGCGCGAGCTGTCCGCGGCGGACGGCATGGCGATCCTGCTGATCAGCCATGACCTCGCGGTCGTCGCCGAGATGGCCGATCGGCTCGCAATCCTGCACCAGGGAACGATCGTCGAGGCGGGACGCACGGGGACCGTGCTGCGCTCGCACCATCACCCGTACACCGCAGCGCTGGTCCGGGATTTCACGCCGGCGGCGCTCGCCCGGCGCCGGCGCGGCCCGGCCTCTCCGCCAGTCCTCGAGGCACTCGGGATCGTGCGCGAGTACCCGGGGCCGCGCACCGGATTTATGGCACAGGGGCCGGCGCTGCGGGCGGTCGACGACGTGAGCCTGACGATCGGTCCGGGCGAGCGCGTCGGACTCGTGGGAGAGTCCGGCAGCGGCAAGTCGACGCTGGTGCGAACGCTGCTCGCGCTCGAGCCGCCCAGCCGCGGGTCGGTGCGGGTGGCCGGCGAGACGCTGGCCGCGCGGCCGACGGTACCGCAGCGGCGTTTGCGACGCCTGCTGCAGGTCGTGTTCCAGGACCCGTACGGCAGCCTCAATCCCCGCCATCGCATCGAGCGGATCGTGGCCGAGCCGCTGCACCTGCTGGACGCGCCGCTGTCGCGGCGCGAGCGGACGGCGCGCGTCGCTCAAGCGCTCGTCGACGTCGGACTCGACCCCGGGAGTGCCCGCCGCTTCCCGCATGAGTTCTCCGGCGGGCAGCGCCAGCGCATCGCGATCGCCCGGGCGCTGGTGGTCGAGCCGCGTCTGGTCATTCTCGATGAGGCGGTGTCGGCGCTCGACGCCTCGCTGCGCACGCAGATCCTCGAGCTTCTCGGGCGGCTCAGCGAGGCACGTGGGCTCGCGTATCTGTTCGTCTCGCACGACCTCGGCGTCGTGCGTGCCGTGACCGATCGGACCCTGGTGATGCAGGCGGGGCGCATCGTCGAGGAGGGGACGACGGAGCAGGTGCTTCTGGCGCCCCGGCACCCGTACACTCAGGCGCTGGTCGCGGCGACGCCGAACCTCGAGCGGGCGCTTGCGGGCCGGGCGTCTGGAGCATAGACAGATGAATCTTCCGTTTGCCTCGGATCTGCTGCTGATCGGCGGCGAGTGGCGCGCCAGCGAGGCGCGCGCGACGCTGCCGGTCGAGGATCCGTCGACCGGGACCGAGGTCGGCCGGATTGCGCGCGGCTCCGCCGCGGATGTCGACGCGGCGGTCACGGCGGCGCGTGCGGCTCTCGCCGGCGCGTGGGGACGGCTTGCCGGCTTCGAGCGCGGCCGGCTGCTCGCCGCGCTCGGGCGGCTGGTCCGCGAAC
>DATNHZ010000012.1:0-2391 GCA_035604655.1 Steroidobacteraceae bacterium | reverse complement strand
CGGCTTTCGGCCGGCGGCCATCGGCGCCGGCCCGCACCGTGCCGTCCGCCCGCAGATCCGCGGCGATACGCTGTGCTGGCTCGGCACGCCGCAGACTCAGGCCGAGGCGCGGCTGCTGGCGCGGTTCGAGATGCTGCGCTCGACGCTCAATCGCGAGCTGCAGCTCGGGCTGTTCGACTTCGAGTGCCACTACGCGGTGTACGCCCCGGGGGCCGCCTACGCCCGGCATCTCGACCGCTCGGCGGCCGGCGCGGAGCGGGTCGTTTCGGCTGTCTTGTACCTGAACCCGGACTGGGCGCCGGATGACGGCGGGGAACTGTGCCTGTATGCACCGACCGGCCCGGTCACGGTCGCGCCGCGCGGCGGATTGCTGGTGCTGTTCCTGAGCGGACGCTTCGAACACGCGGTGCGGCCCGCGCGCCGCGCGCGCCTCAGCCTCACCGGATGGTTTCGCCGCCGGGCGCGCCTCGTCCCGTAGGTTCAGCCGCGGCGCGATTCCCGCGCCGACAGTCCGTCGAGAAAGCCCACCAGCTCGCCGCCGTCGCACTGCGCGACGTTGAAGCGCCAGTACGGCGTCGCCCGGCCGTCGGGACGGAACAACTCGCCGGGGGCGAGCAGCACGCCGGCAGCCACGGCCGCCCGCCACAGCCGGCTGACTGTATCGCGGGAGCGCAGCCGGCCCCACAGGAACATGCCCGCCGCGGGACGGAACGCGAGCTCGACGCCGCGGGTCATCAGCGCCTGCTGCACCCGGGCCTGGCTGGTCGCGAGGCGCCGGCGCAGCGACTCGAGATGGCGGCGGTAATGCGGCAACGTCAGCACGCCGAGGGTCAACTGTTCGGCGAGCTCGCTCGAGGCCAGCGCGCTCAGTGCCTTGGCGCGCGCGAGCCGGCGCGCGACCTCGGGCGAGGAGGCCGCGAACCCGACCCTTAAGGTCGGTGCGATCGTCTTCGACACGCTCGAGACGTACACGACGCGCCGGCACTGGTCGAGTGCGGCGAGCGTCACGACGGGAGTCGGCGCGAGCTCGGCGAAAATGTCGTCCTCGATGACCCGGAACCCATGCTGTTCGGCGAGCTCCAGCACGCGGCGGGCGACCGGGACCTCGGTCGTGGTTCCGGTTGGGTTGTGCAGCGTCGTGTTGGTGAAGAACGCGCGCAGCCGTTTGCGCCGGGCGATCCTGTCGAGATCCGCAACGTCGGGGCCCGCGGCGAGGCGTGCGATGCCGACCAGCCGCACGCCGCGTGCCCGCAGCAGCTCGAGCGTCGGCGGGTAACCCGGATCCTCGACGGCGACCCGGTCGCCAGGCTCGAGCAGAGTCCGCACAATCAGGTCGAGCGCCTGGCTGGCGCCTTGCGTCAGCACCACGCCGTCGTCGTCGACGCCGAGCCCGCGACTGCGCAGCTGGCTCGCGAAGTGACTGCGCAGCGCCGCGAGGCCGAAGGGCGAGCCGTAGCCGTGTGCCGGCAGCGGCAGGCGGGCCTGGGCCCTGAGGGCCGCGCGGATCCCCTCGCCATACTGCCAGCCGGCCGGCAGCCAGCCGCCGCCCGCGTCGACCAGAATTGGCTGCGAGCGCACCTCGAGGCGCCGCTCCCAGAGCGCATCGGCAGTCGCGGCCGAGCGCGGCAGAGCCGGAGCGGGGGCCGGGAGTCCTGCGACGAAGTACCCGCGGCCGCGCCGCGCCTCGATCAGGCCGGTCGCCACCAGCACGTTATAGACCTCGGCCGCCGTGAAGGCGCTGATGGCGCGCTCGCGCGCCAGCGCCCGGACGGACGGCAACGCGCTCCCGGCCGGCACCAGGCCGCCGGCGATCAGCTCGCGGAACTCCGCGACCAGCCGGGCGCGCAGCGCGCCACGGGAGTGGCGCGCCCGGACGGCGCCTGCTGGCCTTGAGCGCGGGTCCTGTACTGTCATATGAGGCAGTACAGTATAGCGAATACTTCCGATCACCGTGTCTGGCCTCGTCGGGCCGAGGAGCGCAGGCTCGTCGCTAGAACCTGCGACCAGCGGCGCTCTGCGCCGCTGGCCCTTGACCTCTAGCACCCCGGCCCGCGCCGGGTGGGAGAACCGCGTGAACGCAGTCAGTCCCCTGCACCCCGATACCCGCGAGGCCGCGCTGCGTGCCTGGTGGATGCCCTTTACCCACAACCGTTACTTCAAGGCGGCACCGCGGCTGATCGCCTCGGCCAAGGGCTGCCACTACACGCTCAACGATGGCCGGAAACTGTTCGACTGCCTGTCGGGGATGTGGTGCTCGCCGCTTGGCCACTCGCACCCGCGCGTCGTCGAGGCGGTCAAGAGCCAGCTCGACACGCTGGATTACGCACCGGGCTTCCAAATGGGCCACGAGCCCGCATTTCGGCTCGCGACCCGGATCGCCGCGTTCGCGAG
>DATNHZ010000011.1:0-21144 GCA_035604655.1 Steroidobacteraceae bacterium | reverse complement strand
CGGCTCCGCAGGACTACGACAAGATCCTGGTCGCCGTCGGCCGCCGGCCGAGTGGCCGCAGCGTCGGCGCCGAGGCCGCGGGCATCCGCGTCGACGCGCGCGGGTTTATGCCGGTGGACAAGCAGCTGCGAACCAATGTCCCGCACATCTTTGCGATCGGCGACATCGCCGGCGCCCCGTTGCTCGCGCACAAGGCGAGTCACGAGGGCAAGGTGGCTGCGGAGGTGGCGGCGGGGGAGAAGCGCGCGTTCGATGCGCGAGCGATTCCCTCGGTCGCGTACACCGACCCGGAAGTCGCATGGGTCGGCGTGACCGAGACCGAGGCTGAGGCGCAGGGCATCCGCCTCGGCAAGGGTGCCTTCCCGTGGATTGCCTCGGGCCGGTCGCTGGCGCTCAATCGCGAGGAAGGGTTCACCAAGCTGCTGTTCGATCCGGAGACGCACCGGGTGCTCGGCGCCGGGATCGTGGGCAGCAACGCCGGCGATCTGATCTCCGAGGTGGCGCTCGCGATCGAAATGGGCGCCGACGCCGCCGACATCGGGTTGACGGTGCACCCGCACCCGACACTGTCCGAGACGGTTGCATTTGCAGCGGAGGCCTTCGAAGGCACGCTGACCGACCTGTACCTGCCAAGGAAGGCTTGATCGGCCGCACGCACCTCGCAGCGCAGCGTCAGCCGGGCGTGAGTCCAGTCAGCGGGATGCTGAGCACGACCCGCAGGCCCGGAGCGGCGTCGGACAGCTCGAGGCGCGCCTGGTGCAGTCGCGCGACCGCCGCGACCAGCGACAGGCCGAGCCCGGACCCGGGGAGCCCCGAACTCCCTGGCAGGCGACGAAAACGCTGCGTCGCGAGCTCGCGATACTCGGCCGGGATTCCCGGACCGCCGTCCCGGACCTCCAGGCGCGCCAGACCCGCGTCGCGCCGCGCCGTGATCAGAATCGGCGTACCACGGCCGTACTTCAGGGCATTGTCGAGCAGGTTGGCGAGCGCCTGCGCGAGCAGCTGGCGATGGCCGCGGACGACGAGCCCCGGCTCGATGGCGACCGTCAGCTGGCCCGGTTCCGCCACCGGCTGATAGAAGTCGGCGAGCTCGTTCGCGACGGCACTGAGATTGACCTCCTCCAGCGGTGCGGTGCCGGACTCGGCCAAGGCGATGCGCAGCAGGCCCTGCAAGGTCGTCCCGAGCCGGTCGATCTCCGCGAGCACAGCTTCGGTCGCGGCCGCCTGCGCCGGATCGACGGCGGTCCGCCGCGCATCCTGTGCGGCGCCCCGGATCCGGTTCAAATGCCCCCGCAGGTCGTGTGCCGTGCTGTCGAGCACCGCACGCATCGTCGTCGTCAGGGATTCGACTCGCGCCAGCAGGTCGTTGAACCGCGAGACGAGTGTATCGATCTCGTCGCCGCTGCCGGTCAGCGCCAGGCGCTCACCGAGACTGCCGGCGGCGATGCGTCCGGCGCTGTCGCCGATTGCGTGCGCCGCCCGAGCGATGCGCCGCCCCAGCCACCAGCCGGAGAACAGCCCGAACAGCACGGTGACGACCACCGCCCAGGCGATGCTGCGCAGCATGACCGCGCGAAACGCGCCGCGGTCCTGGATGTCGTGGCCGACCAGCAGCCTGAAACCGCCGCCGAGCTCGACGACGCGGGCCCGGATCTGGCGGCTGGCATTGGCATCGCCACGCGTGACCGCCACCTCGAATTCGGCCCACCCTCCGGGCTGCACGGCGAGTTCCGGCAGCACGACGACGTTGCCCGCGAGAAAGTCGCCACGCGGCCCGCGCAGCTCGTAGACGCCGCCGCGTACCCACGGATCCTCGGCCCGGTCGGCGATTGCAGTGACGAATGCATCGAGATCGCGGTCGCGATAGTCCTCGGCGAGGCCCTGCGCTTCGAGCGCGATCAGCTGGTCGCCTTCGGCCGCGATGATGCGCGAGGTCACGAAATACACGCCGCCGAGGACCGCCACCATCGCGGCGGCGAGCAGTATGCCGTGCAGCAGCGCGAGTCGAGCGATCGACGAGCGCGCGAAGATGACGAGAGCCACGCCGCGCCGCTTAGGCGTCTTCGGTGAGCGTGTAGCCGGCGCCGCGCACCGTGTGCAGCAGCTGCCGCTCGAAGCCCTTGTCGATGGCCTGCCGCAACCGGCTGATGTGCACGTCGATCACGTTGGTCTTGGGGTCGAAATGGTAGTCCCAGACGCCCTCGAGGATCATCGTGCGCGTGACCACCTGGCCGGCGTGGCGCATCAGGAACTCGAGCAGCTGGAACTCGCGGGCAGTGAGATCGATCTTGCGGCCGGCGCGCGTGACCCGTCGCGCACGCGCGTCGAGTTCCAGGTCCGCGATCAACAGCTTGCCGATCGAACCGGACTCGCGCTGGCGGCGGGCGAGCGCGTCGAGGCGGGCGGCGAGCTCCTCGAGGTGGTAGGGCTTGGCGAGGTAATCGTCACCCCCGGCCCGCAATCCCTGGATGCGCTCGTCGACCTCATCGAGCGCGCTCAGGATCAGAATCGGCACGCCGCTGCCTGTCGCCCGCAGGCGCTTGACGATCTCGAGCCCGTCGAGCCTGGGCAGCATGCGGTCGAGGATCAGGACGTCGTAGCTGCCGGTCTCGGCGGCCTTGAGTCCGCCATCGCCGTCGAAGGCCTGCTCGATGACGTGACCGAGTTCACGGAGTCCCTTGGCGAGGTACTCGCTGGCGCGCCGGTCGTCCTCAACAAGCAGAATCTTCATGGGCCCCTCTGAAAGGCCAAGGATACGGCAACTCGCGGCAGACAGCCGCGGCGGGCGTTTTCCAACCTTAAGGACTCTTAACGCGGCCGTAAGGCATCGCTCCCGCCCGTCAGGCTAGTCTCGTGGCGTGAAAGGAAGTCCCCGACCATGGAATCGTGTCGGCGCACCGGACGTGCGTCGACTGAGGTCGCGGGCGCCGGGCGGCGCAGCCTTGCTGCTTGCGCTCACCACGCTCGCAAGTTCGGTGGCGGGCGCCGCCGCCCCCGAGCCGCATCCGGCGACCGTCGCCGACTGCGAGAGCCTGCTGCACCAGTTCGACGTCGCCTGGCCCGCGCACCGCGAGAGCGCCCGTGCCGCTACTGCGCGCCAGAGCCGCGACCTCGGCGAGACGGATTGCAAGCAGGGCCGCTACTCCGAAGGCGTGCACCAGCTGCGGCGCGCGCTCCACGACATCGGCGTCAAGCCGGTCAAGACCGTCGCCGCGCCGACCCACCACTGATCGCGCCCCCGGGCGCCTTCGGCTTCGGCCGGAACTCGCATTCGCTGCGCACCACGCAGCGCCAGCACTCGGGCCGGCGCGCCTTGCACGTGTATCGTCCGAGCAGTAACAGCCAGTGATGAGCGTCGCGAACATACTCGTCCGGCACGGCCTCGAGCAGGTGTTTCTCGACCGCGGCGACCGTGCGTCCCGGCCCGAGGCCGGTCCGGTTGGCGACCCGGAAGATGTGGGTGTCGACCGCGATCGTCGGTTCACCGTACACGCAGTTCAGGATCACGTTGGCGGTCTTGCGGCCGACGCCCGCGAGTGCCTCAAGCGCAGCACGGTCGCGCGGCACCTGGCTGGCGTGGCGCTCAATCAGCATCCGGCAGGTCGCGATGATGTTCGCGGCCTTTGAGTTGTAAAGACCAATGGTCCGCACGTAGCGCTTCAGGCCATCGAGGCCGAGTGCAACGATCGCCTCAGGCGTGTTGGCGACCGCGAACAGCTCGGCAGTGACCAGATTGACGCTCCTGTCGGTGGCCTGCGCGGACAGGATCACCGCCACCAGCAGCTCGAACGGCGTCGACCAGTGGAGCTCCGTCGTCGGCGTCGGGTTCTCGGCTTTGAGCCTTGCGAAGAATGCGCGCCGCCGCGCCGGCGTCATGACTGCGCCCCCATCGGCGGGCCACGCGACTCGAGCCGCGCGGCCCGCGCGGCAGCGAGGCCGGCGGTCCGGGACTGGTGGGCCGCGTAGCGCACGCGGTACTGGGCCGCGCGCTGGCGAATCGCGCCGAGTGGCAGCGGCTCGGGCTCGAGGTCAACGAGCGCAATGCAGTCCACCGGGCACGGTGGCAGGCAGAGCTCGCAACCGGAGCACTCGGACGCGATCACGGTGTGAAGTTGGCGGTGCGCGCCGACGATTGCATCGACCGGGCACACGGGCAGGCACTTGGCGCAGCCGATGCACACCGTCTCGTCGATCACCGCAACCCGCGGCGGGCCCTCGACCCCGAATGTAGCGCTGACCGGCTTCGCTGGCCGGCCGAGCAGGGCCGCGAGCGCAGCGGCGGTCGCGGATCCGCCCGGGGGGCACTGATCGGTCCCGGCCGCGCCGCCGGCGAGCGCCTCGGCGTAGGGCCGGCACCCGGCGTAGCCGCAGCGCGTGCATTGCGTCTGCGGCAGCAGGGCATCGAGCCGGTCGGCGAGCGTTGCGCCCACGGCGCTACTTCACGCGCATTCCGGGCGCGGCGCCGGCGTCGGGGCCGACCAGGAACAGCGCGGGACCGCCGTCGCCGGCTGCGAGCACCATCGCCTGCGACACCCCGAAGCGCATCTTGCGAGGCTTGAGGTTCGCGACCACGACGACCTGGCGGCCGACCAGCTGCTCCGGCTGGTAGGCGCCGCGGATGCCGGCGAACACCGTGCGCCGCTCGCCGCCAAGGTCGACCGTGAGCTTCAGGAGCTTGTCGGCGCCCTCGACGAGGTCGGCCGCGACGACCCGCGCAACCCGGAGGTCGAGGCGGGCGAATTCCTCGATGGTGATCTCGGCTGCAGCGCCGCCGGCCGCGACCACGGGCGCGGCAGCCGGCGCGCTCGCCGTCGCCGCGGGCACCGCCGGCGCGGACGCCGGTGCACCAGCTTCCGGTTCCACCAGCGTCGCCACGATCTTGGGGTCGAGGCGCGTGGCGAGCGGCTCGTAGGTCCCGAGCGCGGTGCCAAGCAAGGGCGTCGTCACCTCGTCCCAGTGGCGGAACGGCTGTCCGAGGAACCGTCCGGCGCGTTCCGCCAACCCAGGAAGCACCGGCTGCAGGTAGAGCAGCAGGGCGCGAAACAGGTTGATTCCAAGCGTGCAGACCGCCTGCACCTCGGCCGCCCGCGCCGGGTCCTTGGCGAGGTTCCAGGGCTTGCGGGCGTCGATGTATTGATTGGCCCTGTCGGCGAGTGCAGCGATTTCGCGCATCGCCGCCGCGAAATCGCGGCGCTCGTACAGCTCGGCGATAGGCACCCGGGCCGCGGCGAACTCCGCGTATAGCTGTGGCTCGGGCAGCGCCGCTGCCAGCCGCCCGCCACCGCGCGCGATGAACCCGGCACAGCGGCTCGCGATGTTGACGAGCTTGCCGACGACGTCGGAGTTATAGCGGCTGACGAAGTCATCGAGCGACAGGTCGATGTCGTCGATGCCCGGACCCAGCTTGGCGGCGAAGTAGTAGCGCAGCGGCTCGGGTGGCAACCGGTCCAGATAGTGCCGGCCATTGATGAAGGTGCCGCGGGGCTTCGACATCTTGTGGCCATTGACGGTCAGGAATCCGTGAGCATGGACGGCCGTCGGCCGCCGGAAGCCCGCGCCGGTCAGGACCGCCGGCCAGAACAGCGTATGAAAATAGAGAATGTCCTTGCCGATAAAGTGATGTAGTTCGGCATCGCTCTGGGCGCCCCACCATGCGTCCCAGTCGAGGCCGCGCTGGCGGGCGAGCACCAGGCTTGCGGCCATGTAGCCGACCGGCGCATCGAGCCACACGTAGAAGAACTTGCCGGGATGTCCGGGGATCTCGAACCCGAAGTAGGGCGGGTCGCGGGAGATGTCCCAGTCGCGGAGCCCGGCGTCGAACCACTCGTCGAGCTTGTTGGCGACGCTGGTGTCGAGCGCGCCGGAGCGGGTCCACTCGCGGAGCATCGGCTCGAACGCGCCCAGGCGGAGAAACAGGTGCTCCGACTCGCGCTCGACGGGTCGCGTACCGCTTACCACCGACACCGGGTCGATCAATTCCGCCGGCGTGTAGGTCGCGCCGCACACCTCGCAGCTGTCCCCGTACTGGTCCTTGGCACCGCAGCGCGGGCAGGTGCCCTTGACGTAGCGGTCCGGCAGGAACATCTGCGCCTGGGCGTCATAGGCCTGGCGGATCGTCCGCCGGGCGATGTAGCCGCCCGCATCGAGCGCCGTGAACAGCCGCTCGGTCAGCTGGCGGTTCTCCTCGCTGTGCGTCGAATGGAACAGATCGTGGTGGATCAGGAAGCCGGCGTAGGTGGCGCGATGTTCGGCGCCGACGCCTGCAATCAGCGCCTCGGGCGTCGTGCCCTCAGCCAGCGCCTTCAGCATGATCGGCGTACCGTGCGTGTCGTCGGCGCAGACGTACACGCAGTCGTTTCCCCGCAGCTGCTGGAAGCGCACCCAGATGTCGGTCTGCACGGCCTCGAGAATTGTGCCGAGGTGCAGTGGGCCGTTGGCGTAGGGCAGGGCGCTGGTGACGAGAATGCGGCGCATGGGTATCCGGGCGGACGGCGGGCGGCAAATTATGCCAGCCGCCCCCCGGCGGCGCTCAGTCCTCGTTGCGAACCGCCTCGAAGCGCTGCTTGCTGATCGCCTTGCGGAACGCCTCGCGGCCGGTGATCGCGCGGCTGTCGAGCAGCTGCTGGATCGCCATATCCATGGTCCGCATGCCGTGCGCGGAGCCGCTCTGCATCGCATTCTCGAGCTGGTCGATCTTGCCCTGCCGGATCAGGTTCGCCACTGCCGGGGTGTTGACCAGGATCTCGAGCGCCGCCACCCGGCCGGCTCGGCCGGCGGCGGGGATCAGCTGCTGGGAGATCACGCCGCGCAGGCTGGTCGACACCATCGTGCGCACGTGCGGCTGCTTGTCCGCCGGAAAGGCGTTCACGATCCGATCGACGGTCGCCGCGGCGCCGTTCGTGTGCAGCGTGCCCATCACCAGAATGCCCATTTCGGCGGCGGTCACCGCGACGCTGATGGTCTCGAGGTCGCGCATCTCGCCGACCAGCACGACGTCCGGATCCTCGCGCAGCGCCGATTGCACCGCATCGGCGAACGACTCGGCGTGCACGCCGACCTCGCGCTGGCTGATCAGGCAGTTCTTGCGCGAGTGGACGAATTCGATCGGATCCTCGACGGTCAGGATGTGGCCCTTGAGGCGCGAGTTGATGTCATCGATCATCGCCGCCAGGGTCGTCGACTTGCCCGAGCCGGTCTTGCCCGTGACCAGGATCAGGCCGCTGTTGATGCGGCAGAGCGTGCGCACGGTGTCCGGCATGTTCAGCTGGTCGAGGGTCAGCGCAGTGGAGGGGATGACCCGGCACACCGCGCCGATGCCGTTGAGATGGCGCATGACATTGACGCGAAATCGTGCCATGCCCGCGACCGAGTAGGCGAAATCCGCGCCTTCCTTCTCTTCGAAGCGGGCCACGGCCTTCGGCGGCATGATCTCGTACAGCGCCTGCTTGACGAAGTCGACCTTCAGCGGCTCGGGTCGCAGCGACTGCAGGTCGCCATACACGCGCAGCCGCGGCGGGTCGCCAGCCAGGAAGTGCAGGTCCGAGCCCTTGCGCTTGAGCACCTCGGCGAGGAATTCGTCGATCTGCGCCATGTGCGTGGTCAGCCGGTCGTGATGTCGAGCTTCGGCAGCTTGCTGGTGTCGGTCACGAACCGCTGCAACAGCTTGCGGTCGAGTGCATAGGTATAAGCGTCGTCCGGATCGAGCTCCTTGGCCTGGACCCCGGCCAGCAGCGCCTGATCGAGCAGCTGCATGCCGACGTCCTTGCCGGTCTGCAGCTGTGCCGGTATCTGGTGGGTCTGGTCGGTCTGGATCAGCTTGCCGATCGCCCGGTTCATCAGCATGATCTCGCACACGGCGCGCCGCGCGCGGCTGTCGGCGCGCTTGACCAGCACCTGGGTCACCACCGCGAGCAGGCTCTGCGACATGAAGCTCTTGGTCTGCTCGCGCTCCTCGATCGGCAAGGCATCGATGATCCGGTCGATCGTCTTGACTGCGCTGGTCGTGTGCAGCGTACCGAGCACCAGGTGACCGGTCTCGGCGGCGGTCATCGCCATCCGGACCGTTTCGGCATCACGCATCTCGCCGACCAGGATCACGTCCGGATCCTCGCGCATGGCCGCGCGCACTCCCTCGGCGAACGAGGGTACGTGGGTACCGTATTCGCGTTGGATGATCTGGGCCTCGCGGCTCTTGTGCACGAACTCGATCGGGTCTTCGAGGCTGATGATGTTGAGCCGGCGCGTGTTGTTGAGCTCGTGGATCATCGCCGCGAGCGTGGTCGACTTGCCGGTGCCGGTCGAGCCGGTCACCAGGATCATCCCCTGGTGGAAGTCGAGCAGCTTGCCGACGATAGGCGGCAGGTTCAGGCTCTCGAGCGTCGGCACATCGGAGGGGATTGACCGGAATACCGCGCCGACGCCGGTTTCCTTGCGGAACACGTTGACCCGGAAGCGGCCGCCGTCCTCGGCGACGTACGAGAAGTCGAGGTCGTGGCCGCCCTTGAACTGCTCGGTCTGCCGCTTGGTCAGGACCTCGTTGACGTAGCTCTCGAGCTCCGAGTCCCCGAGGTCTCTGAAGCGGATCGGCATCAGCTCGCCGTTCATGCGCAGCATCGGCGGCACGCCGACCGCCAGGTGGATGTCCGAGCAGCCTTGCGCAGTTCCGAGCTTCAGAAACGCGTCAATGCGGGGCATTGCCGGGTCGCCGACTCAGGCGTACTTTTCGAGTGCGAGCTTCAATTCATCCATGCTCTGAAAGCGTTTGGTCTTGTCGACCGCCATGGCCTTCATGACCAGATCGGACAGCGGCTTGGGCAGCGCGCTGTTGACCTCGATCGGCGGGCGCGCTTTGCCCTGCACGTGCTGGTACATCACGGCCATGTGGTCCCCGCGACTGTACGGCGGCACCCCGGTCAGCATCTCGTAGAGGATCACGCCGGTGCTGTAGACGTCGGCGCGCGGGTCGACCTGCTTGCCAAGGATCTGCTCGGGTGCCATGTACTTCGGCGAACCTATCACAAATCCGGTCTTGGTCAGCTGCGCATCGCCCTCGCGCTGCGCCGCGGCGACCCCGAAGTCGACGATCTTGAGCAGGCCGTCGGTGTTGATCAGCACGTTGGCGGGCTTCAGGTCGCGGTGGACGATTCCGACCTGGTGCGCGATCGCCATGCCGGTGGCGATGTCGATGCCGTACTTGACGGCGCGCTGGATCGCCAGCGGTTTCTCGTTGACGATCTCGGCGCCGAGCGTATGGCTCGGGAAGTACTCCATCGAGATCGCGTAATTGCCACGAATGAACAGGAAGTCGTAGATACGGATCACGTTGCGGTGGGTGATCTTGCGCGAGTAGCGCAGCTCGTGCACGAACCGCTGCATGATCTCCTCGTCCTGAGACACCGTCGGGTTCAGGAACTTCAGGATCAGGCGCTCGTCTACGACCGTGTCCTCCATCAGCAGCACCGTGCCGAATGCACCCTTGCCGATCTTCTCGATGTACTTGTAGCGGCCGTCGAGGACCTCACCGGGCTGCAGCATCGTGATGTCGAGGCGCTGGGCGGCGGCCTCGTTCTGCATGACGAGCGCGTGAACGTCCGCGTTGTCTATCAGCATCGTGCGCGCGGCGACGACCATCTGTTCGGCTTTCTTGTTCGCCGCCAGCTGGGTCGCCGAGAAACGGGCGTCGAGCTCCTCCAGCGCGCGCTTGGCCGCGACGCTCAGCGTCTGGTCGGTGGTCACGTCGGCGACCGAGCGGATTCCGGACCTGACGGCATCAGCGGCCTTGTCGTCCGCCAGGCGCGCGAGAGCCGCCATCGTTTCGATCCGGATCTCCTTCTCCGGACGCGCGAGCTGCGGCAGCAGCGTGTCGACCACCTTCGCGTCGCCGAGCTTCGCCAGCGCGCGGATCGCGGACGGCACCGATCGCGCCGGGCCCTTCAGCATCTCCACGAAGCGCGGCATGGCCCGCGCGGTGCGCATCTCCGCCAGCGCGTCGACCGCGCGTTCGCTGACCCACCAGTCCGTGTCGTGAGTCGCCTGCAGCAGATAGTCGACGGCGCGCTCGTCTTTCGTCAGGTTCAGAATCTCGATCGCGGTGCGCCGGATGTCCTCGTCGCGGTCCCGCACCAGGACCAGTACGGCCTCCACGACCCGGGGGCCGCCGATCTTTCCCAGCGCATCGGCGGCGCGGCTGCGGACCCACCAGTCGCTATCCTTGATCGCATCCAACAGGTGCTTGATCGAGTTGGCGTCGCCCACCTCGTTCAGCACCTCGACCGCTGCGCGGCGGGCGTACTCCGACTCGTCCTTCAGGATCGGGACCAGATAGCGGACCGTCTGCGGGTCATTGGAGCGGATCATCAGCTCGATCGCGCGGTTCGTGACCTCCATGTCGGCGTCGGCCAGCAGCGGGGCGACCGCCTCGACCGTCGACAGCGGCGGCATCTTGGCCAGCGCCGCGAGCGCCGCCTGGCGGATCATGCGGTTCGGATCCTTCAGTTGCCCGAGCAGGGCGTGCTGCACGTCCGGGGTCCCGAACTTCGCCAGGATCTCCATCAGGTGGATGCGCACCCCGATGTCCTTGCCCTCGAGGCGGGCCAGCAGGTCGGGGACCGACTGCGGATCGGCGATATCGGCGATGATCTTGAACAAGCCCGCCTTGTCCCCGGACTGCTGGTTGTAGGCGGCGGCCAGCAGCTCGCGGAGCGAAATCCGCGTCTTGTGTGCCGCGATCACATCGAGCAGTGCGGAGCTCGAGAAGTCGGGGTTCTTCAGGGCCTCGAGCAGCGCAGCCGGTGGGAACCCCTTGGCGCTCGACAGCGCCCAGCCGACCGCCGCGACCGTCCGCGGATTCGAGTCGCCGAGGCCCTCGAGGAGTGCCGGCAGGTTCTTCGCGTTCGCCAGGGCGGTGAGCACCTCGACGTAGGCCATCGTCTCGCGCTTGTCCGCGCTGCCGAGCGCCTCGAGGATTATCGGGATTCCGTCGGCGCCAAGACCGATAAGCTTTTCAATAGCTTTGCGTGACCGCGGCGTAGTCAGATCGCCACTGGTCTTGATGTCGGCGAGGATGCGTTCGCCGCGCAGAGATGAGAAGAAACTCACTCCCGAATTATGCCATAGGGGCGCGCCGCCCCTGCCTGCAATGCCGCGTCACCGCCCGGGCCGGAGCCGCCTCCGCTAGAATCCCGATTTACCCTAATGCTGAGCACCCTATGAACGCCGCCGAACTTCGCGCCCGCATCGCCGCCGTCGTCGACCCGCTGCTCGCGGCGCCGCTCGGGGCGGCGGTTACCAGCGCCGAGATCGTCGGCCGGGACGTCGTGGCCGCGATCACGCTCGGCTTTCCGGTGGGCGGCTACGAGCCGGCTCTGACCGAACGGATCGCGCAGGCGCTGTCGGCCGCCGGCTGGGGCGGCGGGGTCAGGCTCGAGCTGCACGCTGCGATCGAGGCTCACGCGGTCCAGGGCAATCTGCAGCCGCTGCCGAGCATCCGCAACATCCTCGCCATCGCCTCCGGCAAAGGCGGGGTCGGGAAGTCGACCACCGCGGCGAACCTCGCGCTGGCACTCGCCCGCCAGGGCGCACGGGTCGGGCTGCTGGATGCGGACATCTACGGCCCCAGCCAGCCGCTGATGATGGGCCTCGCGGGCCAGCGGCCGACCACGCAGGACGGCAAGCGCCTCAATCCGCTGCGGGCCTACGGAGTCGAGGTCATGTCCATCGGGTTTCTGGTCGATGCCGAGCAGCCGATGGTGTGGCGCGGCCCGATGGTGACCCAGGCCCTGACGCAGCTGATCGGCGAGACACTCTGGGGAGAACTCGATTACCTGCTGATCGACATGCCGCCGGGGACCGGCGACACGCAACTGACGATCTCGCAGCGGGTGCCGGTGAGCGGGGCGATCATCGTCACGACCCCCCAGGACATCGCGCTCGCCGATGCGCGCAAGGGCCTGATGATGTTCCGCAAGGTCGCCGTGCCGGTGCTCGGAATCGTCGAGAACATGGCCACCCACATCTGTTCGCAGTGCGGCCACGAGGAGCATGTGTTTGGCGCGGGCGGCGGCGCGAAGATGGCGGCCCAGTACGGCGTACCGCTGCTCGGCAGCCTGCCGCTCGACATCCGGATCCGTGAACAGGCAGACGGCGGCCGCCCGACCGTGGTGGCCGAGCCGGACGGCAGGCTTGCGCTCGCTTTCCTCGACATCGCGCGACGCGCGGCGGCGCGGCTGGCGGCCGGGGTGGCGACGAGCCCGTTCCCGGCACTGTCGGTCAGCGACGACTGAGCAGGGGCGCGGCGGGTCCGGCGTCCGGCGACGAAGCCGTGGCTCGCGTTCCGCAGGCCGCGTGACCATAATCGAATTTTCGGGCCGGGACACGCATGAGCATCAAGTCAGACCACTGGATCCGGCGGATGGCCGCCGGCGGCATGATCGCGCCGTTCGCCGCCGAACAGGTGCGATCGGTCGGGGAGCGCAAGATCATCTCCTACGGGACCTCGAGCTACGGCTACGATGTCCGCTGCGCGAACGAATTCAAGATCTTCACGAACATCAACTCGACGATCGTCGACCCGAAGGCCTTCGATCCTCAGAGCTTCGTCGACGTGACCGCCGACGTGTGCATCATTCCTCCGAATTCCTTCGCGCTCGCTCGCACCGTCGAGTACTTCAGGATTCCGCGCAGCGTACTCACCGTGACGGTCGGCAAGTCGACCTACGCGCGGTGCTTTCGCGCCGACACGCGGGTCGCGCTGATCGACGGGACCGAGCCGACGCTCGAGCAGATGGCGCGTCGCGCCGCGAGCGGCGATTCATTCCTCGGCTACGGCATCGACGCCCACGGTCGCCTCATCGTGGCCCGGCTCGAAGCGCCGCGGTTCATCGGACGGGATGCGCTGCTCGAGATCAGGCTCGATGACGGTGCGTTGATTCACGCGACGCCCGATCATCTGTTCCTGACGCGCGATGCGCGCATGGTGGCGGCCGCCGACCTGCGCCCGGCCGATGCGCTGATGCCGCTGTATCGTCACGGGCGCCGCGGCGATGAGCTTCTCTACCAGCCGCTCGACGGCCAGCTGTCGCCGCTGCAGCGCCTGGCCGGCGAGTGGACCCGGCGATCCGGCAAGTCGTCCGGGTCGGACGCTGCGGCCTCGCCGCCGCGGCACGTTGGCCGCGCCTGCGAACTGCGACGGGACGGGCACCGCACCGGGACGCGCCGACGGCGCGTGATGCGACCGCAGCCATCGGCTGGGGCACCCGCGGGGCCGGCGTACCGCAATCACCGGGTCGCGGGGATCCGGACGGTGCCCGGGATTCACGATGTGTACTGCCTGACCGCGCCGGAGGCAGGTAACTTCGCGCTTGCTGCGGGCGTCTTTGTCCACAACTGCGGCATCATCGTCAACGTGACACCGTTGGAACCCGAGTGGGAGGGTCACGTGACGCTGGAGTTCTCGAATACCACGCCGCTGCCCGCCAAGATCTACGCCAATGAGGGCGTCGCGCAAATGCTCTTCTTCGAGTCCGACGAGGTCTGCGGCACGTCCTACCGTGACCGCGGCGGGAAGTACCAGGGACAGCGCGGCGTCACGCTGCCGAAGACCTGACGGTCAATCTCAGCGCGCCGGCGCGGTCGCCTGGGTCGGAGCCGGTTGCCGCCATTTGAGCGAGCGCACGGTGAAGAGTAGCCGCGCCTTGCCGTCCTCACGCTGCTCGATACGCACCGGAAGGAATCCGAGCGACGGCGCGTACCAGTAGCGCCAGGTGCGGCCGCGGCCGTCCCCACCCTTGCGGTCGCTCGTATAGATCACCGTGTCGACCTCACCGAGCGCCGTCTTGAGTCGCTCGGTGCCGGCGCGCGTGTAGACGAAGTGCTTGATCTCGCGGCCGTCCAGCATCGGGTACTCGGCTGGCTCGCGCCCGGCGAGCAGGTCCACCTGCGGCGCGGCGCGGATCGACATCACATCCTGCGTGCCGGGCTCGATCGCGAGATCGAGCGCCGATCCGCGCACCAACCCCGCGACCCGACCCCGCGTCCAGTCGTAGGTCAGCTCGACGTTGTCATGCTTGCTGGTCGTACCGTCATCGAGGGAATAGCGCTGCGGTTGCACTCCGGTGGGTGTCACGGTGAAGGAGCTGCGCTCGCGGGAATCCGCGCTGACGACGAAGCTCGCCAGCAAGCCGGGATACGCGCGCGTCTCGTACAGCCAGCTATCGGGCGCGGTGTCCGGCTCGAGCGTCAGCTGCAGGTCGCCGGCGCTGATGCCCTTGAACGAGGTGCGGTAGACGATTTCGTGGGCGCGCAGCCCGCCTGCGCCGGCCGTTGCAGCGATGAGCGCGAGCGACCACGCGGCGAGGGCGCTGAGCGCTACCGTGCGCCGCCGTCGCGCCCGGTCAGCAGTGCTCATTGCCATCCTCGAGCACGACCGGCGCCGTCAACGGCCGGCCGTCGAGCCAGGCGCGCCCCGACTGCTCGCGCAGGCGACCGGCCGCGAACCAGCCGATGACCAGCGGATAGAGCACGTGCTCGCGCGCATGCACTTGAGCCGCGAGACTCGCCTCGGTGTCGTCCGCGCGCACCCGCACCCGGGCCTGCGCGATCAGGGGTCCGGCGTCGAGCTCGTCGGTGACGAAATGCACGGTGCAGCCGTGCCACGCGGCGCGTGCCGCGAGAGCGCGGCGGTGGGTGTCGAGACCTCGGAACTCAGGCAGCAGCGACGGGTGAATGTTGAGCAGGCGCCCGGCGTAATGGGCGATGAACGCCGGGTCGAGGACGCGCATGTAGCCTGCCAGCACGACGAGCCGGGGTTGATGGCGGTCGATGCGGGCCGCGAGCGCGCGGTCGTGCGCCGCTCTGTCCGGGTAATCGGCCACCGGGACGCACTCGGTCGGGACGCCGAGGGCACGCGCCCGCTCGAGGCCGCCTGCGGCGTGCCGGTCGCTCAGCACGGCGCGGATGTCGACGGCGAGCGCACCGGCCGAGGCCTCGGCGGCGATCGCGGCGAAGTTGGTGCCGTGGCCCGACAGCAGCACGACGATCGGCAGCCGGCGGCCGGCCTCAGCCGTCGAGGACGACACCGCCGCTGCCTGCGCGAACCTCGCCGATCGGCTGTACCGTCTCCCCCAGCGATCTCAGGCACGCGAGTGCCCGGTCGGCGGCCACCGCCGGGACTGCCACCGTCATGCCGATCCCGCAGTTGAACGTGCGATGGAGTTCCGTCTCGCTGATGTTCCCGGCCGCCCGCAGCCAGTCGAACACCGCCGGCCGCTGCCAGGCGCGTCGGTCCAGCCGTACCTCGAGCCCGTCGGGGACCACCCGCGGGATGTTCTCGAGCAGCCCGCCGCCGGTGATGTGGGCGAGCCCGTGTACCGGAACCTCGCGCAGCAGGGCGAGCAGGCTCTTGACGTAAATCCGGGTCGGGGCGAGCAACAGGTCGTAGAGCGGCTGGCCGGCAACCCGGGTGGTCGCGTCGGCGCCCGTCACCGACAGAAGCTTGCGGATCAGCGAGTAGCCGTTGGAATGAGGCCCCGACGAGGCGAGCCCGAGCACCACGTCGCCCGAGCGCGTCCGGCTGCCGTCGATCAGCCGGTCTTCCTCGACGATGCCGACGCAAAAGCCCGCGAGATCGTAGTCCGCGCCGTGGTACATCCCGGGCATCTCGGCGGTCTCCCCGCCGACCAGCGCGCACCCGGCCTGCAGGCAGCCCTCGACGATCCCGACCACCACCCGCTCGGCGAGGCCGACGTCGAGCTTGCCGGTTGCGTAGTAGTCGAGGAAATACAGCGGCTCGGCGCCCTGTACCACGACGTCGTTGGCGCACATCGCCACCAGATCGATGCCGATCGTATCGTGCCGGCCGGTGTCGATTGCGAGGCGCAGCTTGGTCCCGACGCCGTCCGTGCCCGATACCAGCACCGGCCTGCGATACCGGTCGAGCGGCACGCGCACCAGGGCTCCGAAGCCGCCGAGACCCCCGATGACCTCGCGGCGCATCGTCCGCCTGACGTGGGGTTTGATGCGCTCGACTAGCTCGTCGCCGGCATCGATGTCGACACCGGCGTCGCGGTAACTCACCGACGGACGCGACTCTTGCATGGGGTAGGCCGGGGGCGACTGCGGGGCTGTGGTATTTTACATGGCCGTATGCATCGCCGCCGGCCCGGCGATGTCCCCGATCGGCTCCCCGAAAGAAGTCAATGGGTCTACGCGAACGGCTGGCGCTCGGTCTGCTCGGGCTCGTGCTGTCCACCGCAGCGGCGGCCGCGGCGGTCGACAGCCTGTACGAGGCAATCGTGCCCGGGGACGGCACCGAAGCTGGACGTGCGGCTGCGGCCACCGAGGCCCTCAAGCAGGTCGTGGTGCGAGTGACCGGCCGGGGGGCCGCCGCCACCGAGCCCGCGCTCGCCACCGTCTACGCCGCGGCGCCCCGTTTCGCCCAGACCTACCGCGCCGTCGCCGCGGGGCAGGTCGCAGTCGGGTTCGACGCCGCCGCGCTCGATGCGGCGCTGCTGGCGGCGGGCCAGCGGCTCTGGTCCCGCGAGCGTCCGCTGACGCTCGTGCTGCTCGTCAGCGAGCGCCCGGGGGCTGCAGCGAGCCTCGCTGGTGCCGCGGACCCCGACCTCAGACGCGCGGTCGAGCGGGCGGCGCAGCTGCGCGGATTACCGGTCGCATGGGTCGGCGGCCTGGACGCCGGCACGCAGCAGGCGCGGATCGGCGATGCGCTCGCTGGGCGTCTCGAGGCACTGCGCGGACTCGCGCGCGAGTTCGGCGCCGACGGCGTACTCGTCGGCAGGTCCGGGACCTCCGGCATCACCTGGAGCTGGCTCGGGCCCGCCGGAAGCGGGACCCTCGTCGGGTCCGCCACGGAGGCCATTGAAACCGTGGCGGACCGCTACGGGGCCCAGCTTGGAACGCAGGGCGGCAGCACCGGGCGGCTGGCGGTCGTCATCCGCGGGGTCCGCGATCTCGCCGGCTACGCCGCCGCCACCCAGGTGCTCGGCAGTCTCGACAATGTCAGCGACGTCGCGCTCGAGGAGGCGGCGGGCGAGACGCTGCGCTTCCAGCTGTCCTTCACCGGTGATCCGGAGGCCCTGCGGCAAGCTGCGACGCAGGCGGCTCGCCTCGCTCCCGACGAGGACGCGCCGGCCGACGGGGCCCTGCACTTCGTGCTGCGGCCATGAGCCTGCGCTGGCTGCCAAACGCGATCTGCGTGCTGCGCATGCTGCTGGCCGGCCCGGTGGCGTTCGCGCTCGCCCGAGGCGAGTATCTGCTCACGGTAGGGCTGTTTGCCGTCGCGGCGCTGTCGGACGGGCTCGACGGCTGGCTGGCGAAGACCTTCGGCTGGACGTCCCGGCTCGGCAAGATCCTCGATCCGATCGCCGACAAGCTGCTGCTGGTTACAGTGTTCATCACCCTCGTTTGGATTGGGCGCGTCCCGCTGTGGCTTGCGGCGGCCGTGGTCGTTCGCGACCTCGTGATCGTCGGCGGCGCGATCGCCTATCAGTGCTTCATCGGACGGCTCGAGGGCCACCCGACGTACGTCAGCAAGCTCAACACGGTCGTGCAGCTGCTGTTCGTGCTCATCGTCATTGCCTCCGCCGCCTGGCCGGCAGTGCCGGTGACGGTCGTGACGGCGGCTGGCGCGGCCTGCTTCGTGACCACCGTCGTCAGTGGGCTCGACTACGTCCTGACCTATGGGCGCATGGCGTGGCGGGAGAGCCGAGGGTCGGCGGCCGCGGTGCGCTGATGGAGCAGCTGCCCCTCGGGGTCAGGCTGCGGACGGCCTCCACCTTTGCGAGTTTCCACCCCGGCGACAATGCCGCGCTGATCGCCGCGCTCGAGGTCCGGGCACGCGAGCCAAGCCTCCCGCCGCTCTGGATCTGGGCAGGGCCCGGTGCCGGACGCAGCCATCTTCTGCAGGCGACCTGCGCGCGCGCCGGCGAGCGCGGGCGACGCGCCGGCTACCTCCCGCTCGCCGCACCGTGGCCGACGGCGGCACTGCTTGCCGGCTTCGAATCGCTGGACGTTGTGTGCCTGGATGATGTCGAGCGCATCGTCGCCGCCAGCGACTGGCAGCAGGCGCTGTTTGCCTTCTACAACGATCTGGCCGAGCGCGGCGGCAACCTCGTGATCGGTGCCGCGCGGCCGCCGCAGGCGCTCGACGTCCAGCTGCCCGATCTCGCCTCGCGGCTCGCCGCATCGATCGTCTGGCAGCTGCGGCCGCTCGGCGAGGCCGATCAGGCAGCCGCGCTGCAGGCGCGGGCCCGCGCGCTCGGGATCGAGCTCACCGAGGAGACCCTGCAGTACCTGCAGCGGCGACTGCCGCGGGACCTTGCCGTGCTGTGCGATGCGCTCGACCGGCTCGACGCCGCGGCGCTGGCGCAGCAGCGCCGTCTGACCGTGCCGTTCGTCAGGACGGTGCTGCAGCTGTCCGGCGACTGATGCGGATGAACGCCACCAGCGCCACGGCGAGCGCGAAGGCCGCGAACAGAGTGATTGCCGCATACACGCGCGCACCTGGATTCGCGACGACGTCCATCAGCGCGTAGCCGAGATAAGGCGTCGTCAGCAGCAGTGCGCCGACATAGACCCGGCGGTTGCCGTCCCACAGTCCGCGCACGGCGAGCAGCCACGGGCTCACCCCGAGTGCAATCACCAGCAGCGCCGCAGCGGCGCTGAAGCGCCGCACGTGCCAGTACACGAACGCGGCGCACAGCACGAGGACGAACGCGAGCACGACGCCACGGGCGATCGCCAGCGGGCCCGGGCCCACTGCCGGGCCGGCGGAGTCGACGGCGGTGCGCGTCACGGGCCCGGTCGCGCGACCAGGCGGACCGTCAGCTCCGCCACGCGCCGGCCCAGGAGCCGCGCGAGTTCCCGCTCGTCGGCTGTCAGGGTCGCGTTGTCGCCCTTGGCGATGTGGCCCGCTCCGTACGGCGCACCGCCGCGTTCGGTACGGGTCACCGCGGTTTCGGTGAACGGCAGTCCCACCAGCAGCATGCCGTGGTGCAGGAGCGGCAGCATCATCGACAGCAGCGTCGACTCGTGGCCGCCGTGCAGCGTGCTGGTCGAGGTGAACACGCCGGCCGGTTTGCCGACCAGATCGCCGGCGACCCACGAGCCGCCGGTGCCATCGAGAAAATGCTTGAGCGGTGCCGCCATGTTGCCGAAACGCGTCGGGCTGCCGAGCACCAGCCCATCGCATCCCGCGAGCTCCGCGTGGGTCGCATACGGCGGGCCGGTTGCCGGCACTGGGGGTGCCGGGGCTTCGATTACCGTGGTGACAGCCGGCACGGTGCGCAGACGCACCGAGGCGCCCGTGACGCTCTCCACGCCACGGCAGACGTGCCGCGCGAGTTCGGCGGTGGCGCCGTTGCGGGAGTAATACAGAACGAGGACTTCCGGCATCGGGTTTTGAGAGAGGCGCTCGGTGAGCGCTTGCTTGACGCAGGATTCTAGCGCTTGCTAGCGTCCTTCAAGGTTCGATGGAATGGATGATCGCATGTTTCGGAGCCTGAGGCTGCGTGTGTTCTGTGCCTCGCTGCTGCTGACGGGCGGCTGCGCGGTCGCGCCGGTGCAGACCATGAGCGACACGCGCCAGGCGATTCAGGCGGCCGAGGCGGCGGGCGCGCAGACCGCGGCTCCGGCGCAGCTGGCGGCCGCCCGCGATGGGCTGAAGCGCGCCGAAGACCTGATTCGGGTCAAGGATTACCGCGGCGCTAAGCGCGAGGCGCTCGCCGCGCGGGCGCGCGCGGCCGAAGCCCTCGCCGCGACGCCGGGCGCGAGCGCCGCGCACTGAACGATCGTCAGCCGCGCCAGCGGCTCGACAGTCGGGTCAGCACCAGATCCGGATAGTCGCGGCGGCCGAGGCTGCCGTTGTAGCGGGCGAGCGCCCGGCGGTAGTCATTGCGCTCGCTGTGCATGTAGAAGGCGAGGATTTCGCAGCCGAGTCGCACGTTGAATTCGACGTTGCCAAACAGGCGGTTCTCGACGCCGAGGTTGTGCGGCCAGAACGGCATCACCTGCATGAGTCCAACGGCCCCGCTCGAGGATACGGCGTACAGGTCGAAGCGGCTCTCGACGTCGATGACGGCGAGCACCAGCTCCGGTGTCAACAGCAGGTTGAAGTTGTGCTCGTGGCGGTAGCGGCGCACGACGGCGTTCGATGCGCAATAGACGTGGCGCAGGATGTCGACGCGCAGCGTCGGGTCGCGGACGAACTTCCGCAGGCGCGGCTCCTGCAGCTTGAAGAACACCTCCTCGCCAAAGCGATCCGGCTGGTCGTCGCAGCGCGTGGTCGCGATCGCCTGCTGGACGACGGCGCGCAGCTCCGGGTCCTGCTGCTGGTCGGCACTCGCGGGCAGGACGCCGGCCAGTCCCGCGACGAGCAGCACGCCTGCCGCCACCGTTCCCCGCCGGCGGGCGGCCGGCCGGTCAGCGGGCGCGGTGGGAGTTGAGGAATGCGACGGCATCGGCGAGCGGGAACTCCTCGCTTGCGGTGGCGCGACGGTGGCGGTACTCGAGCCGTCCGGCGTCGAGTCCGCGCTCACCGACCACAATTCGGTGCGGTATCCCATACAGCTCCGCGTCCGCGAATTTTACTCCGGGTCGCGCCTCGCGATCATCGAACAGCACGTCGAATCCGGCGGCCGTCAGTTCGGCGTACAGCCGCTCGCTCGCATCGCGGACCCGCGACGATTTCTGCAGGTTGATCGGCACCAGCGCCACGTCGAACGGTGCCAGCGGCTCCGGCCAGATAATGCCCCGCTCATCATGGTTCTGCTCGATGGCGGCGGCGATGACGCGCGTCACACCGATGCCATAGCACCCCATCAGCAGCGTGACGCTGCGGCCCTGCTCGTCCAGCACCGTGGCGCCGAGCGCCTCGCTGTACTTGCGGCCTAGCTTGAACACGTGACCGACCTCGATGCCGCGGACGATCGACAACTTGCCTTTGCCCGAGGGGCTCGGGTCGCCGTCGACGGCATTGCGCAGATCCGCGGCAGTGGGTTCGGGCAGGTCGCGCCCCCAGTTGACGCCTGTCAGATGAGTGTCGCGCTGGTTCGCGCCGCACACGAAATCCGCGAGCGCGAGCGCGGAGTGGTCGGCGTACACCGGGCAGCGAAGGCCCACGGGGCCGAGGAAGCC
>DATNHZ010000010.1:0-3921 GCA_035604655.1 Steroidobacteraceae bacterium | reverse complement strand
AGCTCCACCACCGGCGTGCCGGTCGATACTTTGTCGCCCTTCTTGATCAGCACCGCGCTGACCCGACCGGCCGCCGTGGACGGTACGTCCATCGTGGCTTTCTCGGTCTCCAGGGTCGCGAGCGCGGAGTCGACCGCGACGACGTCCCCCACCCGCACCATGACGTCGATTACGTCGACCGCCTTGAATTCGCCGAGATCGGGTACCCGGACGGGCGTGGTCGCGGCCATCGTCACGCCGTCGCCGGGTTCGGCTTCGATGCGTCAATGCCGAACTTCTGCATCGCCGCCAGCACCGTCGCTGCGTCGATCTTGCGATCGTCGGCGAGCGCCTTGAGCGCCGCCACCGCGATCTGAAAGCGATCAACCTCGAAATGCCTGCGCAGCGCCGCACGTGCGTCCGAGCGACCGAAACCATCGGTGCCGAGCACCACATAGCGTCCTGGCACCCACTCACGGATCTGGTCCGGGACCGTCTTGATGTAGTCGGTCGCGGCGACAAACGGGCCGTCGCGATCGCCGAGGCATTCGCGGACGTACGGGGCGCGCGGCCGTGCCGCCACCTGCAGCCGGTTGCCGCGCTCGGCATCGAGCGCATCGCGCCTGAGCTCCGAGAAGCTCGTAACGCTGTAGACGTCGGCCGGCACGCCAAATTCCTGTTCGAGCAGCTCGGCCGCCGCAAGACACTCCCGCAGAATCGTGCCGGAGCCGAGCAGCGTGGCGCGCACCCTGCCGCGGCCACCGATCGACAGCAGGTACATGCCTTTGACGATGCCCGCCTCGACAGCGGCGGGTATCGCCGGCTGCACGTAGTTCTCGTTCATCACCGTCAGGTAATAGAAGACGCTCTCCTGCTCGACGTACATGCGACGCAGGCCGTCGTGGACGATCACCGCAAGCTCGTAGGCGTAGCACGGGTCGTAGGCGATGCAGTTCGGAATGACGCTCATCAACAGTTGCGAGTGGCCGTCCTGGTGCTGCAGGCCTTCCCCCGCGAGCGTCGTGCGGCCGGCGGTGGCGCCGACCAGGAAGCCGCGCGAGCGCATGTCCCCCGCGGCCCACATGAAATCACCAACCCGCTGGAAGCCGAACATCGAGTAATAGATGTAGAACGGCACCATGTAGGTGCCGTGATTCGCATACGCGCAGGCAGCGGCGATCCACGAACACATCGAGCCAGCCTCGTTGATGCCCTCCTCCAGGATCTGTCCCTTCTTGTCCTCCCGATACGACAGCAGTTGGTCGGCATCCTGCGGTGTGTACAGCTGGCCGACCGAGGAGTAGATGCCGATCTGGCGAAACAGCCCTTCCATGCCGAAGGTGCGGGCCTCATCCGGAACGATCGGCACGATATTGCGACCGATGTTCTTGTCCTTGAGAAGAATCCCCAGCAGGCGCACAAATGCCATCGTGGTCGAAATCTCGCGCTCGCCGCTGCTCTCGAGGAGCAGCTGGAAGGACTGCAGCGGTGGTACGAGGAGTGGCGTGGCCGTGACGCGCCGCTCCGGCAGGAAGCCGCCGAGGGCCGCGCGGCGGGCGTGCAGATAGCGCATTTCGTCGCTGTCATCGTCGGGACGCTTGAACGGCAGCTTCGCGATCTCGTCATCGGACACGGGAATGTTAAAGCGGTCGCGGAACGCCTTCAGCGCCTCGTCGTCGAGCTTCTTCTGCTGATGGGTCGGATTCTGGGCCTCGCCCGCCTTGCCGAGTCCGAAGCCCTTGACCGTCTTGGCCAGGATCACCGTCGGCTGGCCCCTGGTCGCGACCGCCGCGGCATAGGCATTCCAGACCTTGGCGAAATCATGGCCGCCGCGATTGAGGCGCCAGATCTCGTCGTCCGACATGTTCGCGACGAGCTCCTTGAGCTCGGCGTACTTGCCGAAGAAATGCTCGCGCGTGTATGCACCGCCCTTGGCCTTGAAGTTCTGGTACTCGCCGTCGACGCACTCCTCCATCAGACGCCGCAACAGACCCTTGTGGTCGCGGGCCAGCAGCGGATCCCAGCGCGCGCCCCACAGCACCTTGATGACGTTCCAGCCGGCGCCGAGGAAGGCCGCCTCGAGCTCCTGAATGATCTTGCCGTTGCCGCGAACCGGGCCGTCCAGCCGCTGCAGGTTGCAGTTGATGACGAACACCAGGTTGTCGAGCTTCTCGCGCACCGGCATCGTCAATGCGCCCATCGACTCCGGCTCGTCCATCTCGCCGTCGCCGAGGAACGTCCAGATCTTGCGGTCGGAGGGCCTGACGATGCCGCGGTGCTCGAGGTAGCGAGTAAACCGTGCCTGAAAAATCGCCATCATCGGGCCGAGCCCCATCGATACCGTCGGGAACTGCCAGAAATCGGGCATCAGCCACGGGTGCGGGTAGGACGACAGCCCTTTGCCCGTCGTCTCCTGCCGAAAGTGGCGCAGCTGCTCCTCGCTGAGCCGGCCTTCGAGGTAGGCCCGTGCGTAGATGCCCGGACTCGAGTGCCCCTGTATGAACACCAGGTCGCCGGGGTGCTGGTCGCTCGCCGCCCGCCAGAAATGGTTGAAACCCACCTCGTACAGGGTCGCAGAGGAGGCGTAGGTCGCGAGATGCCCACCGAACTCTGCGCTCTGGCGGTTCGCAGCGACGACCATCGCCAGCGCGTTCCAGCGAATGTAGGCCTCGAGCCGGCGCTCGAGGGCGCGATTGCCGGGATACGGCTTCTCGTTCGCCGGGCTGATCGTGTTGACGTAGGCGGTATTGGGCTTGAAGGGCAGATGCGCCCCGGCCCGGCGCGTATGATCGATCAGCCGGTCAAGCAGAAAGTGCGCCCGCTCCGGTCCGTAGGCCTTCAGCACCGCATCGATCGATTCCAGCCACTCCTGCGTCTCGAGCGGATCTACATCCTCGACTCGCGGGTTCTCGCTCATGCGTCTCGCATTCCTGTCGGAGCGCCTGCCCCGGACTCGAGTCCGATATGATCTGGCTTTGAGGTAGGTCGGTCAAGGTGAACGAGGCCCCGTGAAACTGCTTCCTGCGCATCGCAAGTACCTGATCAGCCATGCTTCGAGCGCGCCGTCCGCGGCGCTGATCGCCCGCGCCGACGCGCTGCTGTTGATGCTGCCCGCCGAGTGCCTCGCACGGCTCGCGCAGCTGCCCGGCGGCGATGTCCTGCGGCGCGAGCGCGAGCGGTTGCCGCGCGCGGCGGCCAGCGTCTGGTCAGTGACTCTGCCCACGCGGCGCGGCACGCGAGTGGTGACGGGCGAGTTGCCGGCCGGCGCAGATGCATTCCAGCAGCTGACGCTCGCCGGTCGAATGGTGCACGAACTTGCGGCCGTCGAGCCGCGGGTCGTGGCGCTCGCGAGTGTCGGGGCCGATGGCGTGCGCGGCGTAGCGCCGGTCGCCGCGCTGCTCACTGCGCTGTTCGCCGCCACCGAAGCGCGACCGAGCCAGAAGAGCCAGCCGCCGCGCCGCTGGCAGCCGGCCGAGCTCGTGGTGTGCGGCCGCGTCGACGCCGCTGCCGCGCTCGCGATTGAGAACGGCGCGCACCTCGCGCGCTGGCTCACGGCGTTGCCGCCGAACGTGCTGTACCCGGGCAGCTATCGTCGCGCGCTGGCAGCACTCGCGCGGCGCCACCGCTGGCAGATGCGGACCTTCAGCGAAGCCGCGCTGCGGCGCCTCGGTGCCGGCGCGTTTGCCGCGGTGGCGCGCGGCAGCCGCAATCGCGACGCGGCGCTGGTGCGCCTCGAGTACCGGCCGCGGCAGCGGCGCGGCGCCCAGGCACAGCGGCCAGTCGCGCTCGTTGGTAAGGGCCTGTGCTTCGACACCGGCGGCCATAACCTCAAGGGCGCCAAGTCGATGCTCGACATGCATATCGACATGGCCGGCAGCGCGGTCGCGGTCGGCACGCTCGAGGCACTCGCCGCGAGCGGTTACCCGGGCCCGGTCGACGCCT
>DATNHZ010000009.1:0-15407 GCA_035604655.1 Steroidobacteraceae bacterium | reverse complement strand
GGGATCGGCGAACGCGGCGCCGTCTGTCAGCCCGAGCGTCCGCGCCAGGTGCGGCACGAGCCGCCGCGCGGCCGCCTCGGGCGTGAGCCGCACGCCGAGCGTCGCCAGATCGACGACTTCGAGGCCTGCGTAACCGCATGGGTTGATGCGGCCGAAGGGCTCCAGATCCATCGCGACATTGAGGGCGAGGCCATGGTAGCTGCAGCCGCGGCGGATCCGCAGGCCGACGCTCGCGAGCTTCGCGCCACGCACGTAGACGCCCGGGGCCTCACGCCGCGGCGCGGCCTCGATCCCGAACTCCGCCGCGAGCGCCACCAGCGCCGACTCGAGCGCCGTGACCAGGTCGCGTACGCCGAGTCGCAGCCGTTTGAGATCGAGCAGCGGATAGACGACCAGCTGGCCGGGTCCATGATAGGTGACCTGCCCGCCCCGATCGATCGGTACGACGGGGATACCACCGGCGGCGAGTACGTGCGAGGGGTCGGCGTTCATGCCGAGCGTGTATACGGCCGGATGCTCGAGGCACCAGAGCTCGTCGGCGGCTGCGGCGTCGCGCGCATCGGTGTAGCGCTGCATGGCGCGCCAGGTGGGTTCGTACTCGACGCGCCCGAGCCAGCGGGCAACCGCGTTCACGGCAGTCCAGCGTTGTTGCGCTCGAGCGCGCGCTCGGCGCGATAGCTCGAACGAACCAGCGGCCCCGCAACGCACTCGAGAAAGCCGAAGTTGAGCGCGCGCTCGCGCAGCGCCTGGAACTCCTCGGGCGGCACGAAGCGTTCGACCGGCAGGTGATTGGCAGTCGGTCGCAGATACTGGCCGAGCGTTACAAGGTCGACACCGGCAGCGCGCAAATCGAGCAGACAGGTCTCGATTTCAGCGCGCGTCTCGCCGAGCCCGAGCATCAGGCTCGATTTCGTCAGCACGGCGCGGCGGACCGTCTTGGCGTGGGCGAGCACGGCGAGCGTCTGCTGGTAGCCGGCACGCGGATCGCGCACCGGGTGCGTGAGCCGCCGTACGGTCTCGATGTTCTGCGCGTACACCTCGGGGCCGCTCGCGACCACGGTCTCGACGGCAGTCCGCGATCCCTGGAAATCCGGCGTCAGCGCCTCGACCGCCGTGCCCGGGCAGCGCGCCTTGATCGCCCGAATGCAGGCGGCGTAATGCGATGCGCCCCCATCATCGAGGTCGTCGCGGTTGACCGAGGTCAGCACCACGTACTTGAGCCCCATCAACTCGACCGTGTGCGCGGCGTTGGCCGGCTCCTCGCCGTCCAGCCAGGCGCGCGGGTTGCCGGTGTCAACCGCGCAGAACCGGCAGGCGCGGGTGCAGACCGCGCCCATCAGCATGATCGTCGCCGTGCCGGCGTTCCAGCACTCGCCGATGTTGGGGCACTTGGCTTCCTCGCAGACCGTGGCGAGCCGGTGATCGCGGACGACCTTGCGCACGGCCTCGAAACGGATCCCGGCCGGCAGCGGTGCCCGCAGCCAGCCCGGTTTGCGACCGACGGTGAAGGGCGTGGTTCCGGCGGCGGCCTTGATGCCGTCACGGATCGCCGTAAAGCCCTGCGGCGTCACGTATTTCTGGCCGCTCTTCGCGGTCACGACCGGGATACCCTTGAACTGCGCCACGCGCCCACCCTGTCCGCCGGGGAACCGTGATTCTACCGGAGCGTCGCGTTGAGCGCCGCGAGCCGCTCCGGCGTCCCGACATCCGTCCAGCGGCCTTCGAAGACCTCCGCCGACACCAGTCCGGCCGCCGCGGCGCGATCGATCAGCGGCTTCCACGCACGCCGGCCGCGATCGACTCCTGCAAACAGCCGCGGGTCATAGGTCGCGATGCCGGCGAAGGTGTAGCGCCGCGGAGCATCGAGGCGCAGCTCCCCGCACTCGACGCCGAAGTCGCCGCGCGAGTGCTCGGGCGGGTTCGGCACCAGCACCAGGTGCGCGAGTCGCCCGGCCGCGGGTGGCAGCGGCGGCAGCGGATAGGCCGTGAACACATCGCCGTTGACGACGACGAACGGCTCACCGCCAAAAAACGCGAGTGCGTTGATGATCCCGCCGGCCACCTCGAGCGGCTCCGGGCCCTCGTCGAACCAGCGCAGTCTGAGCCCGAAGCGCGCGCCATCGCCGCAGGCCGCGACAAGCCTCGACCCGAGCCAGGAGGTGTTGATCGCAACCTCGCGGATGCCGCTGCGGGCGAGGCTCAACAGGTGCCACTCGATCAGCGGTTTGCCCGCGACCTCGAGCAGCGGCTTCGGCACCGTGGCCGTCAGCGGCCGCATGCGCTCGCCGCGGCCGGCGGCGAGCACCATCGCCCGCCGGACCATGGTCACGCGAGCGCCCGCGCCTGGGCGGCGGCGAATCGCGGCACCACGGTCGCGTGGAGAAAGCGATTGAGCTCGGCGAGCTCCCGGTAGGCACCGGCCGTCTCGAGCAGGTAATCGAGCACTCTTGGCAGGTCGCCGAGGTAGCTCGCCTTGCCGTCGCGGTACCACAGCCGCGCGAATATTCCGAGTACCTTCAGGTGCCGTTGCGCGCCCAGCAGGTCGAACCAGCGGACGTAGTCGGCCTCGTCGGTGCCGACCGCCACGCCCGCGGCGAACGCACTGCGCCGGTAACGCCGCAGCCACCCGAGCACGCGTTCGCGGGGCCAGACGATGTAGCAATCCTTGAACAGCGACACGAGATCGTAGGTCGCGGCGCCGCGTACCGCATCCTGGAAGTCGAGCACGCCCGGGTTCAGGGTCGGCGTGACCATCAGGTTGCGCGAGTGGTAGTCGCGGTGCACGAACACCTGCGGCTGCTCGAGGGCCACGGCCGCGAGCGCAGCTGACACGTTGTCGATCAGCGAGCGGACATCGTCGCTCGGCTCGAGTCCGAGGTGGCGGGCAAGAAACCAGTCGGGGAACAGCTGCACCTCGCGGTCCAGAAGCTCAGCTGCGTACGGCCGCAGCGCTTCGGCGGCTGCGAGCCCGCGCGACTGGATCCGCAGCAGTGCCTCGGCGGCATCTTGGTACAGGGATTCCGGATCCGCGCCGGCGGTGAGCGCTTGGAGATAATGCGTGGATCCGAGATCGGTCAGCAGCAGAAACCCGCGCGCGCGGTCAGTCTCGAGCACCGACGGGACGTTGACGCCGAGCGCGCCGAGCGCGCCGGCGATGCTGATGAACGGCCCGAGGTCTTCGCGCCCGGGGGGTGCGTCCATCGCGATGAAGCTCGTGTCGCGCGTTTCGACGCGGAAGTAGCGTCGAAAGCTCGCGTCGGCGGAGGCGGGCGCGACCCGGTTCACCGCGATGCCGAGCTCGTGCCGCAGCCAGTGTTCGAGGAGCGCGCGACGGGAGTCGGCCGGTGCGTCGGTGACGGGCGCCATGTGCACCGGATTATAATGCCGCCGCCCGCCGTTGCCGCGGCGGCCTTCTGCCCGTCACCACTAGGCCGCGCTGTTGCAACCCCCAGTTTCTCGAAGCCTCGACCGCGCGCCCCTGGGCTTTCTCTTCTTCGTGCTGCTGCTGAGTGTGGCCGCGGCGCGCGCCGATCCGAAGTGCCCGGCCCCGCCCTCGCCGCTGCCGGCCGTCAGCAGCCTGCCGGCCGCCAGCACGGCGCCGATCGAGGTCACGACCGCCGGAGCGGAGGTCACCGACACCGGCGATGCGACCCTCAAGGGTCCGGTCGCTGTCCGGCAGGGCGACCGGACGCTGGCATCGCACGACGCTACCTACGACGCCGCGACCGAGACCTTCGACGCGGCCGGGAGTGTCGAGTATCGCGATCCCCGGCTGCACCTGTCGGGCGATGCGGCGACCTGGCACACGGGCGGCGGCGGCAGTTTCAACAACGCCGAATTCGAGCTGCCGGCACGGCAGGCCCGCGGGCATGCGGCGTCGATCGTGTTCGACTCCGACGGTCACCTCAAGCTCACCGGCGTCGACTACACCGCCTGCCCGGTCGGCCGTCGCGACTGGTTCCTGCGGGCCCAGAGCATCGACATCGACCAGAAAGCCGGCCAGGGCATCGGCCGCGACGTCGAGCTCAACTTCAAGGGAGTGCCGTTGTTCTATCTGCCGGTCGTGTCGTTCCCGACGAGCGATGCGCGTAAGTCCGGCTTCCTGTTTCCCACGATCGGCGATTCGAGCAACAACGGCCTGGAACTCGCCGTGCCCTACTACTGGAATCTGGCGCCGAACTACGACACGACCCTGACGCCGGGTTACATGTCGAAACGCGGCGTGACGTTCGGCACGGAGTTCCGCTACTTGACGAGCGACTCGCACGGCCAGTTTCAGAGCGACTGGGTACCCCACGACGCCTCCACCGACCGCGACCGCAGCTTCATCAGGTTCACGGAGCAGACCGACTTCACCTCGCGCCTTCGCTTCGATACCAACCTCGCCTATGCGAGCGACAGCGCGTATTTCGAGGATTTCGGTGTCGGTTCGGAGAGCACCAGCGTCATCTATCTGACGCGCGCCGCCCGGCTCACCTACCTCGACAGCCACTGGCAGGCGACCGGACTCGTCGAGCAATGGCAGACGATCGACCAGACCGTCGCCGACACCGACCGGCCCTACACCCGGGCGCCGCAGATCACGATTCGCGGCCGCTGGGGCGAGGGCGTCGGGCCGGAATTCGACGTGCGCGGCGAGGCAGTCAACTTCACGCGCGCCGCGGGAATCCAGGGCGCCCGTTACGATCTGGAGCCGACGGCGAGCTGGGCGTTTCGCTCACCGGGCGCATTCTTCGTCTCCTCACTCGGCTACCGGACAACCCGCTATGCGCTGCGCGACGACCCCGGTGTCGACGACTCGCCGGCGTTCTCCGCCCCGATCGTCGCCGTCGACAGCGGCCTGACCTTCGAACGCACCGACGGCTCGCGCCTCGAGACCTTTGAGCCGCGCGCCCTCTATACTTATATCCCGTACCGCGACCAGTCGGCGATACCGATCTTCGACACCGGGCTCCCGGACTTCACGCTGATCCAGCTGTTCCGCAGCGAGCGCTATGTGGGCGGCGACCGCCTGGGCGACGCCAACCAGCTCGCCGTCGGGGCGACCAGCCGGCTGGTCGACGCCGCCTCGGGAAGCCAGTTGCTGGCCGCGACGCTCGGCGAGATCTATTACTTCACGCCGCCACGGGTGACATTGCCGAATGAACCGGTGGTCGTCGGCGATACCTCCGACGTGGTCGCGCAGCTGGCCGTGGCGGCCTACAAGCACTGGAACATCGATGTCGGCGAGCAGTGGGATCCGCATGCCGCCCGCTCGGATGTCAGCGAGCTGCAGTTGCAATACCAGCCGGCCAACAACCGCGTCGTGAACCTCGGCTACCGGTTCCGGCGGGATCTGCTCGAGCAGCTCGACCTATCATCCGCCTGGCCGGTGTCGGACTCCTGGAACCTGTATGGACGGTACGTGTACTCGCTGCGCGACCGGACCGCCACGGATGCCTTCGCCGGCTTCGAGTATCGCTCCTGCTGCTGGGCACTGCGGCTGGTGGCCCGGCACTACGTCAGCACCTTCACCGGCACGCGCGATACGTCCCTGTCGCTGCAGCTGGAACTGAATGGGCTGTCGAGTGTCGGACAGAAGACCGGTGCTTTCCTCGAGCAGTCGATTCGGGGATACTCCGCGACCCCCCCGGCAACCGGGATACCGTAATCCGTCCATGGCTCGCTTACTGACAATCGCGCTCTTCGTCGCGGCAATCGCCGCCACCACCGCCCACGCCCAGACGCGCGAGCTCGGCGGCCGGGGTGACCTGCTCGACCGGATCGCGGTCGTGGTCAACGACGGGGTCGTGCTGCAGAGCCAGATCGACACCCAGGTGATCGTGATTACGCGCCGCCTGCGCGAGCAGGGCACGCCGCTGCCGGCACCATCGGTGCTGAGACAGCAGATCACCGAACGACTGATCCTGCAGGAGATCGAGCTGCAGCGGGCCCAGAAGCTAGGCCTCAGGGTCACCGACGAGGCGCTCAACAACTCGCTGCGCGAGATCGCCAAGCAGAACAAGATCGAGTTCAGCCAGCTGCCCGATGCGCTCGGCTCCGAGGGCATCGTGTATGCCGAGTACCGCGAACAGATGCGCCGCGAAATGACCCTGTCCCTGCTGCGGCAGCGCGACGTGTTCACACGGATCTACGTGAGCCCGCGCGAGCTCGACCAGTTCCTGGCGAAGCAAGCCGCCAATAAGTCGGGCACCGTCGAGTACGAGGTATCGCACATCCTGTTGTCGCTGCCCGAGGCCGCCTCGCCCGGGCAGCTCGAGCAGGTCGAGAAACATGCCGAGGAGCTCTACCAGCGGGCCAGCGCCGGCGAGGACTTCGGCCAGCTCGCGGTGGCGAACTCGCAGGCCCAGTCGGCCCTCGAGCGCGGCGAAATCGGCTGGCGCAAGGGCAGCGAGTTGCCAGGCTTCATGGCCGAGGTCGTCGTCAATCTCAAGCCCGGCGAAGTCTCGCGCCCGGTCCGCACGCCGTCCGGTTTTCACATCATCCGGCTCAACGACATGCGCAGCGACGCCAAGCCGCTGCTCGTCGAGCAGGTGCACGCGCGCCACATCCTGGTCAAGACCAACGAGCTGCAGGATGACGAGACCGTGCGCGGCCGGCTGCAAGTCATCCGCGACCGCATCGCGAGCGGGTCGGATGACTTCGGCGCGATCGCCAAGGCGGTGTCCGAGGACCCGGGATCGGCCAGCGAAGGCGGCGATCTCGGCTGGACGGGCGCGGGCACGTTCGTGCCGGAATTCGAGCAGGCGCTCGCGGCGCTCAACGAGAACGAGATCAGCCAGCCGTTCCATACGCAGTACGGCTGGCACGTGGCGCAACTGCTCGGCCGGCGCACCCAGGACATGAGCACCGACGACCGCAAGCGCAAGGCATTCGAGCAGATCCGCGCCAGCAAGGCCGATGAAGAGACCGAGTTGTGGCTGCGGCGACTGCGCGACGAGGCCTTCGTCGATTACCGCACCTGACGGTCGCATGCCGACCGACTCAAAAGACGACCTGAAGACCGTCGTCGTCACGTCGGGCGAGCCGGCGGGCATCGGCCCCGACCTGTGCCTCGCCCTCGCCGGCCGGGAGTTTCCCTGCCGGCTGGCCATCGCGGCGGATCCCGCACTGCTTGCCGCCCGCGCCACCGAGCTTGGCCTCAAGCTCGAGTTCAGCAGCGTCGTCGCCGGACAGGTCGCTCCCCACCGGCGCGGCCTCGTGCAGGTGCTGCCGCACCGCGCCGCGGCCCCGGTCATTGCGGGACGTCTCGATGCCGGGAATTCAGCGTACGTGCTCGAGATGCTGCGCACCGCCACTACCGGCTGCCTGAAGGGCGATTTCGCTGCACTGGTGACCGCCCCGGTCCAGAAGAGCGTGATCAACGAGTCCGGCGTACCGTTCAGCGGTCACACCGAGTTCCTCGCGGCGCTGACCGGGGCGCCGCGCCCGGTGATGCTGCTGGTCGCGGGCAAGCTTCGCGTCGCGCTCGCGACCACGCACCTGCCGCTCAGGGCGGTCGCCGACGCGCTCAACGAGGCCGACCTATACGACACGCTCGCGGTGCTGGCGGCGGGGCTCAAGCAGCGGTTCGGGCTGGTTCGGCCGCGGATCCTGGTGTGCGGTCTCAATCCCCATGCCGGGGAGTCCGGCCATCTCGGCCGCGAAGACCTCGATGTCATCGCTCCGGCGATAGCCCGGGCGGCCGCCGCGGGTATCGTGGCGCGCGGACCGCTGCCGGCCGACACCGCGTTCACACCGCGGCAGCTGACCGACGCCGACGCCGTGCTCGCGATGTACCACGACCAGGGCCTGCCGGTCCTCAAGTACGCGGGATTCGGCCATGCGGTCAACGTGACGCTCGGCCTGCCGATCATCCGCACCTCGGTCGATCACGGCACGGCGCTCGACCTCGCCGGCACCGGGCGCGCCGATCCCGGAAGCCTGGTCGCGGCGCTCGAGCTCGCGCTCGCCTGCACCCGCGCGTGATGGCATGGGCCCGCCGCGCAAGGCCAGGGTCCGTGCCCGCAAGCGCTTTGGCCAGCACTTTCTGCACGATCCTGCGGTCATTGCCCGCATCGTTGCGGCGATCGACCCGCAACCAGGGGAGCGGCTGATCGAGATCGGCCCTGGGCTCGGGGCGTTGACGCTGCCGCTGCTGGATCGGGCCGGCCGCCTCGAGGTCGTGGAGCTCGACCGCGACGTCATTCCGGTCCTCGCCGAGCGCGCCCGCGGCCACGGCGAGATCATCGTCCACCAGGCCGACGTGCTGAGCTTCGACTTCAGCGCGCTCGCCGGGTCCGCAGGTCCGCTGCGGCTGTGCGGCAACCTGCCGTACAACATCTCGACGCCGCTGTTGTTTCACGTGCTGGCCGCCGCCCCGAACCTGATCGACATGCATTTCATGCTGCAGAAGGAAGTCGTCGCCCGCATGGCGGCGGCGCCCGACAGCGGCGAGTACGGTCGGCTGACCGTGATGCTGGCCGTGCACTGCCGGGTCGAGCACCTGTTCGACGTCGGCCCGGGCGCGTTTCGGCCACCGCCCCGGGTCGATTCCGCCGTGGTGCGACTCGTGCCCCATCAGACGCCGCCGTTCGCACGGCCGGACCCGGCGCGCTTCGCCTTGGTGGTCGCTCGCGCCTTCGGCCAGCGGCGCAAGACGCTGCGCAACGCGCTCAAGGGGATCGTCGACCCCGCAGGGTTCGCGGCGGCGCGGATCGATGCCGGCCGGCGGGCGGAGACCCTGTACCCGGAGGAGTTTGCGCGCCTGGCCGCGACGCCGGCGCCGGCGCGGCTATAATCGCCCACAACCGTGGGACGAGAACGACGGCCGTGTCCACTCCGGAGCCTCACCTCTACCGACGCATCCTGCTGGTCGTCGATCTGACTGAAGACAGCCGGACGATCGGCGCCCGGGCGCGGGCGATCGCCGCGGCCTGCGGTGCCGAGATCGCGCTGCTGCACGTCGTCGAGTACGTGCCGGTCGAGCCGCTGGGCGAAACGCTGCTGCCGGCGGTCGAGATCGAGGAGGAGCTGATCAAGCGCGCTGGCGAGCGGCTCCGCGAACTCGCAGCACAGCTGGGAATCCCTGAAGCCAGCTGCCGCATCGAGGGGGGCAACACCAAGGCCGAGATCGTGCGCGTCGCGACCGAGACCCACGCTGATCTCGTCGTCATCGGCAGCCGCGAGCGGCATGGTCTGTCGATCCTCGTCAACCTGACCGAGGACACCATCCTGCACGCCGCACCCTGCGACGTGCTGGCAGTCCGTCTCCGGTAAGCCTATGGAAGCAGCGAACCACAGAATTGTCGTCGACGTCGCGACCGCCTACGTCGAGGAGCAGTCCGATCCGCGCGAGAAGCGCTTCGTCTTCGCCTACACGATCACCATCAAGAACGAGGGCGAAGTGCCGGCCCGGCTGCTGACGCGCCACTGGATCATCACCGACGCGAACGGCAAGGTGCAGGAGGTGCGCGGCGAAGGGGTCGTCGGCGAGCAGCCGCACCTGAAGCCCGGCCAGGGGTTCCGCTATTCGAGTGGCGCCGTGCTCGAAACTCCCGTGGGCGCGATGCAGGGCAGCTACCAGATGCTGGCCGACGACGGCGCGCGCTTCGATGCGCCGGTCGCGCCGTTCTCGCTCGCCATGCCGGGTGTGGTGCACTGACACCCGATGGCTGTCTACGCAGTCGGCGACCTGCAGGGCTGCTACGACGAACTCCGGACACTGCTCGATACGCTGGGTTTCGATCCCCACCTCGACCGCCTGTGGCTCACCGGGGACCTGGTCAACCGCGGTCCCGGCTCGCTCGCGGCATTGCGCTACGTCAAATCGCTCGGCACGGCGGCAACCGTCGTGCTCGGCAACCATGATCTGCATCTGCTGGCCGCTGCCAGCAATCCCGGGCACGGGCTCAAGCGCGGCGACACCCTGGGGGAGGTGCTGGCGGCGCCCGATCGGGATGAGCTTCTTGGCTGGCTCGCGCGCCGACCGCTCGCGCACTGCGATCCGGCACTCGGCTGGTCGATGGTGCATGCGGGGCTGCCACCGCAGTGGGATATCCAGACCACGCTCGCCTGTGCACGCGAGGTCGAGCAGGCCCTCGCCGCCGGCGCGGGCGGGTTCTTCAGCGCGATGTACGGCGACCAGCCGGACCTCTGGTCGCCGGCGCTCGCCGGCCTCGACCGGCTCAGGTTCACGGTCAACTGCCTGACGCGACTCAGGGTCTGCACGGCCGAGGGCCGGCTGCTGCTCGCCTACAAAGGCCCGGCCGTCGGCGCCCCGCCCGGGGCCATCCCGTGGTTCAGGGTTCCGGGGCGCCGCAGCGCCACTGAGCGCATCCTGTTCGGCCACTGGTCCGCACTCGGGTACTACGACGCCGATGGCGTCGTCTCGCTCGACACGGGCTGCGTGTGGGGCGGGACTCTGACGGCGCTGCGGCTCGACGCGGCCGCGGCACCCGTGCAGGTCGCCTGCCGGGGGGCGCTCAAGGTCGGCGCGCCCGCGGATTACCGCGGCGACTACTGACCGGGCGCGGCCGGCTTCGCTACGCCCGCGGGAGCGCCGTGAGCACGCTGAACCGAAGATCGATGTTGCCCAGCGTCTCCTGGTACGGGACGCACTTCATCCGGTTGTCGACGTCCCGGGTGGTAAACATCGGCAACATCTCGCGGGCAAACTGGTCCACCAACTCGCAGTCGCCGAAGGTCAGTTGCGGCGGCGATCCGGTGTGCCACTCGATTGTCTTCCACGTTCCGGCCCTTCGGTCGGGCACGGCACTTTGCTGCGAGCCCGCCGCCGGCGTCAGCGTCAGCGTGTAGAAGGTCGTGCGTGCGGTCACGATCCGGGACGCGCTGCCCAGGCGGTTCGTGCAGCTGGCCCGGACTTTCGCGTCGGGACGCGCCCCGGCGAGCTTGAGGAGCTGTGTGAGCTTGTACTCAAGGCCATCACACGAGTAGTGGGACGTGGCCCCCGCATAGCCCAGCATGTACTCGTGCTTCTGCCAGGTGCCGTCGACCGGCGCGTCGGCCGCCGCCGCCGCCGCGGCTGCGAGCGCGAGGACGAGTCCGCTCGTGAGCTGCTGAATGAGACGCGTCATGGTGTAGCCTCCCTGAGGTGAAGCCCTACGATCGGTGGACCTCGAGCCGGAGCCGGAGTTCCGGCGGCCGGGCAGCCGGGCAGCCGGGGCGGCCACTATAATGCGGGACCCGCTCATGAACCTGCCCCCGACTCCGCCATTCAGCCTGCAACGCTTCATTGACGAGCACCGCGCCGAGCTGCGGCCACCGGTCGCCAACCGGCAGGTCTTCCCGGCAGGTGATTTTGTGATCATGGTCGTCGGAGGTCCTAACGCGCGCCGCGACTACCACGTTGACCCGGGCGCCGAATTTTTCTACCAGATCGAGGGCACGCTGACCCTCAGGACGATGGTCGCCGGCCGACCGCTGGATTACGCGGTGCGCGCGGGCGAGGTGTTCTTGTTGCCGCCGCTGGTACCGCACTCGCCGCAGCGACCGGCGGGCTCGGTCGGCCTGGTGGTCGAGCGCCGGCGTGCGGCCGACGAGCGCGACGGGTTCCAGTGGTACTGTGAGGCGTGCCACGCGCTCCTCTACGAGGAGTTTTTCGTGCTGACGGACATCGAGACGCAATTCCCGGCGATCTTTGAGCGCTTCTACGCGGACCGCGGTCGGCGCACCTGCCGCCGCTGCGGCGCCGTGCTCGGGCGGCCCGGCGCGAACGACCCGTCGTGAGCGAGGTGCTGCTGTCGCGAGGCGGCCGTCGCTACGTGGCGGATCTGTCCGACCCGCTGTCGATCGCGGTGCCACTCGACTTCGACGGCGTCCAGCCCAACCACTACGGCGCGCCGCGTGCCACGGCGCGGCCCCTGGAAACCGGGTCGTTCGTCGGCGACGTGCGCGCCGGCGGCACGGTCAACTGCGAGACGCTGTCGCTCGTGCCGCACTGCAACGGCACGCACACCGAGTGCATCGGTCACGTGACCAGCGACCGGATCGCCGTGCACGAGGTGCTGCGGGGCGGCCTGCACATCGCGCGCCTGGTGTCGGTGCGCGCGGAGCCCGTGGCCACGAGCGGCGAGACAGCCGACCCGCTCGCCGCGGGCGAGGAGCCGGTCGTGACCGCACGCGCACTCGAGGCTTCCCTGGACGCGCTGCCGGGAGCCCCGGAGGCGCTGATCATCCGAACGATCCCGAACGACGCCGGCAAGCTTGCGCGGCGCTACTCGGGTGCGGCGCCCGCGCCTTACCTGACGCCCGAGGCCGCTCGCTTGCTGGTCGCGCGCGAGGTGCAGCACCTGGTCGTCGATCTGCCATCCATCGACCGCGCGATCGACGGCGGCCGGCTGGTCGCGCATCGCACGTTCTGGGGACTCGCGCCCGGCGCGCGCCGGGCCCATGACGCAAGCCGGCGCGACGCCACGATCACCGAACTCGCGTGGATCGCCCCGACCGTGCGCGACGGCTGGTACATGCTGGACCTGCAGCTGCCCGCCTTCATGAGCGATGCGGCCCCGAGCCGGCCGATCCTGTACCCGGTGCGCCCCCATGACTGAGCCGATCCAGGCTGCGCGCGAGGCGCTCGCGCTCGATGCCGCCGACCCGCTGGCGGAATTCCGGTCGCGCTTTCGGCTGCCCTCCGGCCCCGATGGCCGCCCGGCGATCTACCTGTGCGGCAACTCGCTCGGGCCGCTGCCGATCGATGCCGAGGCGTGCATCCGGGAGCTGCTGGATCACTGGGCGACGCTCGCGGTCCGCGGCCATCACGCCGGCCCCGAGCCGTGGATGACGTATCACGAACAGTTTGCCGGCCCGCTGGCGCGGCTCGTCGGCGCAGCGCCCGATGAGGTCGTGGCGATGAACACGCTGACCGTGAACCTGCACCTGATGCTGGTCAGCTTCTACCGCCCCACCTCCGACCGGCACCGGATCGTGATCGAGCGGTCCGCGTTCCCGTCCGACCGCTACGCGATCGTCTCGCAGCTCGCCTTCCACGGGCACACCGCCCCGGGCTCGCTGATCGAGATCGCGCCGCGGGTCGGCGAGGAGCTGCTGCGCACCGAGGACATCGTCGCGGTCATCGAGCGCGAGGGGTCCTCGCTCGCGCTGGTGCTGCTGCCAGCCGTCCAGTATCTGACCGGGCAGGTGCACGACGTCGCGGCGATCACGCGCGCGGCGCTCCGCCACGACGTGCGGGTCGGCTGGGATCTCGCACACGCGATCGGCAACGTACCGCTCGCGCTGCATGACAGCGGCGCCGACTTCGCGGTCTGGTGCAACTACAAGTACCTGTGCGGCGGCCCCGGCGCGGTCGGCGGCGTGTTCGTCCACCAGCGCCACGCCGATGCGCGGCAGCTGCCGCGCTTCGCCGGCTGGTGGGGTCACGATGCCGCCACGCGCTTTGCGATGGGGCCGGATTTCCTGCCGATGCACGGAGCCGACGGCTGGCAGCTGTCGAATCCGCCGGTGCTGGCGCTCGCGCCGCTCGCGGCGGCGCTGCGGCTGTTCGACGCGGCGGGCCTGGCCCGGCTGCGGACCAAGTCGCTGGCGCTGACCGGACGCGCCCGCGAGCTGCTCGAGCGTCGCTGCGCCGGCCAGGTGACGGTCGTGACACCGCGTGCCGACGCCGAACACGGCGCGCAGCTCTCGCTGCGGCTCAAGGATGGCGCCGCGCGTGGCCGCCGAATATTCGCGGCGCTGACTGCGGCTGGCGTCATCGGCGACTGGCGCGAGCCCGACGTAATCCGTCTCGCCCCCGCACCGCTTTATAACTCCTTCGCCGAGGTCGACCTCGCGATCGGCCGGCTCGCTCAGGAGCTGGGCACCGCATGACCGAGGTCGTGACGATTCTCGGCGCCGGCTGCACCGGCCCGCTGCTCGCCGCACTGCTGGCGCGGCGGGGCCTGCCAGTGCGGATCTACGAGCGGCGCGCGGATGCCCGCCGCGTGCCGCTGGCCGCCGGCCGCTCGATCAACCTCGCGCTCGCCGCGCGCGGCCTCGCGGGCCTGGAGCGCGCCGGACTCATGGCTGCAGTGCGCCCGCTGCTCGTGCCGATGCGGGGCCGGATCGTCCACGATCTCGGCGGTGGCGCGCGGTTCCTGCCCTACGGCCAGCGGCCGCACGAACTGCTGTGGTCGGTGCCGCGCGCCGGGCTCAATCAGGTGCTGACCGACGCGGCCGCCGCGCACGGCGTCGAGTTTCATTTCGAGCACCTCGCGCGCGGTGCGGACTTCGACGCCGGCATGATCGAGATCGAGAACCTGCGGTCCGGCCGGCGTCTGCATGTCCCGATGACGCCGGTGTTCGGCGCGGACGGGGCCGCATCGGCGTTGCGCGAAGCGATGGTCAGCTCCGGCCGTGCCACGGCCCGTGAGGAGCTGCTCGAACACCGCTACAAGGAGCTGACCGTTCCGGCCGGCCCGAACGGGTCGCACCTGCTCGAGCTCGGCGCACTGCACATCTGGCCGCGCGGCGGTTTCATGCTGATTGCGCTGCCGAACGCTGACGGCACGTTCACGGCGACGCTGTTCCTCGCGGCTGACGGCGGGCCGGTGAGCTTCGCGACGCTGACGACGGCCGCGGCCGTGCGCGAGCTGTTCGCGCGCGATTTCCCCGATGTGCTGCCGCTGGTGCCTGATCTCGAAGCGCAGTTCGGGGCGAACCCGGTCGGTCGGATGTCAACGATCTACGCCGCGCCCTGGCAGGTCGGCGGACGGGCGCTGCTGATCGGCGATGCCGCGCACGCGATCGTGCCGTTCCACGGCCAGGGCATGAACTGCGCCTTCGAGGACTGCCGCGCGCTCGATGACCTGCTTGCTTCGGGTCTCGGCTGGGCGGACTGCTTCGCGCGCTTCGATGCCCTGAGGCGCGAGGACGCGGCAGCGATCGCCCGGATGGCGATCGAGAACTACGTCGAGATGCGCGACACCGTCCGTGACCCGCGCTTCGCGCTGCAAAAGCAGCTGTCGCTGGAGCTCGAGCGCCGCCAGCCGACCCGGTTCATCCCGCGCTATTCGATGGTGATGTTCCATGAGGAGATCGCCTACGCCGAGGCCGAGCGCCGCGGCGCAGTGCAAAGCGTGCTGCTCGATGAGGCGACGCGCGGCAGAACGGAGCTGCGCGACATCGATTTGCCGGCGCTCGAGGCGAGGGTGATCGAGCGACTGCCGCCGGTCACGACCCCCGTCTCGCGAGCGTAACGAAGGCGTACGGGAAAGCGTGCCGCTCGTCGGCAGGACGCGCGTCCCGCGAGCATTCCCGCCAATCCTCGCGACGCCACTGCGGAAACCGCACGTCGCCCTCGACGTCGGCGTCGACCTCGGTGAGGTGCATCACCCGGGCGAGGGGCAGGCACAGCTCGAACACATCCGCGCCGCCGATCACCATCAGCGCCTGGGCGGCGCCGGCCGCGGCCG
>DATNHZ010000008.1:0-20895 GCA_035604655.1 Steroidobacteraceae bacterium | reverse complement strand
GACCCGCATGGCGGGCGGCCTGCCGGCCGGCATCGGTACGCTCGGCGCCGTGTTCGAGGGACACCCCGCCGTCGACACGCAGAATGCCGGCACGGCGGCCGGCACGAGCTGGCAGCGGATCCCGGTCACGACGACGGTCAGCTACGCGGCGGTCAACGATCCGAAGGCAGTGCCAAGGCGCACTGCCGTCGACATCACCAAGTGTGACCGCTGCCACAACCTGCTGAGCGAGCACGGTAACAACCGCACCGACAATCCGCAGGCCTGCGCCGCATGCCACAACCCCGGTGCCACCGACGGCGAGTTCCGCAAGAACATCCAGAACGCGAGCGGGGTGGTGACGGGAGTCGATCCGGTCGACGGCCTCTATGAGCAGACGATCGACTTCAAGGTCATGATCCACGCGATCCACGGCGCGGTATTCCGTGCCTCGCAGGGCGCGACGCCGTTCGTCGTCTACGGCTTCGGCAACTCCCGCAACGACTTCAGCACCGTCATCTTCCCGGGCGACATCAACGACTGCCAGGCCTGCCACGTTCCAGGCGGCGATTACCCGCTCGACGACAGCGCGGTGCAGTCGACGACGACCAGCAATGGCACGAGCGTGAACCCGCTGAACCCGAACCCGGTTGCGGCGACCTCAGCCAACATGTCGCTGTGTTCGGCGTGCCATACGCAGGCGAGCGCCATCCAGCACATGACGGAAAATGGCGGTTCAAAGACGGTGCAGAAGGATGCGAACGGACGGACGATCCCCGGCGCGGCGGTCGAGACATGCGCGCTCTGCCATGGTCAGGGTGCGATCGAGGACGTCGAGGTTGCCCACCAGGTCGCCCAGTACCCGTTCAACTGAGCGGTGCTGGAGGCGGGACAGCGCAGCGGCCGCCGCCAGTGCAGGTTTCGCGCAGGCGGGTTGCGTCATCAGAGGACACACGCGAATGACGTTACGACGGATTGGTAGAGCTTGGGCGGCGCTTGGCATCGCGTGGCTGGCTCTCGGGTCGGCGACGGCGACGGCGATCGCGGACGCGGCGCCCCCGCCCCCGGCGAAGGCCACCAGCGGCTACACGGAGAAAGGGGCGGACACCTGCCTCAACTGCCACGACGACGCGGCGCTGGCGGGGATCTTTCGAACCGCACACGGCCGCCCGACAGACCCGCGCTCACCGTTCGGCCATGGCCAGCTGCAGTGCGAGGCGTGCCACGGACCCGGCGATGCGCATGCGCGCACCAAGGGCAAGAACAAACCGCCGGTCATCCGCTTCGGCGCGAAGTCCGGCACGCCGGTGGCGAGGCAGAACGAGCAGTGCCTCGGCTGCCACCGCGGCACGGCGCCCCACTGGCAGGGGAATGCCCACGCGGCCAACGATGTGTCGTGTGCCGACTGCCACAAGAGCCACTCGGCGAGTGACCCGGTACGCGCGGTGGCAACCCAGGTCGAGGTCTGCAGCCACTGCCACTCGGCGCAGCACGCGGATCTCTTGAAGCCGTCACGCCATCCGCTGCTCGAAGGCAAGATGGCCTGCACCGGCTGCCACGCGCCGCACGGGTCGACCTCGCCGGCGATGCTCGTCAAGTCGACGGTCACCGAAACCTGCACCGGCTGCCACACGGAGTTTCGCGGCCCATTCGTATGGGAGCACGCGCCGGTCACCGACGACTGCACGATCTGCCACCAGCCGCATGGCTCGACGCAGCCGGCGCTGCTGAAGACTCGGCCGCCGTTCCTGTGCCAGCAGTGCCACCAGGTGCAGGGCCACCCGGCGGCTGCGTACACACCCGACGGACTGCCTGGCGGCGGCGGGCCAGCGGGCGGCGCATTCCTGCTCGCCGGCGGCTGTGTGAACTGCCACTCGCAGGTGCACGGCTCGAATCATCCCTCCGGCTCCAAGCTGATGCGTTGAGGGACCCAGCATGTCATCCCGCATGATTCGAAGGCTCATGATCGCCGCGCTGCTTGCGGCACCGGCCGCAGCGGCGCTTGCGGACACGCCCGCGGCTCCCGACACCAGCAACTGGAAGTGCGAGTCCTGCCCGTTCTACGCGGGCTACGACGCCGACGCCACGGCCGGCGCGATCGTCCCAGGCAAGGCGAACGCACCGTTCGGCCGCTATACCGGAATCGATCAGGACAAGACCTACGTCGACCTTGACGCGCACGGTGACTGGCGCAATGCCTCCGGTGAGTACGCTCGCTACGAGCTCGACGACCTCGGGCTCGATTCAAGGACCGGACGGATCACGCTCGGCCAGGACGGCCACTACTCCCTAGCCCTCAGCTACGCCGGGCAGCCCAACCGGATCTACGATGCGACGCAGACCCCCTATCTGGGCGGCGGCGGGTCACTGACGCTGCCGGCTGGCTGGGTCGCCGCCGGCACGCCGGCCGGCATGACCGCGCTCGCGGCGAGCCTGCAGGGGGTCGACATCGGCACGCTGCGCAAGAACTTCGGCCTCGAGGCGCGCTGGCTGCTCGGCGGCGGCTGGTCGGTGTTCGGGTCGGCAAGGCGCGAGGACAAGACCGGCACCGAGATCCTCGGGGCGAGCTTCCTGACGCAGGCGGTGCAGCTCCCGGCGCCCGTCAATTACCAGACCGATACGTTCGAGGTCGGGATGGCGTGGTCGGATGCGAAGAGATCGCTGCGGCTCATGCTGTCGGACTCGCATTTCAAGGACGATACCGAAGCGCTCTACTTCCAGAACCCCTATCTGCCGCTGGTGCCGAGCGCGCTGACCGGCGCGATGGCGCTACCGCCGACCAATGAAGCGCGCGGCGCGAACTTCACCGCCAGTACCGTGCTGCCGTTCAACTCGAACGCCTCGTTTGCGGCTGCCTACACCCAGCTCACGCAGGATCAGACACTGCTCCCTCCGAGCACGCTGCCGGGCGCCGTGTCCCCCGGCTCCTTCGACGGCGAAGTGAAGCTCCAGCACTATGCGGCCACGCTCGGGTCGCGACCGATTCCGAATCTGAACGTGCACGGCCGCGCGGCCTACGACGAGCGCAGCGACGACAGCACGCCGATGACCATCGCGCAGGTGGTCACCGACGTCGCTCCGGGCGCGACGCTCACGACCCAGAACTACGACTACACGCGCTGGCGCTTCGACGGCGGCGCTGACTATCGCCTGTGGCGCTGGCTGACGGTCGGAATCGGCGCCGATCGCCTCGAGGTCGACCGCACGCAGCAGGTCGTCCGGCAGACGGTGGACGGCGAGACGTTCGGCCATCTGCGGCTGACGCCGTGGAGCCTGCTGGCGATCAACCTGAAAGGCGGGGTCGCCACTCGCGACACGCACGGGATCGACCTTGCGCTGCTGCCCCCGCAGGAAAATCCGCTGATCGCGATGTTCAACCTGGCACCGCGATACAGGGAGTTCTTCGAGCTCGGCGCGACGCTGAACCCCACCGCGACGATTTCAGTCGGGCTGCAGGGCTCGTGGACCGACGACTTCTACCGCCAGTCCGTGCTCGGGCTGGTGTCGGGCCGCCAGCGCCGGATCGAGGCCACCTTCGGCTGGGCGCCGACGGAGGCACTGTCGTTCTACGCTGACGGCGGTTACGAGGCGCGCCAGACGGTTCAGGACGGCGAATTCAGCGCGGCGTCCGCACTGTGGCAGGCGCTGATCAGCGACCGGTACTGGAATGGCAGTGCCGGCGCCCGCTACACGCATGGCCTGTGGGACGCCTCCGTCGACTACTCCCACGCAACCTCCGGAGGCGAGACGGACGTCGGGGCGGTCGGGCTGCTGGGCGCTTATCCGGAGCTCGCGACCCGCTACGACAGCCTGAGGTTCGGGTTGGGCTATCGCTTTACAGCCTCGCTCACCGTCCACCTCCGGTACGTGTACCAGAACTGCTCCACCGACGACTGGGCGCTCGACAATGTAGGGCCGGCAACGCTCGGCAACCTGCTGTCGCTCGGCGCGCCGGCCGCCGCCTACAACGTCAACCTCGTGGCGCTGAGCTTCAACTACCGGTTTGGCACTGGAGCCGTGCTGCGCAAGGCGGAGTGAGTCAGCGCGGGAATCTCCGGCCGCGCGGCGCAGGTGGGCGAATCGGTCGCGGCCATCCGCGCGATGGTAACCGACGGCGGGATTCGATCAGGCGCCGAGTGCGTTGAGGCGACCGAGCAGCTCGCTCGGAGGCCTGCGAACGACCGCCAGGCGGCCTGGATATACGCGCCCGCTCGCAGCGTCGAGCGTCAGCATCTCGCCCTCGGCGATGCGCCGCGCCCCGACCTGCCCGGCATGACGATCGGCGTCGATTGCAAGACCCGCGCACCCGACGATGCATGCCTTGCCGAGCTGGCGGGCGACCACGGCCGCGTGCGAGGTCCGTGCGCCCCGGACCGCGAGGAGCCCGGCGGTGGCCTCGAGTGCGGCGATGTCGCTCGTCGCGAGCTCCTCGCGAACCAGGATCACCACCTCGCCGGCACGTGCCCGGTCGATGGCCCGGTCCGGATCGAAGACCGCCGCGCCGGCAGCGACGCCAATGCTGGCCCCGACGCCGGTCAGCAGCGGTTCGACCGACCCGGCTGCGGCGAGCTCGACGATCTCGAGCGCGCCCGGATCGAGCATCGCGATCCGGCTGCGCGCCTCGGCCGGCGTCAGCAGACCCGCTTCGGCGAGCTCGACCGCGATCCTGAGCGCGGCGAGCGGCGTGCGCTTCGCCTCGCGCGTCTGCAGCACGAACAGCTCGCCGTTCTCGACGGTGAACTCGAACTCCTGCGCATCCCGGAACTCGTGCTCGAGGAGCGAGGCAAGCTCGGCGAGCTCCTCGCCGATCGACACCGGAAGATTCTGGAGCGCGGCGCCGCCCGCGAGGCCGGTCCGGCCCGAGACGACATCCTCTCCCTGGGCGTTCGGTGCGAAATCGAGGTACAGCTCGGCGCTACCGGTGGCAGGGTTGCGGGTGAAGCCGGCGCCCGCGCCCGATGTCCCACCGGCATTGCCGAACACCATGCGTTGCACTGTCACGGCGGTGCCGAGCTCATGACCAATACCGTGCGCCTCGCGGTACCAGCGGGCCCTGGCGCCGGCCCACGAGCGAAACACGGCGGCGACCGCCTGTTCGAGCTGCTCGACGGGCGACTGCGGGAATGGCTGGTCCGCGGCCGCCGCATACAGCTCGAGCGCGCGCTGCGCGAGGGCGCGCAGCGCCCGGAAATCGAGCTGCGCAGGCGCGGTCACCGCTGCGGCCGAGAGCGCCTCGCGCCGTGCCGTCTCGAAGGGCGCGCCCGGCAGTCCCGCGACGGTCTCGGCGAACGACTCGATCAGGCGGCGGTACGAGTCCCACACCAGCCGTGGGTTGCCGGACAGCCGCAGCAAACCCGACAGTGTCCCGTCGCCGAGTCCGACATTGAGGACGGTGTCCATCATCCCGGGCATCGACACCGGCGCGCCCGAGCGCACCGACACGAGCAGCGGCCGCCGGCTGCTGCCGAAGGCGAGACCGCTCGCTGCCTCGAGTCGCCGCAGCGCCGCGGCCAGTTGCCCGCGGGCGCCTTCCGGGAGCTGGCCGCCCTGCGCCAGGCACGCGCGGCACCAGCTTGTCCCGAGCACGAACGCCGGCGGTACCGGGATGCCGATGCGCGTGAGGCGCGCAAGGTTATGGGCCTTGAACCCGAGCTCGGCGACCGGGCCCGGCGGACCTTCGTCCGCGCCGCAGCCGATCAGATAGACCGGCCGGGCCTCTTCCGCCATCGCTGCTCCTCAGTGCGCCGTCAGCTGCGCGAGCACCTGATCGCGCAGGTACAGCGCTGCGTGCTGCAGGTGGTCGCCCGCCAGCTCGAGCCCGGCGGCGCTCTGGGCGGTCAGGTGGATCTCCCGCGCGCTCGCGCCGTCGCTGGCGAGCTCGGCGGCGATGCGGCGCTTCAGCTCATCGGTCTCGTGCTCGATGCGTCCGACGCGGTGTATCGCTTCCAGAAAATCCCGCAGGTCTTCGCGGGTGGCGCCTGGCCCGAGCGAACGCACCGTCGCGAGGGCCTTGACGAGCTCCTGGCTGCCGGCGACCAGTCGCCCGGCGAGCGTCGCGAGCTCGGCGACGAGCGAGCCGCTGACGCCGGCGCGCCGCAGCAGCGTCACGAGGAACGCCGTCTCCTCGAGGTCGTCGGCCACGTCGTCGGCGTGCTGCACCAACTGCTGCAGGTAGGCGCTCTCGGGAGCTGCGCGCGCGGCCTCGCGAACATCATTGACGATGCGGTCGGCCTCGGACTCCCAGGCCTTGCAGCGCGCGGCCAGCTGTTCGGCGATCTGCTGGCCCTCGCTGCAGCCTAGGGCCAGCAGCGCGTCGCGCACCGCGCTCGCAATCTCGACGATCAGGCCCGCGTGCTCCGCGACGCGGTCGAGCAAACCCTCGCTTGTGCCGCGCAACTGGCGCAGCAGCTCCGCGCGCAGCTCGTCGTGAAGCAACGAGTCCGGTCGACCGGCCAACAGCTCCGTGGTCGAGGTCCGCAGCACGAACTGCATGAAGCGCTCGGCCCGGTCGGCGCCGAGCAGGTCGGCAAGGGTCTGCCCGAAGTGGCTGCGGCCGTGCGCCGCGAAATCGAGCGCCTCGAACACGGCGCGCGCGCCGCCGAGCTTCAGGAAGCCCATGTGACCGACGTCCTGACCGGCCGCCCACTCGAGCAGCCGGATGGCGTCGCTCTTGCCGACCAGCGTGCGCAGCTGCTTGCGGGCCCGGTTCCAGTCGATCAGGAACACGAGCCGCGACCCGAGGAATTCGAGGAAGCCGGAGATCCGCCCGGGGTCGGTCGTCGCGTAGCGGCCGATGGCCAGGTGATAAAGGCCGGTGGCCATTTGCCGGTCCTGCACGAGGCGCGTGTCCTGCCAGTCGACCGGATGTCCCTGGAACAGCGACTGGAAGAACAACAGCCGCTGCAGGTGCACGTCGGTGTAGGTGACCGCGACGGCGTCCGCCGCGACATGCACGACGAGCACGTGTGCATCTGTTTCGCCGATGTCGTTCTGGATCACCAGTCGCCCGCCGCTGCGGGTCGCCGTCGTACCGAGGCCCGGATGGTCGAACTTCAGTCGCGTGGTGCGGTTGATGCCGCGCATGAAGGCGCGGACTCGCTCCCGGTCTTCGGCCGCGAGGTCGTAGACGCTCGCGCCGTCGAGGTCCTCGGTGGCGACCGCCTGCTGCAGCCGGTTCAGCAGCCGGTGCAGGTCCATGACCAGCAGGTGCAGGCTGTCGCCGCGCTCGCGTTCGCCGTGCGCCCACGCATCGAGTTCGGCCGCCGTAAACCCGTCGCGGTGCGCGAGCAGAGGGGGCAACAGCACATTCGCGCGCCCCGTCACGGCCGCGAGCGCCGCGCTGCCCACCGCCCCTTCGGCGACCACCACCGGCGCAAGCATCGCCCGGATGTCGCGCTCGGCGGCGGCGAGCACGGCGGCGGCGCCCGGCAGCCGATACTCGTCGGCAGCCACGCGGGTACAGGCCGCGGGCAGCTCGTCGAGTCGCGGCTCATCGATCTGGGCGGCGTTGCGTTCGGCGCGCAGGTCCGGGAGCTCCTGGTCCGGCGCGTCGGCATGCCGGCGCGCGAGCTGCAGCAGCGTCAGCCGATACTTGACCCGGTCGTTGGCGGCGAGCGCCTCCTCGATCAGGCGCGGCAGCGCCAGCCCGTTCTCGCCGAGCGCCGCGACGATTGATTGCTTGGCCAGCATGCGCGCCCCTTGCGTCCTCTATGCCATGCTGCCGCGCGACGCGCCTGCCGGCATCGGGGCAGGCCACAATGCCAGCCTGCGCCGCAGTCATGGCGCTGTAACCTTGTCCTGCTATGCGCCACCCACCGACCGACTTCGATGCCGATTTCTTTGAGCGCTATTACGGGCACGCCTCCACCCGGGTCGCCGACGAGCGCGATGCGGCGCGCCTCGTCGGACTCGTCGGCGGTATCGTCGACTACATCGGCGTGCGCGTGAGGCGCATCCTGGATGCCGGCTGCGGGATCGGGCTGCTGCGCCGGCCGCTGCTCGATCGCTATCCGCGGGCGCGCTACGAGGGACTCGAAGTGAGTCCTTTCCTGTGCGCCAAGTACGGCTGGCGGCAGGGCTCACTGGCCGCGTTCGCGGCGGACAGCACGTATGACCTCGTCATCTGCCACGACGTGCTGCAGTACCTCGACGACGGCGCCGCGGCGCGCTCGATCGCGAACCTCCGGCGCCTCGCGCACGGCGCACTCTACTTCAGTGTGCTCACGCGCCGCGACTGGCACCATGCTGCGGACCAGGCGCGCACTGACCGCGACGTGCACCTGCGCACGGCGGAGTGGTACCGGCGGCGCCTCAGGCGCGGCTTTTGCCACCTCGGCGGAGGCGTGCACCTCGCGCGGCCGCTGAAGGCGATTCTGTGGGAACTCGAGATGCCCTGGCGCTGAGCCGCGGTAACCGGCCCGCTCGCCGGCCTCAATGGCCCGGATCGCCGAGCTGGCGGACGGCTTGCTGCTCTTTCAGGTAGGTGACCAGCCGCTCGATCAGGTCGCGGGCCTTCTGGCCCGCCACGACGTCGGCGCCGTGCTCGCGCCACAACTCGACGCCCCACACCGGCATGTCCCGGGGGCCGTGCGCCAGGACCGCCTCGCGGCCGTCGATGACCCGGTAGACCCAGTTGTCGGGGAACGTGCCGCCGTGGCGTGCCGCGATGCGGGTCAGATCCGGAACGGCCACCGCGAGGGTTTGGGCCACGGGTCCGTCACCGGCCAGCATGCGGCCGTGGCAGCTCGCGCAAAAGCGCTGGTAGAGCTCGACGCCGCCGTAGGCGGAGAAATCGCTGGCGACGGCGGGCGTCACGCCGATCACGACGAGCAGGGTGGCCGCGAGGGGGTGGTGGCGATGGCGCATCGGGTACTCCGGTCCGGATGCGACACTGTACGTCGCCCGCTGCCCGACCGGACCCGCGGATTTCCGGGGTGCGGCTGCGCAGGCTACAATCCCCCGGCGCAGCGTGCGCCAGCAACAGCAAACGACCAGCAGGGGGATGATCATGCAACTGTCGTGGTACACCAGCGGCCGGGGCCGACCCGCCCGCCTCTTTCTCGTGACGGCGTTTGCAGCCGCCCTCGGCAGCCTCGCCGCCTGCAGCGGCAGCGACGAAACCATCGCGCTGATCAAGGCGACGATCAAGGTCCAGTCGATCACGCAGCAGGGCTCGTGCGAGGACGTCAACATCAAGGTGACGCCACTCAAGATCCTTCCGGGCGCGCCGAAACTGTCCAACGACCGCGAGTTCGTCACCCCCGTCAAGCTGACCAAGGGCGCTGACAACGTCTCCTGCACCGGCCAGGCGCAGACGATTCCGATGGCCCCCGGCAAGTGGAAGCTCACCGCGAACCTGCCGTCCGAGATCGCAACCTGCGAGCGCGACATTGCCGCCAGTGGCAATCTGACGATCAGCTTCAAGGACGGCGAGATCGCGTGCCTGGAACAGGCGGCTGCCAAGCCGGAAGAAGCTCCGCCAGCCCCTGCGGCACCGGCCGCACCAGCGTCGGAGCCACCGAAGTCCTGACCGACATCCGGGGCGTCGCGTGCGACATCCCGGTCTCCGGCCCTGGCCTCACCACCCGCCCGGTACTCGCCGGACGGGCGCCATTGGGCTCGGCTGACGGGCTTCGAGAGATGTCCGACCGGTCGTGCTAATCTCGGATGGTGAGCAAGGGTACCGAGACACGGGCGCGCATTCTGGCGGCAGCGGTCGAGACCGCCTGCCTCACCGGGTTCGACGGCTTGAACCTTCAGCCGCTCGCGACACGCGCGCATCTGACGAAGAGCGGTCTGTATGCCCACTTCGGTTCGAAGGAGGTCCTGCAGGTAGCGACCCTCGAGCGTGCCGCCGCGCTCTTTCAGCAGACGATCGTGGCCCCGGCCAAGGCCGAGGGAGCTGGGCTGCCGCGCGTGCGGGGCGTGTTCGAACGGTGGCTCGAGTGGCCGGGCCGCGCGGGTCTTCCCGGCCATTGCCCGTTCTTTGCGGCAGTGGTCGAGTTCGACCACGACGAGGGCCCCGTCAGGAAACGGCTGACGCGGCTGTTTCGCGACTTTCAGCAGGTCATCGAGCAGCTGGTGGCCTCGGCAGTCCGGCATGGACACCTGTCACCCGCGACCTCACCCACGCAGTTCGCGCACGAGCTGCTGGCGCTGCGTTACGCCCACCACTGGGCGCAAGACTTCATGCGCGATCCGGCAGCCTCGATCCGCACCCGGGAGGCGTTCGCCGCGCTTGTGGGGCGGGGCCGCGGAGTCATCTGATGCGAAGCGCCGAGTATTGGCGCCGCGCGTGTCCCGCGGGACTCCCACACGCCTCCTCCGCACGCCGCCGCCGCACCGCATGCAACCACACCGAAACCACCGGGAACGCGCTGCTCGGGGATCGCCTCGAGCGCGCCCGAGCTCAGCGGCCGTAGTACACGGTGAATCCCGTCTTCTCGATCATGCCTGCATTCAGCATCGCATCGACCGCCGCCGCAGTGGCGCCGCGACCGGCCGCGAGTTTGCCGACACTCAACGCATAGAGGGTGAAGACATAGCGATGCGGCTTGTCGCCGGGCGGCGGGCACGGGCCCCCAAAGCCCGCGGTCCCGAAGTCGGTCACGGCCTGCATCGATCCTGGCGGCGCCTTGCCACTCGCCGGGTCGCCGGCTCCGGCGGCAAGCGTCGTGCTGGCTGCCGGGATGTCGTAGATCAGCCAGTGCCACCAACCATGGCCGGTGGGCGCATCCGGATCGAAGACCGTGATCGCGAAACTGCGCGTGCCTCCCGGCGCCCCGCTCCAGCTGAGCGCAGGGGACAGGTTGCCGCCGCTGCAGCCGAAACCGTTGTACACGTGGCGTGGCTGAACACGCCCGCCGGGCACGAGCTCATCGCTCGCCAGCCTGAACGCCGGGTCACCGCCTGCGGCCGGGCCGGCTCCATGCGCGATGGCCGAGAGCATGCACAGGGCAGCCAGCAGCACGGCCGGAAACAGGGGTCGCAGCATCGGAAACTGATTCCGCTGCACAGGTGGCATTCCAGTGTATGCGGGGCGCACCGCTGCGTCACCGGTACGCGCCGGGCTCGGGCGCCTCCGGTCCGATTGAGGGATAATGCGCGGCCCTGATATCACGGTCGTTCCCTTGAACACAGCCCTCGTCATACTCGCCGTCGCCGGCGCAGTGCCGCTCGCGGCCTGCGGCCAGGAGCAGTCCACTCCCCACAAGCCGCAGGCGTGGTTCCACCCGGCGGCGGCACCGCGCCTGCCGCTGCGGGTCGCGGCGGACCTCGTCGTCAAGCGGGCGCAGTTCGGAATCCTCGAGACGACGTCCGAGGGCGAGGAGCACTTCGTCCCGGCCAAGGACATCCCCGCCGAGGACGGCCAGGTGTTCGGCTGGGTCCTCGACATCGATACGAGTCGCAGCTCGCTCCACTGGCAGGAGCACCTGAAGTTGCCGCGCCCGCCCGCCGACTGGGGGGACGCCGCGAGCGATCCGGACGTGCTGATCGCTGCCGACGGCCGCAGCGTCGCCTCCCAGGGCGACGACCTGGTCGAGGACGGCGAGCTGTCGCGGTTCTACTGGGCGCTCGCGCCCGGCGATCCCGCGGGCGACTACGAAATGGACGTTGCGGTGGAGGGCAAGGCGGTGGCGCACTTCACGTTCCGCGTGTCCGCGCCCGTCCAGGACAAGCCGATCCTGGTCAGCAACGGATCGCGCGGCAGCGCCGCGCGGCGACGTGCCTCACCCGGCCCCTGGCGGATCGGGGCAGGAACAATCGCATGGAGATGAAGCGCGTCAATGCCGGTAACCTGCGGGCGATCGGCTACGACGAGCAGAACCGCCTGCTCCGCGTCGAGCTCGGAAACGGCACGCTGATCGAGTACGCCGGCGTGTCGGCCGACACGTGGCAGCGCCTGAGTTCGTCCTCTTCGATGTGGAGCTTCTTCCGCGACAACATCGAAGAGAACTACTCCGAGCGCCGCGTCCGCTGAGCGGCATGGGGACCACGCAAAGACTGCAGCAGGCGCTGCCAATCGCCGTCGCAGTCGCGATCATCGTGCTGGCCGGGCGGGTGCTCGCCCGTACGCTCAAGCACGTCAGCCTCGCCGGCGTCTACGCGCACCTGCACGCGATCGCCACTCCGCAGCTCGCGATCGCGGCGCTGCTGGTGGTCGTGATCTACGCGACGCTCGCGACCTACGAGGCGATCATCGCACACACCGTCGCCGGGCCGGTGACCGCGCGACGGGCGATGCTCGGCGCGCTGCTCGCGGCGTCCATCGGGCACGTGCTCGGCTGGGGCGCCGTGTCGGGCGGTGCGATCCGCTACCGGCTGTACTCGGCAGTGCTGATGCGGCCGCTGGACATCGGCAAGATGGTGCTGCTCGCCGCGATGCCGTATCCGGTCGGGCTCGGCCTGCTGCTCGGCCTGTCGCTGGTGCTGCAGAGCGCGGCGGCGGCCCCCATCCTGCACGTTCCACCCGAGCTCGCACGCGGCACCGGACTTGCGTTGCTGGTGCTGCACGCGCTGTACGTCACGCTGATCCTGAACCGGCGCGCACCGCTGATCCTCGGGCGGTTTCTGCTGACGATGCCCTCACCGTCGCTGACCGCGGTCCAGTACTGCGTCGGCACGATCGAGGTGTGCTGCGGCGCAGGCATCCTCTACGCGCTGATGCCGGCGGCCACCGCGCCCCCGTTCCTCGTGTTCGTGGGCATCTACGTTCTGGGGATCCTCGCCGGGCTTGCCAGCAGCGTGCCGGCGGGTCTGGGCGTGTTCGAGGCGATGCTGGTGACGCTGCTGCCGCACGTGCCGAAGGAGCAGCTGATCGCGACCGTGGTGGCGTATCGGCTCGTACTGGAATTCGTGCCGGCGGTCATCGCGATCACGCTGTTCGTCGGCTACGAAGCCTGGTGGCGGCTGCCGGCACAGCGCGCGCGACTCGCGCGGCTCGAGCGCGAGCGAGCCGGCTGATCAGGGAGTCGGCGGCTCCGCCGCCGGCGGCGGAGCCGCATGGATCTCGCCCGGGCGCAGCGTGATGCGCAGCTTCCCGTACGGAGAGGCGCCGAGGTACGCGAAGCGGGCGGCCTCGGCGGCGCTGTCCGGGCTCGAGATCGGTGGCAGCGCCCGGCCCACCGCAAGCCGCGCCGGCGTGAACACGACGATGTAGCGCTCGTGCGTCGCGGACGGGTCGACCGGCAGCGTGACCCGGTACGCCGGCGTGGTCGTGTGCTCCAGCACCGGCAGGTCGAAGCGCAGGAACTCGAGGTCGGTGGAACGCGATACGAGGAAATCGTCGGTCAGCACCGCGATCACCGGGTAGAGCACGCGCGCGCGGCGCGGATCCGGGCCGCCCTCGAGGAAGCTGCGCACTTCGACGACGTACGGGCGGGTCTGCGCCGGCAGCGCGAAGGCCTGGAAGGCGCTCGGTCCGCTCTGGAACTCGAAGGTCGGGCTCGCGGCATCGATCGCGAAATCCACCGCGCCTTCGGCCGGCAGCGGCTGGTAGTGGAAGTGCGCCGGGTCGGTGACCGGCGCGGACGGGCCGGCAGCGAGTACCGCCGGGCCGGCGCTCAGGAGCGCCGCGAGCGCGAGGCCGCGCGCGAATGCCGGCGCTGCGGCGCGCGGCGCGCCGCCGGCGGCCGGCAGGGGGTGCGGGAGATACTGCATCGGCGAAAGGCTAGCACGACGCGCCTGCGACGCCCGCCATTTTCACGACCGTCGGTTACGATAGCGACCGGTTCGATTGCCAGGTCCCGCCGATGACCCGCCCCGCGCCCCGCGCCGCGATCCGCCCCTTCGAGATCGCCTCGCCGTTTGGCGCGCGCGTCGATCCCTACTACTGGCTGCGCGACGACGAGCGCAAGGACCTCGAGGTGCTCGCGTACCTCGGCGCCGAGAACGAGTACTGGCGCGAGGCCCTCGCGCGGCTCGCGCCGCTGAAAGACCGCGTGTATGCGGAAATCGTCGGACGCATCCGGCAGGACGACGCGACGGTGCCGGCCCGCCACAACGGCTACTGGTACTACACGCGCCACGAAACGGGCAAGGAGTACCCGGTCCACGCGCGCCGCCGGGCGACGCTCGAGGCGCCGGAGGAAGTGCTGCTCGATGCGAACCTTGCCGCCGAGGGCCACGAATTCTACGAGGCCGCCGAACTTGCGGTCAGCCGCGACAACCGGCTGCTGGCCTGGACCGAGGACACGGTAGGCCGGCGCCAGTACCGCGCGCGGATCCGCAACCTCGCCACCGGCGAGCTGTACGGCGACTGTCTCGACAACGTCGAACCCGACCTCGCCTGGGCAAACGACAATCGCACGCTCGTGTATGTCGAGAAGCACCCCGAGACGCTGCTCGGCTACCGTGTCAAGAAGCACGTGCTCGGCACGCCCGCTGCGAGCGACGTGCTGATCTACGAACAGGACGATGAGAGCTTCTACACCGGCGTCTATAAGAGCAAGAGCGAGCGCTTCGTCTACATCGTCTCGCAGAGCACCGTGTCGACCGAGTACCGCTACGCCGACGCCGACGACCCGGGTCTCGCCTTCCGCATCGCGCTGCCGCGGGAGCGTGACCACGAGTACCAGCTCGAGGACCTTGGCGAACGCTTCGTGATCCGCAGCAACTGGCAGGCGCCGAACTTTCGGATCCTCGCCGCGCCGATCGCGTCGATCGGCGATCGCGGCGCGTGGCGCGTGCTGGTGGCACATCGCGAGGACGCCTTCATCGGCGGCTTCACGGCGTTTCGCAACCACCTCGTGATCGCCGAGCGTTCCGGGGCCCTGCGCAAGATCCGCGTCCGCGCCTGGGATGGCGCGCGCGAGTTCGTGCTCGACGCCGCGGAGAGCGCCTACACGATGGCCCTCGGTGCCAACGAGGAGAGCGACACTGACACGCTGCGCTACGTGTACTCCTCGCTGACGACGCCGAACACCACCTACGACTACGACATGACCAGCGGTGCGCGCGTGCTGATGAAGCGCGATCCGGTGCTCGGCGACTTCGACCCGCAGCGCTACGCGACCGAACTCCGGTGGGCGCCGGCGCGCGACGGCGCCCGCGTACCGGTGTCGGTGCTCTACCGGCGTACCACGGCGCGCGACGGGACCGCGCCGCTCTACCAGTACGCCTACGGCGCCTACGGCCTGTCACAGGATCCGGCATTTCGCTCGATCGTGCTGTCGCTGGTCGACCGCGGCTTCATTTATGCGATCGCGCACGTGCGCGGCGGGCAGGAGCTCGGCCGCGCCTGGTACGACGCCGGCCGGCTGCTGCACAAGCGCAACTCCTTCAACGATTTCATCGACGTCACGCGTTTCCTGGTAGCGGAGCGCTACGCCGACCCGCGCCGCGTCGTCGGCATGGGCGGCAGCGCCGGTGGCCTGCTGATCGCGGCGGTCGCGAACCTTGCGCCTACCGACTACCGCGCGCTCGTCGCGCACGTGCCGTTCGTCGACATCGTCACGACGATGCTCGATTCGCGCATCCCGCTGACGACGAATGAGTACGACGAATGGGGCAACCCTGCGGCCGACAAGGCAACCTACGACTACATGCTGTCGTACTCCCCATACGACAACGTGACGGCGCGCGACTATCCGGCGCTGTACGTGACGACGGGCCTGTGGGACAGCCAGGTGCAGTACTGGGAGCCGGCCAAATGGGTGGCGCGGCTGCGCACGCTGAAGACCGACGCGAATGCGCTGGTGATGCGCACCAACCTCGAGGCCGGCCACGGCGGCCAGTCGGGGCGCTTTCAGCGCTACCGCGAGATTGCCGAGGAGTATGCATTCGTGCTCGATGCGGCCGGTATCGACGCGTAACGACTTGGCTATCGGCGACCGCCGCAGTCGCCGTAGGTTCGGGTGAAGTCGATGGTTTTGTGGCACGCCATGGATGTGGCGTCGCGCTCGTATTCGGATCAGTCGCGCAACAGGAATCCATGAATACCAGGATGTTCGCGATGCTCGCTGCCGTGATCGCAGCGGGCCTGCTGGGAATCGTCCGTCCTGCGAACCTCGCCGAGGCGCAGGAAACCGTCAGCGCCGGAAGCGGCGGCAGCAGCGGCGACGAAAGTTTCGCCACCGGCGACAATCCCGATGGCAGCCCGGAGAATTTCAGCGACGGCAGCCGCTACCGGCCACTGCCGAGCTATACGAACTGCGGCCCGTGGTACAACAGCTACCAGAATTTCGTGCGCGCGATGATGAGCCACGTGGCCGCGCGCGCTCACTGGCGGACGTCGGCTGCTCGAGCCGTTCAGGTCGCGGAGTGGTGCCAGGCGACGCAAGGCCTGGGCCGGACGGTGGGCCAGCGTCGCCTTCGGCCGGCCGACCGTCGCGCTTAGAAGCGGAACCGGATTCGCTCGTCGACCTCGCAGGCTGAGGATCGCGGCGCATAGCGCCAGCGGCTTACGGCATCGATCGCCGCGTGGTCGAACATGCCACGGGGGCTTGAGTTCGTGACGCGCACGTTGTCGGTGAGGCCCTCGGTCGAGACGGTGAAGTGGACGTCGACCCAGCCCTCCGTGCCGCGTACGCGGGCTTCGAGCGGGTATACGGGCGGCACGTTGACGACCTTCACGAGCGGAGCGACCTCTGCGCGATGCGCTGGTGCGACGTCCGTCGCAGCTGGAACCGCCTCCGTTGCCGGCTTCCCGGCATCCCCCGCCGGTGGATTTGCATCACTCGCGGGTGCCGAGGATGCCGCCAGCGGCCCGTCGGAATCAGGGAGCGGTCCGATCTCCGGTGGCGTCCCTGGAAGCGGCAAGTCAATTGCCGTCGAAGGTATGACGAGGTTCGGTGCGGGCGGCGCAATGGCCGCAGTTGCGACGGGCGACTCGGCCGCCGGGCGTCGAGCATGCGGCGCCGCCGGTGCGCTCGGCTCGCTGACGGCTGGCGCGAGCGGTGCGGCGAGCGCGGCCGGCTCGGGCGGCGCGACCGGCGCGATCGAAGCGGGGGGCACGGGTTCGGGCGCGGGCGCAGCAGTTATCGGCCGCAATACGCCGCGAACGGTGGCGCGCGGCGTCGGCACGCTCGCAGCATGGTGGGGGTTCAGCCAGATGAGGAGCGCGAGCGCCGCGAGGGCGGCTGCGGCGAGGATCAGCGCCGGCCGGCGGTACACCGGCCTCGCGCCCTTCGTTCCGAGGGCACGGGCTGGTCGACGAACCTTCGGGCCCGAGGGCCTGCGGGCCGATCGCAGGGCGGGCTGCGGAGAGGCCGCGTCCGCGGCCGGGGCGGCCCTCTCGGCATGCCGCCGAAGCGCTGCCTCGAGGAACGTCCGGGCCCTTTCCGGGGACACCGGGCGATGCAGATAGCGGTAGACCTGGCCCGCGGAGATCAGGCCCGCGACGAGCGCCTCCTCCTCGCGCGTGCCGACAGCGACGATCGGGATGTCCGGGAACTGGGCCGCCAGATGCTTGAGCACTGCCGGAGCGTCGGCGCCGAGCGCCGGCACGTCCGTGACGAGCACGCCGTAGGTTCCCGACAGCAGCAGGTCCGCGAGCGCGTTCGGGGCCTCGACCGCCATGATGAGCACGTCCGGTACCGCGGCCCGCAGAGCGCCTGCGAGCTCGACGTCCGTCGTCACGACCGCGACGTCCGGATGGGCAGCGCGTGCCGGCGACGGCATCGCCTGAGCACGCGCCGCCGTATCGGGCGCGGCGCTCGTGCGCACCGTCGCGTTCGGACGGCTCCTCGTCATGCTGTGATGTCCTCGCCGCCCCCGCCGCCGTCCCCGCCTGAGCCAGGACGCGGGTCCGGGTGGCCACTCGACCCCGGTAGAACCTGCATCGTTGGACTTCACCGGCGTTGCAGAGTCGAGACAGTTAACACTTTGGCCGCCCCGGCCCGTGACGTATGTCAAAAAAGCGAACGACGGCGGCAGCTTGTAGGCATGCCTCAGACACCGCCCCACAAGGGATTGTAGCGTCGACGCAGCATCTAACCCATTGATCGGACGTCATTTTTCCTCAGGACGTACGAATTTATTCCTCGACATCGGGCCGGCTTCCGGTGCAGGATGAAGCACGACGGGGACGGCTGGCGGGGACGCTCGACCGGGTCGAGCGGCGCGTTATGCCCACTACAAAGACGAAGGGCGGGGTTTTGCAGAATGCCGTACAAGATCACGGTCAAGTCGCGCTTGCCTGCAACGATGCGGGGCCAGCTCGAGGCGTTGCTGTTCTTCAACGCCGGCCAGCACCGGATGCGGCATGCGATCCAGGCGACGATCGAGCGCTACGGCATTCCCGAAATCGTAGACGACGACGGCTGGCTGCGAGTGCAGGTGGCCGGGGTCCCTGAGGTACAGACGCTGTTCGCCGTGCACGAGGAGGACGGACGCGCCCGGCCCGTCGGTGCAGTCGTCTACGTCCGGGACACCTTCGAGCGGATTACCGTCGTCCACCTCGGGGTCGCCGACGACTACGCCTTCGGCGGCCGCTACGCTCAGGAGCGCGTGCTGCCGCGGCTGCTGCAGCAGATTCGCCGGGCATCCGCCACGTCGAGGTTGCCTACCGCCGCAACCGGCCACGCGTCGCGACCGCCTGAGGCAGCATCTCGACGCGGGTTCGCTCCGCTGTCGCCCCGGGCTCGCGGGCCGCGTCCGCCGCTGAGGTTGCGCCTGCCTGACCGGGGTGCCGCTGAGCGGCAATGCCGCGAGCGTCGTCGACATCGGCGCACGCACGCGAGGCGCTGGCGGGCCTTTACACGAGCTCGTCTCCCGCAAAGGAACTGGGCGCCAAGGCGCGCGGGATCCTCGTCTTCCCGCGCATCATCCAGGGCGGCGCGGGTGACCGGTCCTCCGATCTACGCTGCGGCTCGCATCCTCACACGCGCTAGTCCGGCTCTCGCTCGGTCGGACCCGCGGCGTCGATGATTGTCGCCATGCCGCCCGTGATCGCGAGGCGCATCGCTGCCTCGACGGGCATGTCGAGCGGTTCGACCGCCGTCTTCGGCAGGTAGACGGTCAGCCCGCCCAGCATGTAGCTCAGCGGCAGGTACACGGCGACGAGGTCGACGCCCCCCGCCTGCTTCTTGAGCTCGGGCAGGTCATCGCGCGTGACGAAGCCGAGCAAGCGAGCCTCGCCGACCCGCCACACAACGCTCTTCAAGTCGCGCTTTCCCGGGCCGGACGGCAGCAGCCGCGCGACGTCCCGGAACGCGCCGTACACCGTCTTGATCAGCGGGATCCGTCCGAGAAACTCCTCCCACACAGCGATCGCGCGCCGGACGATGTAGGCGTTGACGACCGAGCCCACCGCAAACAGCAGCAACAGCCCGACGAGAATTCCCATCCCCGGGAGGTAATGCCGCGGCGGCACGATGATGGTCAGCACGCCGCGCATCAGGGACTCGGCGGTCTTCGCGAGCCACCACACGAAATACAGCGTGAGCCCAAGCGGCAGCACGGCCGCGAGGCCCTTCATCAGGATGTTGGTCAGGCGTTTCATGGCGGCGGCCGGCGACAGACGGCGGAGCGGGTGCTAGTTTGACACGCTCGGCCCCGGCGTGAGCAGGAGACACCCGATGCGCAAAGGGATTCTGGTGCTCGCGGCCGCGATCGCAGCGGCCAGCGCTCAGACCCCGCCGGCACCGGAGGCGGCCAGGCAGCGACCGCCGACCGCCGCCGCGGCGACCGGCGCCGCGCGCGCCGCGGTAATCGATGCCGCCGCGGCCGGCTACCGGCGGGTGACATGGCGCCGGGACCTGGCGCCCGGGAGCAGCACCCTCGTCGGATATTTCGACGGCGGCGAGCTCAGGCTCATCGACGAGACCGCCGCGCGCCCCGGCGCGCCGAGCCTCAGGAACCGTTATTACTTCGTGAATGGCGCGCTCTTTTATTTCAGCGGCGAACAGCCGGTGACCGCGGTGGGCGCGGGTTCCGCCGGCATCGCGCCGCGGGTCCCGGTGCGCGCGGAGTTCCGCGGTGCGATGACCCTCTCGGCGGTTCGGATCGAGCATTACGGCGAGGTCAGGCTTGATCCGGCCGCAACTTCCGCTATCCGCCGTCGTGCCGCGACGCTCGCGAGCGCCGCGGCGGTCGCAGCGACTGCGCCCGCCGAGCGGTGAGCCGTCGTGGTTCGCCCCTTGCTGAGCGCTCAGCGGTTCGGCGCGCAGCGTTCGCTGACGGCACGTGCGAGCGAAGCCACCTGGCGCAGCGTCTCGCTGTCGGGGTCCCACACGAAATAGCTCGTCAGCAGCTGGTCACGATCCTGGCCGGTGACGGTCAGCAGCCGGCTGTCGCGCCGGAACGTCAACGGCCCCCGATCGGTGCAGGCGGTGCGCGGCGGGAGCTTGGCAAGCAAGGCGGGATAGGCGGTATGGCCGCTCGCCAGGTCGACGAGCGCCACGCTCTCGCATCCGGCACCGCAGCCGATGCGTAACAGCACCGTCCGGCCCGCGAAATTGGCCCCGCTGCCGAGCGCCGCGGTCAGTACCTCGCGGTCGCGGTCGATCCGTGTCTCGTCGTCACCCGCCAGCGCTGAGGCGCGCGCGCCAGAGAAGGGCGGCGCCGGGTACTCGGAGAACTTCGGCGCCGCGAGCTCTGCCTCGCCGGGATCGGCGCTGCCCGGCTGGCCGAGGATCCGGTCGAGCTCGCGGCTCACGGCATCGTCGAGATACCAGTCGGTCAGGTCGACGCCGTCAACCTTGGTGCGGCCGACCGTCACGGCCCTGAGAGCGTGCTCCGGGCAGTCGGCTTTCGGGTGGCTGCGCGCGCAGGCCGCGTACTCGGTATAGGCACCGTAGATCGCGGGCGCGCCGGGTTCGGCGGGCGTGGCGAACAGGTAGTAACGGCCGGGCGGCAGATCGATCGCGAAGCTCGCCTGGCCGCTCGTGGTCGTCAGCGAGTACAGCTTGGCGGCGTTCAGCGACCACGCGTACAACGTCAGCGCCGGGAGCGACCCGGCGGGCGCGGCCGGCGCGG
>DATNHZ010000007.1:0-3286 GCA_035604655.1 Steroidobacteraceae bacterium | reverse complement strand
CATGCAGTTGCGCGACGGCCGGATTCGGCGCGGCGAGCGCCGTAGAGCAGACCGCGAGTCCGAGGGCAGCTGCACAGGCAGCGAGGGTCGGGATGCGACAGGTCATAGCAGGCTCCATGACGGGGGCGGAGATCGGGGCACTGCGCTGGATATGGCCGGCCGCTCCGCGGTGGCGATTGTCCGCGCGTTTTGCCCCGCGGGGCGGTATCATAACCACTTCGCCACAAGACCTGTCCGGAGAGACCGCGAGGCCGGGGCGTCCCCACGGTACGCGCGGCGCCGAAGGCGCAACCCGCCCGGAAACGCTCAGGCAGAACAACGGCAGGGTCTGGCGAGCTCTGGAGAGCGGTCCGTGGCGTACGCGCCGCCGGATCCACCGAAGGGGTGCGGCGCAGCCCGAGGCTGCGCTTGATCTCTCAGGTCAACGGACAGAGGGGCGACAGGCGACGGCCTGTCGCCCCTTGCTTTTGGAGGGGTCGGTCCGTCGGGTAGCGTCGACGCGGAGACCGCATGGCCCTGCACACACCTCTGTACGACCGGCACCGCGAGCTCGGCGCCCGCCTCGTCGATTTCGGCGGCTGGGACATGCCGCTGCACTACGGCTCGCAGATCGAGGAGCACCACGCAGTGCGCCGCGACGCCGGCATCTTCGATGTCTCGCACATGAGGGTCGTCGATCTCGAAGGAGCGCGGGTTGGCGAGTTCTTGCGCCGGCTGCTCGCCAATGACGTCGCGCGGCTCACGACTCCGGGCAAGGCGCTCTACAGCTGCCTGCTGAGCGAGGCCGCGGGCGTGATCGACGACCTGATCGTCTACTACCGTGATCGCGCGCATTTCAGGCTCGTGGTCAACGCCGGCACGGCCGACAAGGATCTCGCCTGGATCGGCCGGCACGCCGCCGCCTTCGACGTCGCCGTCACGCCGCGTCGCGACCTCGCGATGCTTGCAGTGCAAGGGCCCAATGCCCGCGCCAAGGCGGCCGGGCTGCTGCCACCCGACGACCGGGCGCGTGCGCTCGGCCTCGGCACGTTCACGGCGGCGCCGCTCGAGCTGCTCGGTGGGTCGGTGTTCGTCGCGCGCACCGGTTACACGGGCGAAGACGGCTTCGAGATCATGCTGCCGGCCGATCACGCCGTGTCGCTGTGGAACCAGCTGCTCGCTGCCGGCGTCCGGCCCTGCGGCCTCGGTGCCCGCGACACGCTGCGCCTCGAGGCCGGCATGAACCTGTACGGCAACGACATGGACGAATCTACCTCGCCGCTCGAATCGGGACTCGGCTGGACGCTGGTATTCGACCCGCCGCGCGAGTTCATCGGCCACGAGGCGCTGCTCGCGCAGCGGGCAGCGGGCGTGCCGCGCAAGCTGGTGGGACTGTTGCTCGAGGACAAGGGCGTGCTGCGGTCGCATCAGACGGTCTACGCCGGCAGCGCCGGCGAGGGCGTGACCACCAGCGGCAGTTATTCCCCGACGCTCGAGCGCTCGATCGCGCTCGCCCGAGTGCCCGCCGCAACCCCGGACCGCGTCGAGGTCGATGTTCGCGGCAAGCGCCTGCGGGCGCGCATCGTCAGGCTGCCTTTCGTGCGCCACGGCAAGCCGCTGATCGCCCTGTGACCACACGAGCCGACACTCACGCACCCCGCGGCCTAGAAGGCCCGGTTTCACGATTCCCGAGGGACCCGCCATGACCAGCACCGTGCCCGCCGAACTCCGTTACACGAAGAGTCACGAGTGGATGAAGAAGGAGCGCGACGGCAGCATCACCGTCGGAATCACCGACCATGCGCAGCACGCGCTCGGCGACCTCGTGTTCGTCGAAACGCCGGACGCGGGCCGGACGCTCGCAGCCGGCGAGGCCTGTGCAGTCGTCGAATCGGTCAAGGCTGCCTCGGACGTCTATAGCCCGCTTGCCGGCCGAATTACTGCATCCAACAGCTCGCTTGCGGACGCGCCCGAGAAGATCAACAGCGATCCGTACGGAGAGGGTTGGCTGTTCCGGCTCACGCCCGCCGATCCCGGCGCGGTGGACGGCCTGCTCGATGCCGGGGCCTATGCGCGGCTTCTCGAAGAGACGGCCGAATAGCGCGCCGCGCAACAGTCGTCCACCAGGAGTTCAGCATGGCCTTCATTCCGCACACTGCCGATGACGTGCGCGCGATGCTCGCGACGATCGGCGTCAAGGACATCGAACAGCTGTTCGATGAGATCCCGGCCGGGCTGCGTGCCGGCGAGCTCCACGGAATTCCACCAGCTGTTTCGGAGATGGAGGTTGGCCGGCTGATGAGTGCGCGCGCGGCCGCGGACGGCAACCCGCTCAACTTCATCGGTGCCGGTGCCTACGAGCACCACATCCCGGCGGCCGTGTGGGCGATCACGACGCGCGGCGAGATCTACACGGCGTACACGCCCTACCAGGCGGAGGCGAGCCAGGGGACGCTGCAGACGATCTACGAGTACCAGACGATGATTGCGAGCCTGACGGGCATGCAGGTCTCGAACGCCTCGCTGTATGACGGCGCCTCCGCGCTGGCCGAGGCGTGCCTGATGGCCGTGCGCGCGCACCGCCGCTCCGAGTCGTCGCGGATCCTGATGCCGCGCGCGGTCCATCCCACTTACCGCAAGTGCGCAAGCGCGATTGCCGGCAACCAAAATCTCGCGTTCGAGGACGTGGGCTTCGACCCGCGCTCCGGCCGGACATCCATCGATGCGCTGGCGCGCTGGTCGGGCGAGGACGTCACCGCGCTCGTGATCCAGCAGCCGAACTTCTTTGGCGTGCTCGAGGACGTCGACGCGCTCACCGACTGGGGCCATCGGCACGGGGCGCTCGTGACTGCGGTCGTCAATCCGACCTCGCTCGCGATCCTGAAGCCGCCCGGCGAGTGGGGCGAGCAGGGCGTCGACATCGTGGTCGGCGAAGGGCAGCCGCTCGGGGTGCCGCTCGCCTCCGGCGGGCCCTACGTCGGGTTCATGACGACGCGGATGGAACACGTGCGCCAGATGCCCGGCCGGATTGTCGGCCGGACGGTCGACGTCGACGGTAAGCCGGGCTACACGCTGACGCTGCAGGCGCGCGAGCAGCACATCCGCCGCAGCAAGGCTACGTCCAACATCTGCACGAACCAGGGCTTGCTGATGACGGCGACGACGATCTACCTGGCCTTGATGGGGCCACAGGGCCTCGAGCGCGTCGCATCCGCCTGCATGGCCCGCACCGCCGAGCTCGTCGGCGCGCTGACCAGGGTCACGGGCGTCGCCACGGCTTTCGACGGGGCGCGCTTCCACGAGGCCC
>DATNHZ010000006.1:0-3329 GCA_035604655.1 Steroidobacteraceae bacterium | reverse complement strand
TCGGGAGTTCCATGCACATCCGCGCCGCAGTACTCGACCGCTCCGGCGATCCGGTGCCGTACGCGGCGAGCCGCCCGCTTAGGCTCGCCGAGGTCGAGCTCGATCCGCCCGGGCCGGGCGAGGTGCTGGTGCGAATCCGCGCGGCCGGCCTGTGCCATTCGGACCTGTCGGTCATCGACGGCAACCGTCCCCGGCCGCTGCCGATGGTGCTCGGCCATGAGGCCGCCGGGACGGTCGAAGCGCTCGGTGCCGGCGTCACGGACCTGGCGCCCGGGACGCACGTGGTGGCATCGTTCGTGCCGGTCTGCGGGATGTGCGCCCCGTGCCGCGCGGGGCGCCCGGCGCTGTGCGAGCGGGGCCTCGCCGCCAACAGCGCCGGCACGCTGCTCGGCGGCGCGCGGCGCCTGCACGAGCACGGCGCGGCACTCCATCATCACCTCGGCGTATCGGCGTTCGCCACCCACGCGGTCCTGGCACGGCAGAGCCTGGTGGCCGTGGATCCCACGCTGCCGTTCGCCGAGGCGGCCGTTTTCGGCTGCGCCGTCATCACCGGCGTCGGCGCGGTCGTGAACACCGCGCACCTGCCATCTGGCGCGAGCGTCGCCGTCGTGGGCCTCGGTGGCGTCGGTCTCGCGGCGCTGCTCGGTGCCCGCGCGCTCGGCGCGGGTCCGATCGTCGCCATCGACCTCGATCCGGCCAAGCTCGCGCTGGCGCGCGAGCTTGGCGCGACGCACGTCATCGACGCGCGCGAGGCCGATGCGGCCGAGCGCGCCAGGAGCGCCGTCGCCGGCGGCGCGGAGTTCGCCTTCGAGATGGCCGGCAGCAGCCGGGCACTCGAGCTCGCGTTCGCGATCACGCGCCGCGGCGGGACCACCGTCACCGCCGGACTCGCGCCCCCCGCGGCGCGGTTCATGCTGCCGCAGACCCAGCTGGTCGCCGAGGAGCGCACCCTCAAGGGCAGCTACCTCGGCAGCAGCGTGCCGGCTCGCGACATCCCGCTGTACATCTCGTGGTACCGCGCCGGACGGCTACCAATCGACCGGCTGCTCGACCGGCGGCTGTCGCTTGATGGCCTCAATGACGGCTTCGACCGGCTCGCGGCCGGCAGTGCGCTCCGGCAGATCGTCGTGCCCGACGCCTGAGCTCAGCCGCGTGCGAGCGGATTCGGGGTCGGTTCGCCGATCTTCACAAGTGTGTTGCGATCGGTGTGGTGAAACGGCTCCTTCTGGCCGCTGACCAGCAGCACCGTGTCCTCCTCGTATGACCACGTACCGTCGCCGTGCACCGTCACGCGGATGCGGTACTCGATCGTCCGGAACGTGTCCTCGAGGAAAGGGTTCGAACAGATGCCATTGGTCGTCTCGCCGCGCCGGGCGATCAGCTCGAAGCTCTTTGCGTCCTTCGCCGCGCGGCCCATCGCGAGTGCGGTCTGGCCCCGTGGAATGGACAGCGACTGGAGAATCGCGCCCGTCGCCGGCTCCCACAGCCAGTACCCCACTTGGTCGTGGTAGGTCTCGACCTCGTCCGGCTTGACGATGTGGGTGTGGTAACGCAGGCCATAGAACAGCTGCGGCCCGTTGGCCTGCGGGTCGATCGGCTCGAGGTCGATCGTCTCGACGAACACCTGCCGTCGGGGCCCGTCGGCCTTGGGGTTCACGTCGAGGCCTCGCGTCCCCTGGAAGCACCCGGCGAGCGCGGTCAGCGGCCCGAGGTTCCGCAGCGTGTGGACGTCGATGTCCGCCGGTTCGGTGTAGATGTCGTCGCCGTAGGTGTTCATGGTCAGAACCGTGCCTGGGTTGCAACGCTGATCTGGACTTTTCTGACCCCGGTCGGCGCATCGAGCGCATACGAGAGATCCACGTGCAGCACATTCCCGAGGCCGGAGCGGTTGTTGCCCGAGCGGATGCCGATGCCGACGTCCTTGAGAAGTCCGAGCGGCACGGCACCGGCGAAATCGCGCCCCCAGGTGCGTCCGGCATCGAAAAACACTGCGCCGCCGATCCGCAACAGGCGCAGAGGATACCAGTTCGTGTACAGCCGCTCCTCGAGCGTCAACAGCGCACTCGAGGTGCCACCCTGGAATCGGATCGGGTAGCCGCGCAGGCCGTTGTCGCCGCCGAGCAGCAGCTGCTGGTCAGCGTCCAGCCGGTGGGTCGTGGTGCCCGACAGCGATGCGTAGAACAGGTCGCGGTCGGTGAGCCGCTGGAAGTAACGCCCGCCGGCGCTCAGGCTGACGTTGTGCGCCGCGCCGTCATCGATGCGCCCGGCGAGTGCGGAGTTCAGGAACAGGTAGCGACGGTCGTCCGACTGCCACCCCTCCGACGCCGTGGCCTGCACGAGCCACGAGCGGCCGATGCCGCCAAACGGCGGCGCCGAATAACCGAGCTCCCCGTACAGCGAGCGCCCGAGGTACTGGTCCTCGGTGCGGCCGATCAGATCCAGATTCTCGGTCTTGGCGTAGCGATCCTCGATCACCTGCCAGCCGAACCATGGATAGACGAATTTGCGGTCTCCCGGCAGCGCGGCGGGCTGCATCACTGCAGCGGGATCTTCCTTGAACGTCGTTTCGTCATAGCGCACACCGGCAAACCAGCGCTGTGTCCAGCCGTCGACGAGCCCTGGCGATCCGCCGATGTAGCCCTGGACCTGGTCGTGGAGCACGCTGAACTGGTCGTAGATGCTGCCGTTCGAGTAGCGCGAGACGACGCTGGTGGAATCGTTGACGATGACCCCGCCGGACTCGTGCGTGTCGAGCGAGAAGAACGGCCGGACCAGGGTCAGTGCCTTGACCTTGCCGTCGCTGTTGTCGGAGTAATTGACACCGAGCTGCCACCAGTCGCTGCCGAGGTTGGTGTCGGAGTAGCTGAACGTCGTCGACGTCCGGTCGATGGTGTGGGACCGGTTTACCGTGAGGCTGGTGCCGAAGCCGAGCAGGTTTTCCTCCTCGATCTGGACGCTGGACTGGTTCGCACCGCCGCTGCGACCAATGGAGACCCCGGGATTGAGCGTCCAGACGTCGCGCACGGTGACGGCGAGGTCGACGACGTTGCTCGCCGGATCGTAGGCGACCGGCACGATCCATGCGTCGTTGAGATACACGCGCGACCGCAGGATCCGCTCGGTCTCCGCGAGCCGCTCGGCAGACAGGGGCTCGCCGCTCGCGAACAGCAGCTGCCGGCGCACCGTGCGCTCGCGCGAGCGGATGTGCAGCTCATTGGCGAGCTTGTAGAGCCCGTGGTTCTCGCGCGGATCGTCGAGATTGAAGATGTTCTGGACGTAGACGTCGATCCGGCCGATCGATGCGCCATGCGCCTCGATGTCCGCGATCG
>DATNHZ010000005.1:0-4032 GCA_035604655.1 Steroidobacteraceae bacterium | reverse complement strand
CACAGACCCGCCGCGCGGGCCCTGATCTTCAGTTCCTCGATCACCGGCAGCACCTGCCAGCGGTTGGTGCCGAGCGAGCGCAGCTGTGCGTCGTAGACCGCTTCAGCGGGATAGACGTGCTCGTACATGAAGGCGATGAGGCGCGCCATCAGGTCGGTCGTTCGGGCGCTCGGTGCGAAATCCATGACTCAGGCTCCTCGAAGCGCGCGGCGGCGGGCGCATCCATCTCATCCATCTGCCGGCCTCAGTGTACCCAAGGCCGCGGCCGCCCGGGGTCCGGGCCAACCGATGGTCGGTGTACGCATGTACCGATCCGCAGTACCCTGATCCCCGGGGAGATGGTCCCAGGGCGTCGCTGCCAGGCTCCTTTGCAACCTCCGTAAGGCGCGTTCCATGACAGCAACCACCCCTCACACCGCGCACCGGATCTGCCCCCTGTGCGAAGCCTGTTGCGGGCTCGAGCTCTCGCTTGACGGGGACCAGATCCTCGCGGTGCGCGGACACGCTGCGGATGTCTTCAGCCACGGCTACATCTGCCCGAAGGGGGTCGCGGTTCGCGACCTGCACCACGATCCCGATCGACTGAAGACACCGCTCGTCAAACGTGGCGAGCGTTTCGAGCCCGTATCGTGGACCGATGCTTATGCGGAGGTCGAGCGACTGCTGACGCCGCTGCTCGCCAGGCACGGGCGCCAGTCGGTGGGCGTCTATCTCGGCAACCCGGTCGCGCACAAATATGGGCTGTCGCTGTACGTGCCGCCGCTCGTGCGCGCGCTCGGCACCAGCAATGTATTCAGCGCCTCGACCCTCGACCAGATGCCCAAGCAGCTGGCCGCGGCGATGATGTTCGGCGGCGGGCTGACGATTCCGGTCCCCGACATCGACCGCACTGATTACCTGCTGGTGCTGGGCGCGAACCCGGCAGCCTCCAACGGCAGCCTCTGGACCGTTCCCGACTTTCGCGGTCGGGCGCGCGCGCTCAGGCGCCGCGGCGGGCGCCTGGTGGTGATCGATCCACGACGTAGCGAGACCGCAGAGCTTGCGGACGAGCATCATTTCCTGCGACCGGGCTCGGACGTGTTCCTGCTGCTTGGCATTGCGGTGACGCTGATCGAGGAGAACCGCCTCCGCCTCGACCGTCTTGCCCGTCACGTCGCGGGGCTCGAGGAGGCAATCGCGGCCGTGCGGCCGTTTACGCCCGAGCGCGTCGCCGCTGCGACGGCGCTCCCGGCCGGGACGATTCGCCATATCGGCCGCGAGTTGTCTGGCGCACCTCGCGCCGCGGTCTACGGCCGCATCGGCACATGCACCCAGGAGTTCGGCACTCTTGCGAGCTGGCTCGTCGAGCTCCTCAACGTCCTGACCGGGAACCTCGACCGCCCGGGCGGTGCGATGTTCCCGAAGGCGGCCGCCTTCGCGACCAATACGCTGCCGACCGCCGGCACCCGGCGCCCATTCGCAACTGGCCGGCGGCGCTCGCGTGTCTCGCAGGCGCCGGAAGTGTTCGGCGAGTTTCCGGCGACGTGTATGGCCGAGGAGATCGAGACGCCCGGGGAGGGCCAGATCCGCGGGATGATCGTGATCGGCGGCAATCCCGTGCTCTCGGTCCCGAATGGCGGACGCGTAGCGCGAGCATTCGAGACGCTCGAAGTGCTCGTCAGCATGGACATCTACCTCAACGAGACCAGCCGCCATGCGCGTGTGATCCTTCCGGGGGTGTCCCCGCTGGAGGAATCGCACTTCGACGTGCCGTTCCCGCAACTCGCGTACCGCAACTGCGCCCGTTACTCACCCGCCGTCTGGCCGCATTCTGCCGCCCGGCCGGCGGAGTGGCAGACGATGCTCCAACTGATCGCGATCGCCAAGGGAACGCCCGTGACTGGCGATCTCGCACTTGTCGATGACGAAATCTACGCCGAGCAGGTGCGAAAGAGCCTTCCGCAGGAGCAAGCGACGGCGCTGCTCGCACGTCCGACGCCCTGGCAGGGCCCGGAGCGACTGCTAGACCTCGCACTGCGGCTGGGGCCGTATGGCGACCGGTTCGGGCAGGTACCTAATGGGCTGAGCCTCGCGGCGCTGGTGGCACACCCAGAAGGCATCGACCTCGGCGCGCTCGAGCCGCGCCTTCCGGAAGTCCTGCGCACGCCATCGGGAAAAGTCGAGCTGGCTCCGGCCCCACTGATCGCGGACCTCGCGCGCGCCGCCGCGCGACTCGACGAGTCCCCGCCGGACATCGTCGTGATAGGACGGCGCCAGCTCGCGTCAAACAACAGCTGGATGCACAACCTGCCAACGCTTGCCAAAGGCCCCGTCCGCTGCACGGTGCTCATCCATCCGCTGGATGCAGCGCGCTTCGGCCTTACAACGGGCGGGCGTGCGCGGCTTACAGCCGGCGATCGTTCGGTAGAGGCACCGGTCGAGGTCAGTGACGAGGTGATGCCCGGCGTCGTGAGCCTGCCGCACGGCTGGGGCCACAACCTCCCCGGTGTCTCGCTCCGGGTCGCCGAGAAACGCCCTGGAGCGAACCTGAATGCGCTGCTCGACGATCAGCGCCGCGATCCGCTCTCGGGGAACGCGGTGCTGTCAGGCGTCGCAGTTGTGCTCCAGGCGTGCGCGTGACCGGCCATTCGGTGCGTGCGTCACCAGGAGCCGAGGGCCTCGCGTAATGCACGGATGTGCTCGGGTCCGATCCCGCAGCAACCGCCGACGATCGTCGCACCACGCTCTAGCCAATCCTCCACCCAGCCACGGTAGCCTTCCGGCGTCAGATCGGCCCGAATCATGCTAAACCCGCTGTTGGCCTCCGCATCCGCGCGCTGCGGCACAAACGCGTTCGCGTAGACTCCGACCGGGATCCCGCAATCGCCGACTCGCCCAGCGGGTGTCAGCCCGTCCCGGGCCTTGTCGACCGCATCGCCCATGACCTCGGGTTGGCTGCAGTTGAACAGCACCGCTGCGGCGCCGAGCCGAATCGCTGCCGAGACGGCTGCTCCTACGGGTTCGCCTGACCTGAGCAGTGGCCGCCCGGGCGTCGCGTGCTCATCCCTAAGCGTGAATGACAGCCATAGCGGCCTCGGATCGCGGCCGAGTACTTCTCGCACGAGCTCTGCCTCGGCGATCGCGCTCAGGGTCTCGGCCTGCCAGTGATCGATCGCGGGTCGTAGTCCGTCGACCAAGGTCGCGAGGACGGGACGTGCAAATTCGGGGTCGAACCAGTCAGCTCGGTACGAGCCGCAGACCGGGGGCAGCGAGCCCGCGACTCGCACCGGTCTCGATGCGGCGTCGGCGACGTCGCGCGCGAGCCGCCCGGCGAGTGCAGCGAGACGCGCTCCATCCGATGCGAAGCGCGCTGTACCGATGTGGAACGGCACAATTGCGTAGCTGTTGGTCGTGATGACGTCGGCGCCCGCCTCTACATAGGCACGGTGCACGCGAGTGACAAATTCTGGCGCCTCGATCAGCGCAAGAGCTGACCACTCGGGTTGCCGGAACGGCGCGCCGATGCGCATCAGCTCGCGTCCCGTGCCGCCGTCGAGCAGCGTGATGCGGGCCGTCCGGCCGCTCGCGGTCCCTACCGCCGGTGCCATCGCCTGAAGCCTCGCAATTGAGTCGACAACGCGGGGTACGTGGCAGGCGCGTCGCGTTGCAAGCTTGAGCACGGGGCCTCGCAGCGGGTCGCCCCGAGGCGCGTACGTACACGGCAGGCAATGTCGGTGCAGTAGGTGGCGGTGTGGGTGAATCTGTCCACTTAATCAATATTATCAATCAATTACAAAGTGTGACGCAGTGCAGCGAAAAATCCTTGCTGCAGCGCGACAATTCATCTCTTTAGCCAGTTGGAGCCTCCCATGGAACTCGTGTACCTGTCGGGACTTGCTGCGGCAGCGCTAATCGCCCTCGAGGCGTTCGATTACGCCTTCTGAACGCGCTGGTGGCTTCCCACGAGCCCGCGATCGCGATGAGTACGCTTCACTCGCAGCCGTCGCTCTGGCGGCGACTGCGGTGGAACCGTGCTCGATGCGCAACGGCCGG
>DATNHZ010000004.1:0-5099 GCA_035604655.1 Steroidobacteraceae bacterium | reverse complement strand
GCCGGCTGCGCCGACGTAGGTCTTGGTCGACTGCCGCTCGAGTACCTCGCGCTCTGCGGTACGCACCGCCGCCATGATCGGCGTCACGCCATTCGCGTCCCGGTACACGCCGACGCCGAGGTCGAGCTTCGCCGGCTCCGGGTCGGCCGCGAACGCGGCCAGCACCCCGAGCAGCGCGTCCGGTGGCTGGGGCTCGAGCGTATTCAGCATCTCAGATCACTCCGCGTCGCATCTGGTCAAGCTCGATCGACTCGAACAGGGCGCGAAAATTGCCTTCGCCGAAGCCTTCGTTGCCCTTGCGCTCGATTATCTCAAAGAAGATCGGGCCGATGACGTTCTTGGTGAATATCTGCAGCAGGATCCCGGACTCGGCGCTGCCGTCGATCAGGATCCGCCGCCGCTTAAGCTCGTCCAGGTTCTCGCGATGGCCGACGACGCGTGCACCGACCGCGTCGTAGTAGGTGTCGGGCGTGTCCTGGAACTCGACCCCGCGGGCGCGCAGCACCTCGACGGTCGCCAGGATCCCGCGGCTCGCGAGCGCGATATGCTGGATGCCCTCGCCGCGGTATTCGCTCAGGTACTCCTCGATCTGGCTCTTGTCGTCCTGGCTCTCGTTGATCGGAATGCGGATCTTGCCGCACGGCGAGGTCATCGCCCGGGACAGCAGTCCCGTCTTCTTGCCCTCGATGTCGAAGTAGCGGATCTCGCGGAAGTCAAACAGCTTCTCGTAGAATCCGGCCCACAGGTTCATGTTGCCGCGGCGGACGTTGTGGGTCAGGTGGTCGATCAGGGTGAGGCCTGTGCCGGCATCCGCGGCCGCCGGCGACAGACTGACGAAGTCGACGTCGTAGATCGTGCGCTCGCCGTAGCGGTCGACGAGGTATATGAGGCTCCCGCCGATCCCTTCGATGCACGGGATGTTGAGCTCCATCGGGCCGGCGCTCGCAGGTCCCGGCTTGGCACCCAACTGCTGCGCCCGCCGGAAGGCGAACGCCGCGTCCTTGACCCGAAATGCCATCGCGCAGGCCGACGGGCCGTGGGCGCGCGCGAACTGCTGGCCGAAGCCGGTGGGCTCGGCATTGATGATGAAGTTGATGTCGCCCTGGCGGTGCAGCGTGACGTTCTTGGAGCGGTGCCGGGCGATCGCCGGGAATCCCATGGTGGCGAACAGTCGTCGCAGCAGCTCCGGATCCGGCGCCGTGTACTCGACGAACTCGAAGCCGTCGGTACCCATCGGGTTCTGAACCGACATCGTGGAGCCCTCCATCAGCGTGCAATCATAGCGGGACCAGGCGCGTGCCGCCCGCGCGGCGCCGTGCGACCGGCCGATGCCGCCACGGACGGCCTGAAGGTCGCACCGGGCCCGTCGGTGCCACGCACGATGCGCGGTGCTGCATCCGTCTTCAGCGGCGCCCCGCGCCGCGCCACTGGCGCCACGGCGCGACCGCAACCAGCAGTGCGAAGCAGACGCTGATCACCGGCCAGTTGCCGAGATAGGCATACGGCGTACGCCCGGCCCGGGGAACGACGGCGCCTTTGAGGACCTCCGGCACGAACTGCCGGGTCCGCGCCGCGACGCGGCCGCGCGGGTCGATCAGTGCCGACACGCCGTTGTTGGTCGCGCGAATCAGCCAGCGACCCGCCTCGAGCGCCCGCATGCGGGCAATCTGCAGGTGTTGGTGCGGGGCCGTCGAATCGCCGAACCAGGCGTCGTTGCTGACATTGACGAGCAGCGTCGCGTCCGCGAGCACGGCGAGCTGCTCCGAGGCGTAGGCATCCTCGTAGCAGATCGTCGCCCCGAGCTTCTGGCCGGCGGCGTCGAGCGCGCCCTGATCGCGCGCGCCTGCCAGGAAGTCGACGTAGGCGAGGCTCTTGAGGCGCATCCACTCGCGGACGAAACCCGGCACCGGGAAGAACTCGCCGAACGGCACCAGTCGGCGCTTGTAGTACCACTCCTCCTCGGCGCCGAGCACGACGAGGCCGTTGCGGACCTGCTGCGTCTCGAAGTCGTAGCGCACGGCGCCGAGAATGAGATCCGAGCCCCGCGCCTGCGCCTCCCGGTACAGCGGCGCGAGAAACGGCACCGCCTCGTGATAGAGAATCGGCAAGGCGGCCTCCGGCCAGACGATCAGCCGCGCGCCGAGCGCCTGCTGGGTCAGCGACCGATAGACCTCGAGCGTATGGCCGCGGTTCTCGGCCTGCCATTTCTGGTCCTGCGGAATCGCTCCCTGCACGATCGCAACCGTCAGCGGCGCGCCGGCAGGCGTCGTCCAGTCGATCCGGCCGAGCAGCGCCCCGGTGATCCACAGCGCCGCGACCGCGCCGAGCAGCAACGCGCGGGTCCGCCCGCGCACCTCGAGCGAGGCCAGCACGAGACCGGCCGTCAGGGCAACGGCAAGGCTGACGCCGTAGATGCCGACGACGGGGGCGAACCCTGCGAGTGGCGTGTCGAGGTGGGAGTACCCGACCGCCAGCCACGGGAAGCCGGACAGGAACCAGCCGCGGAACCATTCGAGCAGCACCCAGCCTGCCGGCACTGCCGCAAGCAACATCGGCAGCGGTCGGTCCGCCGCGAAACGCATCAGGAGCCACGCGAGGCCCGCAGTGTAGAGGCCCATGATTGCCACGAGTCCCAGCATCAGCAGCAGCGCGAGCGCGAGCGGCGCCTGGCCAAAGACGTGGATGCTGGTGTAGAGCCAGTAAGTGCCGGCGAGGAACAGGCCGGCGCCGAACCCGAATCCGGCCAGCGCGGCGCGGCGCGGGCCTACGCCCTGCCACAGCCACCACAGCGCCGCGAGGCACGCAACTCCGAGGGGCCACAGCGCGAACGGGGCGAAGGCCAGCGATTGCAGCGCGCCGAGCGCGAACGCGACCCAGGGACCGTGGCGCTTCAGGGCCGCGCCAGCGCCGCCCGCGGCCACAGCCGCCCTCATCGGCTGCCGGGCTCTTCTACGCGGACGATGTCGCGCGGGGCCACGACCCTCAGCAGGTCGATCCGGCGCCGATCGGCCCTGAGGACCCGGAACTCGAGTTCGCCGATCCGCACCGATTCACCGCGCCGCGGCAGGCGCCCGAAGGCCTGCGCCACGAGGCCACCGATCGTGTCGAACTCCTCGTCGCTGAAGCGGGTCGCGAAGTACTCGTTGAACTCCGCGATCCGCGTGAGGCCGCGCACCGTGAACTGCCGCTCGCTCTCGCGGCGGATCGGGTGATCTTCCTCCACGTCGTACTCATCGGCGATGTCGCCGACGATCTGCTCGATCACATCCTCGACCGTCACCAGGCCCGCGACACCGCCGTACTCGTCCACGACGATTGCCATGTGGTGGCGGCTCTTGCGGAAGTCCTTGAGCAACACGTTCAGGCGCTTGCTCTCGGGAATGAATACCGCCGGCCGCACGACCTCGCGGATGTCGAACTCCTCGAGCTTGTTCTGCGTGTAGTAGCGCAGCAGGTCCTTGGCCAGCAGGATCCCGACGACCTCGTCGCGATCCTCGCCGATGACCGGGAAACGCGAGTGGCCGGACTCGACGACGACCGGCAGCAGCCGCTCCGCTTTCGCATCACGCTCGACGACCGTCATCTGCGAGCGCGGCACCATGATGTCGCGCACCTGCAGCTCGCCGACCGCCAGCACGCCCTCCAGCATCTCGAGCGCATCGGCATCGACCAGGCCGCGCTGGGTCGCCTCGCGCAACTCCTCGAGCAGCGCCTCGCGGTCCTGCGGCTCGCCGGACATCTGCTGCCTGAGGCGCGACAGCCAGCCACGGCGCTCGGCGGGTCGTTCCTGTTCAGCCACGATCGGCAACCCGGTAAGGATCGGGGAAGCCGAGCCGGGTCAGCAGTGCGCGTTCGCGCCGCTCCATGCGCCGGGCGTCGCGCTCGGCCTCGTGGTCATAGCCCAGCAGATGCAGCGTGCCATGCACGACCATGTGCGCCCAATGCGCCGGGAGGGCTTTGTGCTGCGCGCGCGCCTCGCGCGCCACGACACCCGCGCAGATCGCGAGGTCGCCGAGCAGTCCCGCGGGCGGCGCGGCGGTTGCCGGGCCGGCCGGGAAGCTGAGCACGTTGGTCGGCTGGTCCTTGCCGCGAAAGTCGCGGTTGAGGCGCCGGCTCTCGGCGGGCGTCACCACCCGGATCGCGAGCTCGAGGCGCGCGGCGCGCCTGCCGGCTGCAAGGCGCGCCCATTCGGTCAGGCGCGTCTGCGAGGGCACCCACGGGCGCCGCGTACCGAACCGCACCGCGACCGACAGCGTCACTGACCGTCACCCGCACGCTCGTACGCCTGCACGATGCGCTGTACGAGCGGGTGCCGGACGACGTCGTGCGAGGTGAAGAACGTGAATGCGACCCCGCTGACCCCGTCGAGTACGTCGATGACGTGCATCAGGCCGGACACGCGGTTGCCCGGCAGGTCGGTCTGCGTCACATCGCCGGTCACGACCGCCCTGGACCCGAAACCGATGCGGGTCAGGAACATCTTCATCTGCTCGATGGTGGTGTTCTGGGCCTCGTCGAGGATGATGAACGCATCGTTCAGGGTGCGGCCGCGCATGAAAGCGAGCGGCGCAATCTCGATGACGTTGCGCTCGATGAGCCGCATCACGCGATCGAAACCGAGCATCTCGTACAGGGCGTCGTACATCGGGCGAAGGTACGGATCGACCTTCTGGCTGAGGTCGCCCGGCAGGAACCCGAGGCGCTCGCCGGCCTCGACCGCCGGTCGCACCAGCACGATGCGCCGCACGCGATCAGCCTGCAGCGACTCGACCGCACAGGCGACCGCGAGGTAGGTCTTGCCGGTGCCCGCCGGCCCGATGCCGAAGCTCAGGTCCGCGCCGCGAATCTGGGCCAGGTACTGCAACTGGTTCGCGCCGCGCGCACGTATGAGCCCGCGGTGCGTGTGGACGTGAACCTCCTCCTCACTTCCGCCCGACTCGGCAGTCGTCCCGCGCTCGGTCGCCATCACCGATTCCTGGATGGCGAGATGCACATCGCCGGGCGCAATGCCGTCGCTCGCGCGCGCATACAGCTGCTCGAGGATTCGCGCGGCGGCGTCCGCCCGGGCGCCGCTGAGGCGAAAGCGGTTGCCGCGGCGG
>DATNHZ010000003.1:0-2582 GCA_035604655.1 Steroidobacteraceae bacterium | reverse complement strand
GGATATCGATAGCATCGGCATGCTCGGACCGCTCTCTGCCGGCAACATCGCATGATGCCCGGTTCCGCAGCCAAGATCCAGTGCCCGGCGGCCGGCCGCGGGCAGCAGTCCGTGCAGCCACCGGCCTGCCGGCTCGGCGCCCTTACGCCCGTTCAGCTCGATCAGCCGGTCACGATCTGCGGCGATACGGTCGAAGGATTGCGCTTCCGCACGCCCGGCAGCCACCGGCCTCATGCGCAAAGGACGGTAGCTCAGCCAGCGGGATGTCGCTGAGCTTGCCGGGTGACGGTGCCGTCGGCGGTGCCGCCGGCGCGCTCGGCCCGAGTGCTTTCCATGCCTGGCGGGCGGCATGGGTCCGCGGGAGGGCTCACGCGCTCAGCCTCGGGGTCTCCGGACGCATCGCTGTCGTCGTGTCGTCGTCCAGGAAGCCGCCGGACTGGTGCTGCCACAGCCTGGCGTAGGTTCCGCCGAGACGGAGCAGTTCCTCGTGCGTGCCCTTCTCGACGATCCGGCCGCGGTCGAGCACGACCAGCTGGTCCATGCGCGCGACCGTGCTCAGCCGATGCGCGACCACGAGCGCGGTCCGATCCTCCATGAGTCGCCACAATGCCTGCTGGACAAGGATTTCGCTCTCCGAGTCCAGCGCGCTGGTCGCCTCGTCGAGCAGCAGGATCGGCGCGTCACGCAGGATCGCCCGGGCCAGCGCGACTCGCTGCCGCTGCCCGCCGGACAGCTTCACGCCACGCTCGCCGACCATCGTGCCGAATCCGTCCGGCAGGGCGTCGGCGAACTCTGTCACGTGCGCCGCATGCGCCGCCTGGCGGATCTCCGCGTCGGTCGCGTGCGGGCGCGCGAACGCGATGTTGTCGCGCAGCGTCCGGTGGAACATCGCAGGGTCCTGCGGCACGTAGGCGATCAGGCTGCGCAGATCCGACTGGCGCAGCTTGCTGATGTCCTGCCCGCCGATCAGGATCCGGCCCTCCTGGACATCCATCATCCGCAGCAGCAGGCGAGTCAGCGTGCTCTTGCCACCGCCCGACCGGCCGACCAGGCCGAGCTTGGTCCCGCTCGGCACGGTGAGGTCGAGGCCGGTGAACAACGGCAGTCCGCCCGCGTGCGCGAACGTCACGCGCTCCAAGCGGACGTCGCCCGCCTTCGGCCGTAGCGGCTCGGGCGCGATCGGGTCGACCACGGCCGGCGGCGTGAGCAGCAACTCGGTGAACTGCGCGGCTTCAGTCAGCGAGCTCTCCAGACGGCGGTAGATCTGATTGAACTCGAACATGATCCGCGTGGCGTTGGAGTAGTACGTGAATGCCACGATGATCGCCTCGATTCCGTGCTTGCCTCCGCCGAGCGCGACCGCGAGCAGCAGGCCGAGCACGTTGGTCAGCACGGACATCGGCGCGACCAGCGCGTCGATGCGCAGGTTCCCGTAGTCCCATGACAGCAGCGACTTCCGCCGCTGGTCGGCCACACGCGACCTGTGCTCGGCGGCCTCCCGGTCCCCGGCAGCGAACGCGCGGATCGTGTCCATGTTCATCAGGCTGTCGGCCACGTGCCCGGACACGCGCGCGATCGCTTCCTCACGCTGGTCGACGAGCTTCTGACGACGGCGGATCAGCGGTGCGATACCGGCGCCGGTGACCGCCATCAGGCCGATGAGCCCGACGACGAGCAACGGGTCGTAGCGCCACAGCACCACCGACGCGAACGCGAGCGGCACAAGGCTGCCGACGATGTTGAACACCAGATTGTCGGCGAAATCTTCGAACCGGGAAGCGAAGCTCAGCACCCGCTTGGTCAGCGAACCGGCGAAGTTGTCGTGGAAGAACGCCGCGTCCTTCGCCAGCAGCTCGTCCATGCCGATCACGTAGAGGTTCTCGATTCCGCGACCGTCGAGGCGGTTCAGGCAGTGGATGCCGATCCGCCACAAGATCTCGGCGAAAAGCAGCACGCCTGCGAAGCCGAGCACATACGGCATCGCCGCGCCGATGCCGACGGACCCGTGGGCGACAAAGCGGCCGACCAGCTGAGCGACGATCAGCGGCGCGATGTAGAAGATGCACGTGTTTCCCAGCGCGGGCAGCAACATCGCCGGCACCGTGAAGCGCCGGAGCCGGGCCATCTGGCGGCCGTAGTAGCGCAGCGCGAGCAGCACCGCCCGTTTCCGGGCCGGTGAGCCGCGACTATGTTCAGGTGCAGTCATCTGTTCCCATTCCGAGCAACCAGCCTGGCTATGGTGCCCGACGGGGGGCCTTGGCAGCGACCCATTTTCCCGGCCGCTACGGCCAGGCGCGCGGCGAGCTAGCGGCGGTGCGGCTGGTTCCGGGCGGTGTTAACACGGCTTGTCTCCGTTCGCTTGCTGATCGTGGCTGCCCCGGCTGTCTCGCCGCTGCGGCCGCCTGGCCAGGGATGATGGCAATGAGCCGTACCAGAATGACTCGTTCGGCGCGTAGAAGCTGACCTGGATGAGCGACATCTCAAAAGCGGTCACGTTCCTGGGCGTGGATGAGTCCTTTATCTGGCCGGATGCGCTGGACCGCGACGAGGTCGCCGTGGTCTCCGAGAGCGAGGTCGTCGCG
>DATNHZ010000002.1:0-9010 GCA_035604655.1 Steroidobacteraceae bacterium | reverse complement strand
CCCGCTCGCGACGGCTCGCCGGCCGGTCGAGCCCGATGCTGGCGCGCATGCCACTGACGACGAGGTCGCTGACGCTGACGTGCTCGAGGTATTCCGACTGCAGCTCGGGCGAGACGAAGCCGACGCGCCGGCGCCAGGACTCAATGTGCGTGCCGGGCGGCTGGCCACGCCGCGCGACGTGGCCGCCGAGTGCGGCCGGCAGGTCCCCGTACAGGAACCTCAGCAGCGTCGATTTGCCGCTGCCATTCCCGCCGACGATCGCCCAGTGCTCGGCGGGGCCGATCGTCCAGTAGAGATCGCGCAACACCGGCCGATACTCGCGGTACAGGTTCACCGCGCGAAGCTCGACCAGCGCGCGGTCGGTCCCCGCGGCACGCGGGCTACGCCTTCGCGCCGGCGCCCGGGCCTCGCCCCGCTGCGCGGGCTCTCGCAGCCAGCGCTGCGCCTTCGCCCCGAGCTCGCCGTCGTACACCTGCCGGCCGCGGCTCAGTGCGAGCACCCGCCGGAAGCCTCGCGGCGCGTCCACGGCGCGGTGCGCAGCCAGCACGACCGACAGCCGCGTGCCGGCCAGCCGCGTCAGCTCGCGGTCGAGGAGCGCACGCGAGTCCTTGTCGAGTCCGTTGTAGGGCTCATCGAGCAATAGCAGACGCGGTCGCCCGGCGAGCGCCCGGGCGAGCAGCACCCGGCGCCGCTCCCCGTACGACAGCGCCAGGAACCGGCGCCGCCTGAGACGCCAGAGCTTCAGCCGCTGCAGCAGGCCGCGGACCCGGCGTCGTTGCGGGGCGCGCAGCGCGACGATCGGGCGGTCACCGCCGTGGCAGCCGGTCGCGACGACGCGCTCGACGCTGAAGTTCCAGTCGTAGCGCAGATACTTGTCCTGGCGTTCGCCGCCGACGTGCGCGATGCGCGGCAGGAGTTCGGAAAGCTCGAGCGTCCGCCCGCGGCGATCGTAATAGGTCCGGTGCTCGCGCCCGGTCGGCGTCGGCCAGCGCTCGCCGGCGAGTAGCTTGAGCAGCTGAGTCTTGCCGGCACCGTTGGGGCCGAGCAGCAGCACGTGTTCGCCCGGTGGCAGGTCGAGATTGATGCCCGCGAGAATCGCGCGTCCGTTGAGCTCGAGCCCGACGCGCTCGAGGCGAATTCCGATGCCGCTCACTGCGACTGCCAGCGGCCGTCGTCGCGACGAGCCCGGCATTCGCGCTCGAGCTTGAGCAGGTGCGCCTCGAGTGAGTAGCGGGCGATGGCGTGCCGCGCCGGATCGACGTCCGCATAGACATGAGGCAGCAGCGTCTCGATCGAGGCCGGGCCCAGGTCCCGCAGCGCCGCGAGTACCCGGGCCTCGCGCATCTGCCGGTGCCGGACGAGCGCAGCGATCACCACTTTCGGCTCGGCCAGGACCGGCCCATGGCCCGGCAGGATTGCCTGCGCGTCGAGCGCGTCGAGTCGCGCCAGCGAATCGAGGTACTCCGTCATGTCCCCGTCGGGCGGCAAGATCACCGGCGAGACCGTACCGAGCACGTGATCGCCGGTGTACAGCCGGCGTCCGGCGGGCTCAAACCAGCACAGGTGGTTCGAGGCATGGCCGGGCGTTGCGACCGCGACGAGCTCACCGACATCGGTGGCGAGGATGCAACCGTCACCGGCCGGCAGGTCAGCGACGAAGCTGGGATCGTGGAACTCCCGATGGCGTGGCACCGCGCCGCGGCGCGGTGCGCCGAGCGCCGCGTGCAGCGGCGCAGCCGCGGGTGAGTGGTCGCGATGCGTGTGCGTGACCGCGATCGCGACGACCCTCGCCCCGCCAACCGCCGCGAGGATCGCAGCGACGTGGCTGTCGATCGCCGGCCCGGGATCGAGGATAACGAGGCGTTCACGGCCGACGAGGTACGTGTTGGTGCCCGAACCGGTCATGGGGCCCGGGTTTGGCGCCAGCACCCGTCGCACACCGGGCGCGACCGGAACGGCCCGGCCCGGAGTCCAGTCGGCGGTCACGGGTGCGCCGTTCATCGGGCGCCGCTTGGACCGGCGTCCGCCGCCGCGAGATCCTCACGGCGCGCGGGCGGCTGCCCGCCGGCCGTGAACCGCCCTTGGCCGACCGGGATCGGGATGTGCCCGCGGCGGACGCCGCGCCCCGGGTGGGCGGCTCGCTCGAGGTCGAGGATGGAACTCACGGTGTGGCCCGATCGTACCGGCCACACCGGAGGCGTTGTACCCCGCTGGCAATCACGAATTGCACGTCGCAGATCGCCCCGCGGCCTCGAACTCATTTAGACTGGACAGCCAGCGCTGGCCATGTCGGCCGCGGAGCGAGGTTTCTCAATGAGTCGGTACCCGAGAGTTTGCGCGTCCCTGGTCGCGCTCGGAGCCCTTGCGGCGGCCCCATCCAGCTTCGCGGCCTGCGATTATCCCCCGAAGCCCGGCCCGTTCCCCGATGGCGCCACCGCCAAGCTTGAGGAAATGGTGACGGCGCAGAAGGGTGTCAAACAGTTCATGGCGGCCATGGATACCTATCTGAAGTGTGTCGACGAGGAGAACCCCCCGGCACCGGCAGGCACGAAGCTGACGGATGCCCAGAAGAAGGAGCAGGACGCCCGCGAGAAGGCCAGAGTCGCGAAGCACAACGCCGCGGTCACCGACGAGGAGACCGTCGCGGAAACCTTTAACGTGCAGCTCCACGCCTTCAAGGACGCGCAGGCGAAGAAGTAGCGGTGCAGGTCGATGCTGACCCCGGACCAGGCCGAGGCCGCGATCGCGGCGCGGTTGACGCCGCTCGGCTCCGAGGCCTGCCCGCTCGAGCGCGCCGACGGCCGGGTGCTCCGCGAGGCCATCCTCGCTGACCTCGATCAGCCACCGTTCGACCGCGTGGCGATGGACGGCATCGCCTTCGTGGAGTCCGAATTCGCGGGCGGCCGGCGATCGTTCCGGATCGCCGGCGTGGTCGCCGCCGGCGCGCCACCGGCCACGCTCGACGCTCCGGGAACCTGCCTCGAGGTCATGACCGGCGCGGTCCTGCCACCAGGCACGGACACGGTCGTGCCAGTCGAGGACGTCGCGGTGCAACACGGCGTCGCGTGCGTCGCGGACACCGCGAGCGTAACCCCCTTCGGCAACGTCCACCGGCAAGGGACCGACGCCCGCGCCGGAGCGCAGCTGCTTGCCTCCGGCGCCCGCCTGCGCGGGCCCGAGATCGCGATCGCCGCATCGGCGGGTCGCACCTCGCTGCTCGTGAGTCGCGAGCCGCGGATCGCCGTCATTTCGACTGGCGATGAGCTGGTACCGCCAGGGACACGGCCAGCCGCGTGGCAAGTACGCCGCTCGAACGCATACGGCATCGCCGCCACGCTTCGACAGCACGGTTTCGGGCGGTTGACCGACGATCATGTGACCGACGATCCGGCTCGGATCCGCGCGGCGCTTGCCCGTCATCTCGAAACCCACGACGCCCTCGTTCTGAGCGGCGGCGTCTCCGCTGGTCGCTTCGATCACATCCCCGGGGTGCTGGCCGAGCTCGGCGTCCAACAGGTGTTCCACAAGGTCGCGCAGCGTCCCGGCAAGCCAATGTGGTTCGGAACCCGGCCGGACGGGCGCACAGTGTTTGCGCTGCCGGGCAACCCGGTCTCGACGCTGGTCTGCCTGATTCGCTACGTGGTGCCGGCGCTGGTGCGACTGGTCGGCGGTGTTCCGCCCGGGCCGGCGTTCGCGCCACTCGCGGCGCGCTGGGAGCAACGCCATGGGCTGACGACGTTCCTGCCGGTCGACCTGCTCGAAGGCGGTGACCGGCCTGGCGCGCTCACCCCCCATCCGACCCACGGCTCGGGGGATTTCGCAGCGCTGGCAGGCACTTCCGGGTTCGTCGAACTCGCGCCGGCATCCCGGTGGGAACCAGGCAGCCTCGCGCCGTTCTACACTTGGTGACCATGACGCCCGTTGTGTCCCTGCACGATCCGAAGGCACCGCTCGACCGCCGCGGACGGGCCATGCACGACCTGCGGATCTCGGTCATGGACCGCTGCAACTTCCGCTGCCCGTACTGCATGCCGAAGGAGACTTTCGGCGAGGGCTACCGCTTCCTCGGTGCCGCCGAGCGGCTGTCATTTTCCGAGATCACCCGCCTCGCCGGGCTGTTTGTCGGGCTCGGGGTACGCAAGCTGCGGCTGACCGGCGGCGAACCGCTGCTCCGGGCGGGGCTGCCGGAGCTCGTCGGTGACCTCGCGGCGCTCCCCGACGTCGAGGACGTCGCCCTGACTACCAACGGCGTACTGCTCGCGCGCCTCGCCGAGGAGCTCAAGGCGCAGGGCCTCGGGCGCGTGACGGTGAGCCTTGATTCGCTCGACCCGGGGGTCTTTCGGACGATGTCGGGCGGGTTCGGCAACCCGGCGGAGATCCTCGAGGGCGTGGAGGCGGCAATCGCTGCCGGCCTCGCGCCGGTCAAGATCAACTGCGTCGTGCAGCGCGGGGTCAACGATCATACGGTGCTGCCGCTGACCGAGCGCTTCCGCGGCACACCGGTGGTCGTCCGCTTCATCGAATACATGGACGTCGGTACCCGCAATCACTGGGATCGCGGCCGCGTAGTCCCGTCTCGCGAGCTGCACGCGGCGATTCACGCGCGCTGGCCATTGGTGCCGGTGGCCGCCGGGTACCGCGGCGAGGTGGCGGAGCGCTACGCGTTCGCCGACGGAGGCGGGGAAATCGGCTTCATCTCCTCGGTCAGCCAGCCGTTCTGCGGCGCCTGCACGCGGGCCCGCCTGTCGTCGGAGGGCGTGCTGTATACGTGCCTGTTTGCGACGCACGGGCTCGATCTCAGATCCCCGCTGCGCGCCGGCGCCGACGACGCGACCCTCACGGAGCTCATTCGCTCGGCCTGGCTTGGCCGGGCCGATCGGTACAGCGAAAGCAGGGCGCAGGCGCGCGCGTCCGGCACCGAGCACAAGATCGAGATGTACTACATCGGGGGCTAATGAGCACGCTCACGCACGTCAGCGACGAGGGACGCCCGGCCATGGTCGACGTGGGTGCCAAGGAGGTGACGGCGCGCAGCGCCGTCGCCGAATCGCGCGTCCGGCTGCCGGCGGCTGTCGCAGCCGTACTTCGCGAGTCGGGATACGCGACGGCCAAGGGTCCGGTCTTTCATACGGCGATCATCGCGGGCACGATGGCCGCCAAGCGCACGCACGAGCTGATCCCCTTCTGTCACCCGCTCGGCCTCGAGCGCTGCCGGATCGACATCGAGGCCGACGGCGATGAAGTCGTCATCCGCTGCGAGGTCGGGGTCCACCACCGCACCGGCGTCGAGATGGAAGCGCTGACCGGGGCGAGCGTGGCGGCGCTGACGGTGTACGACATGTGCAAAGCGCTGTCGCACGACATCGTGATCGCCGACACCCGGCTGCTCGCGAAGCGCGGCGGCAAGAGCGACCACGGGGCCTGCGGTGACCGCTGAACCTTGGCTCGCGGGTCTGGTGCTCGCCGGCGGGCGCAGCACGCGGATGCAGCGCGACAAGGCGACGCTGGCCTTCGGCGGCGAGACCCAGCTGGCGCGCGCGGTGCGGCTCGTCGGTCGCCACGCGTCGGAGACCTTCGTGTCGGTCCGCGCCGATCAGACCACCGAGGCGGAGCGCGCGCGCTGGCCGCAGGTCATCGACCGCCTGACGGACGCGGGCCCCGTCGCGGGAATCCTTGCGGCCCTCGAGACTCGGCCTGAGCACGCGTGGCTCGTGGTTGCGGTCGACCTGCCGCTGCTCGATGCGGCCACGCTCGAGCGTCTGGTCGCGCGGCGTGATCCGACCGTGCTCGCCACTGCCTACAGGAGCAGCGAGGACGGGCTGCCGGAACCGTTGTGCGCAATCTGGGAGCCACGGAGCCGGGAACCGCTCGCCGCCTTCGTTGCCAGCGGCCGCAGCTGCCCGCGCAAGTTCCTGCTGGCGCACCCGGCACGGCTGCTCGAGCTGGCCGTTCCCGGTGCGCTCGCCAACGTCAATACTCCTGCCGACTATGCGGCCGCGCTTGCGCGCGCGGATGGCTCAGCACCATGAGCACGATCGAGGTCCAGTACTACGCGGTGCTCCGCGAGCAGGCGGGGGTCAGCGAGGAGCGCGTCACCACGCGCGCGACCACGGCCGCGGCACTCTATGAGGAGCTTCGCACGCGCCACGGACTCACGCTCGGAGCGGCGCAGCTGCGGGTCGCGATCAACGGGGAGTTCGCCGACTGGCAGGCCCCGCTCGCCGACGGCGCCAGGGTCGTGTTCATCCCGCCGGTCGCCGGGGGCTGAGATGGCCGGCTTCGAGTTCAGCGATCGGCCGCTCGACACAGCGGCGCTGCGCGCTGCGCTCGAGGATCGCGCCGCCGGTGGTTACGCGAGCTTCGAAGGCTGGGTGCGTGACCACAACGACGGCCGCGCGGTCGACCGCCTCGAATATGAGGCGTATGCGGAGTTGGCAATCAAGGAAGGCGAGCGGATCGTCGCTGAAGCGATACGCCGCTTCGGTGTCCGTCGTGCCCGGTGCGCGCACCGCGTCGGAACACTTGCGCTGGGCGAACTCGCCGTCTGGGTGGGTGTCAGCAGCGCCCACCGCGGCGAGGCCTTGGCGGCCTGTCGCTACATCATCGACGAGGTCAAGCACCGCGTACCGATCTGGAAGAAGGAGTACTACGCGGACGGCGATTCGGGCTGGGTCAATTGCGAGCGCTGCGCGGCGGTGCCCGACCCCTCCGGTCACGACCACGGGCACGGACATGCGGGGAGCGCGGCGGGCGCCGCGCATCCGGCGGGCCTGCCGAGGCCGGACTATTCGCGGCAGGTCGTGCTGCCGGAGGTGGGACCGGCGGGCCAGGCGCGAGTGCGTGCAGCGAAGGTGCTGGTGATCGGCGCCGGCGGCCTCGGTGTGCCGGTCCTGACGTACCTCGCCGGTGCCGGAGTGGGAACGCTCGGCGTCGTCGACGGCGACCTGCTCGAGCCGTCGAACCTGCAGCGGCAGACGCTCTATGCCCTCGCCGACGTCGGCCGGCCCAAGGCCCTGCTCGCGGCCGAGCGGCTGCGCTCGCTGAATCCCGAGGTCGACGTGCGTGCCTACGTGGAGCGCGCCGATGCGCCCGGCCTGCAGCTGCTCGCGGAAAGCTACGACGTCCTGGTCGACTGCAGCGACAACTTCACGACGCGCTTCGCGGTCAACGATGTCGCCGTGCGGCTCGGCAAGCCGGCGGTGCTCGCGAGCGTGTACCAATATGAGGGCCAGTTGCAGGTCGTCAGGCCCGGCGGCGCGTGCCTGCGCTGCGTGTGGCCGGAAGCGACGCGCGACGGGCTCGTCGGCAACTGCGCCGAGGCCGGAGTCCTCGGGCCGGTGCCGGGGGTGCTCGGCAGCCTGCAGGCGCTCGAGGTTCTGAAGCTCGTGCTCGGAGTAGCGACGCCCGCCGAGCACGCGGTCGTGCTCGTCGATCTTGGCACGCTCGACATGCAGCGGATCAAGGCGCGTCGCGCTCCCGAGTGCGCGGGCCGTAGCTGCGCACGGCTGCCCGTGGCGGCCGCGACCATCGAGGACCTGGAGCTGCCGGCCACGGCGCTGGCCGCGGCCGCGGCTGACGGCTTCACGGTCATCGACGTCCGCGACGCGCGCGAGAGGGCCGAGCGGCCGGCCCCGTGTCCGCATCGGCACATTCCGCTCGATCGCCTGGTCGCGGACCCGCGGCAACTGGACGCGGCCGGCCGCTATCTGCTGGTGTGCGCCCGCGGCCAGCGCTCGAGGGCCGCGGCCGAGGTTCTGCGCCGCGCCGGGATTCCGGACGCCTGGTCGTTGCGCGGCGGCCTCGCGGCGCTCAGCGCAGACTTCGCGCCGGCCTGAACTGGCTCCGGCGCGACGGTCAGGGCGGCCGGACCTGGCCGCTGCCGCGCACCACGTACTTGTAGCTCGTCAGCTGTTCGACGCCCACGGGCCCGCGGGCATGAAACTTGTCCGTCGATATGCCGATCTCTGCGCCCATGCCGAACTCGCCGCCGTCGGCGAACTGGGTGGAGGCGTTGTGGAGCACGATGGCGCTGTCGACGGCGCCCAGGAAGCGCTCGGCGGTGGCGGCATTCTCGGTGATGATTGACTCCGTGTGTGCCGACCCATAACGCGAGATGTGCTCGATCGCGCCTTCCACCCCGTCGACCAGGCGCGCGGCGATGATCGCGTCCAGATACTCCGTGTACCAGTCGTCCTCCGTCGCCGGACGCACCCGCCGATCGACCGCGCGGCAGGCCTCGTCACCGCGCACTTCGCAACCGGCGTCGAGCAGTGCCCGGATCAGCGGCGCGAGGTGCGTCGCGGCGGCGCCGCGATCAACGAGCAGCGTCTCGGCCGCGCCGCACACGCCGGTGCGTCGCAGCTTGGCGTTGAGCACGACCTCGCGCGCCATGCGCAGATCGGCGTCCCGGTCAACGTAGACGTGGCAGTTGCCGTCGAGGTGGCCGATGACCGGCACCCGCGCCTCCCGCTGCACCCGTTCGATCAGGCTGCGGCCGCCGCGCGGCACCAGGACATCAATGTAATCGGCCATGCCGGCGAGCAGGTAACCGACGGCGTCGCGATCCGCGGTGGGCACGAGCTGGATTGCAGTGACCGGCAGTCCCGCGGCCTCGAGACCCGCCTCAAGGCAGGCATGGATGGCCCGGCTCGAGTGGAAGCTCTCGGAGCCGCACCGCAGGATGACGGCATTACCGGACTTGAGGCACACGGCGCCGGCGTCGGCGGTCACGTTGGGGCGGCTCTCGTAGATGATGCCGACCACACCGAGCGGGACGCGCACGCGCTGGAATTTGAGGCCGTTGGGCCGCGACCACTGCGCCGTGACCACGCCGATCGGGTCCGGCAGCGCGGCGATCTGCTCCAGACCGTCGGCCATCGCCTCAATGCGCACCGCATCGAGCCGCAGCCGGTCGAGCAATGGCGCACCGAGGCCGCGGCCGCGAGCGGCGGTGAGATCACGCGCGTTGGCCTCGAGTATCGCCGGCGCCCGGGTCCGGATTGTCGCCGCC
>DATNHZ010000001.1:0-3035 GCA_035604655.1 Steroidobacteraceae bacterium | reverse complement strand
TGGAGTGGACGCCAGGCGGTGCTGTTCGACCTGCCGGCCCGCAAGTTCTGGCTGTTCGGTCTGGTGCTGTGGCCACAGGACTTCATCTTCCTGACCTGGATACTGGTGCTCGCAGGGCTGTCGCTGTTCTTTGTCACATCGCTCGCCGGCCGCGTGTTCTGCGGCTACGCCTGCCCACAGACCGTCTGGACCGAGGCGTTCGTCTGGATCGAGCGCATGGCGGAAGGCAACCGTGCGCGGCGCATCAAGCTCGATGCCGCACGCTGGAGCGTCGGCAAGATCGCGCGCAAAGCAACCAAGCAAGCCGCGTGGCTCGCGCTCGCGCTCTGGACCGGGCTCAGCTTCGTCGGCTTCTTTGCGCCGGTCGGGCCGCTGACGCGCGACTTCCTGACGCTGTCGCTGGGCGGCTGGCCGCTGTTCTGGACGCTGTTCTACGGAGCGGCGACCTATGCCAACGCCGGATACATGCGCGAACAGGTGTGCAAGTACATGTGCCCTTACGCGCGCTTTCAGAGCGCGATGTTCGACCGGGACACGCTGATCATCACCTACGATGCGACCCGCGGCGAGCCCCGCGGCCCGCGCGCCCGCACCGTCGACTACAAAGCCAAGGGACTCGGCGACTGCATAGACTGCACGCTGTGCGTACAGGCCTGCCCGACCGGCATCGACATCCGCGAGGGCCTGCAGTACGAGTGCATCGCCTGCGCCGCGTGTGCCGATGCGTGCGACTCCGTGATGGACAAGGTCGGCTACCCTCGCGGCCTCGTGCGATACGCGACTCAGAATGCGCTCGACGGCAGGCGATCGCGGTTGCTGCGGCCGCGCACGCTGGTGTACGCGACGCTGCTCGCGGTGATCTTCGTGGCGGGGGTCGTAGGGCTGTTGACGCGTAGCACCGTCGGGCTCGACGTCATCCGCGATCGCAATGCGCTGTACCGCGAAACCGAGGACAATCAGATCGAGAACGTCTACAACCTGCGGATCCTCAACAAGGACCAGGCCCCGCATACGTTCGCGCTTGCCGTGACCGGAATCGATGGCGCGCGGGTCAGGGAAGCCGCCACCAGCTGGCGGGTCGAGGGCGGAGAGGTCTATACGCTGCCGGTGCGTGTGGCGGTGCCGGCCGGCACCATTCGCGGCGGGCGAACCATCCGCTTCGAGCTCGCGGCCACGGATGCACCGGAGGTGCGGGTGGTCGAAAAGGCCCGTTTCATCGCGCCGTGAGGCGCAAGGACAGTCATGCCGCAATCTCGCAGCCCACCTCGCCCGGTCGAGCGTCCCTGGCACCGCGAGCCCATCGTCTGGCTCGTGATCACGCTGCCGCTGCTCGCGGTGATCGGCGCCGTCACCAGTGCCGTGCTTGCCGCACGCGGCGCCGACCCAGAGGTCGCTGACCAACTTGGCCAACCCGCATCGGCGATTCACCGGGACCCGGTCCGTGACCAGCCGGCCTTACGAGGCAAAGTCGAGGTCGAGCTCCGCACCATTGACGCCACACTCGAGGCGCGCCTGTCGCGGCCGGGCGCGGACGGCGCGGTGAAGCCGGCCACCCTCATCGCCGTGCTCACGCACACCTCCGGCGCCGGGCTCGATCAGCGGATCGACCTCGAGGCGAACGCGGCCGGCAACTATGCCGCGAGGCTCCCGTCGCTCGCGCCTGGCCACTGGTCCATCGAGATCTTCCCGCCCGACCGCGCCTGGCGCCTGACCGGTGAGTTCCTCGACGTGCCGCGGACCCTGACTCTGCGGCAGGGTCCCGGTTCATGACCGAGGCCGGTGCCGCACCCTGCTTTCATTGCGGCGAGCCGGTGCTGCCGGGTGCCCGTTTGGCGGTCACCGTCGATGGCCGCGAACAGAGCGTGTGCTGCATCGGCTGCCGGGCCGCTGCCGAGCTGATCGCCGCTACCGGGCTCGGAGACTACTATCGCTACCGATCGGCGCCCGGTCCGCGGCCGGTGGCGGGCGATGACGACCTGTGGTCGACGTATGACCGGCCGGACGTGCAGCGCCCGCTGCTCGGTCAGGACGGCGAGCACTCGGTCGTCAACCTGCTCGTCGAGGGGCTGCGCTGCGCGGCTTGCAGCTGGCTGATCGGCCAGCGGCTCGCGCAGCTGCCGGGCGTCGTGCGCGCCAGCGTCAACCCTGCCACGGCGCGCGCGCAGATTGCCTTCGAACCGGCACGTGCATCGCTCGCGACGTTGCTGCGCGCGATCGCCGCGCTCGGCTACCGACCGCACGTGCTCGGCGCGACCGACACGCTGGCCGTCGCGACCCGCGAACGCCGCGCCGCGTTGAAACGCCTCGCCGTCGCGGGCTTCGGCATGATGCAGGTGATGATGATCGCCGTCGCGCTCTACGTCGGCGCCGTCGACGGCATGGACCCGGTCATCCGCGAGTATCTGCGCATCATCAGCCTCGTGGTCACAACCCCGGTGCTCATTTATGCAGGTCGTCCATTCTTCGCCGGCGCCTATCACTCCCTCGCGGCACGCCAGGTGGGGATGGACCTGCCGGTGGCACTCGGAATCGGTCTCGCGTGGATCGCGAGCGCGTGGAACACGCTCGCCGGGCGCGGCGAGGTGTATTTCGACTCGGTCGTGATGTTCATTTTCCTGCTGCTGCTGGGTCGCTATGTCGAAATGTTGGCGCGCCATCGCGCCGGCTCGACCGGCGAGGCGCTGCTGCGCCTCGTGCCGGCCACAGCCCTGAGGCTCGGTGCGGGCGGGCGCGAGCGCGTGCCCGTCTCGACCCTCGGCACCGGGGATCGGGTGCTCGTGCCGGTCGGCGAGTGCTTTCCCGCCGACGGCATCGTTGAACGCGGTACGACCGAGGCGGACGAGGCGCTGTTGACCGGCGAATCGCTGCCGGTCGTCAAGTCGCAGGGCGCGAGCGTGATCGCCGGTGCGGTCAACACCGGCGCACCGGTCGACGTCCGCCTGACCGCGGTCGGGCAGTCGACGGTGCTCGCCGGTATCGTGCGTCTCCTCGAGCGAGCCCAGACCGAGCGGCCACGCCTCGCGCGGCTCGCCGAC